>JAUNKJ010000106.1 GCA_030532785.1 Cardiobacteriaceae bacterium
TTGGGTGCAATCTTCGATTTTTGTGCAACTTGTGCATCACGCTGATTATTCAAGACAAATCTTTCGGACAGTAGTGCTTGTGAATGAGAAAAAATACTATGCAAGAAAAACAAGGAAAAACCATGCTCAACCACCTGCAACGCTTCCTCCCTGCCGACATCATCGCCAAACTCGCGCAGCACGCGCGTCCGGTGCTGTCGCTCGAACTCACCCGTGCTGCCGACGATTTGCCGCTCACCGCCTCGCGCGTTGGCGGTTTCGGTTATTGGCCGGAGAACCAGCCTTATCCGGAAAACGCCGACGGCCAGCCCTTGGCGCTGCTCGCGCAATTCAACCTCGCGGCATTGCCGCCGCATCCCGATTTGCCGCATCAGGGCATCTTGGCTTTTTATATCAATCCCTTCCATTGGAATTACGGCATGGATGAAGCGGACGGGCAGCGCACGGTGTATTTCGCCGATACCACCGCGCCCTCGCTGACGGCTCATCAGCAGCGCGAGTTGTTCCCGGAATACGCCTTTCCCGAACCCGAGGAAGAAGCGCTTTCCGCAGAACAGCTTGCCTTTCAGGCGCGTTGGCAAAGCGAGGCGGAACAGATGCTTGCCGAATGGCTGGCGCGCCATGAGAAAGCGGTTGCCAAAGGCAATGACGCCGAATTGACGCGCCTGTGGCAACAGGAAAAGGCGGCGCTGCCCGCGCTCGCCGACATCGTGCGCAATATCAATGCAGAAGAAGACGGCATTCCCGGCGATTGGTACGTCATCACCGGGTATTTCGAAGACGCATTGCCGCAAACCGTGAAATATGTGATGCAAACCCTGGTCGACAAGCCGGTCAATATGTACTGGCAGCTTGCCGAAGGCGAAATGGACGAGGCGGAGATTGAACACAGCGTGCACATGCATCAGGTGCTGACCCGGCAAATGCTCACCACCGGCGACTTGCGCTGGCGGCAATACTGGCAGCATGACCCGCGCGCGGTGCTGGAAGTCGATTGGCAAATGCAGGCTGAACTCATTGAATTTTATGGCAATGACAAGCTCAGCGCGCTGTGGCGCGAGGCCTTGCCCGCGTTGCGCGCCAATATCGATGCCATCGTCGCCGAAGCGCAGGCCGCGCGGGTGATGAGCGCCGCCGATCTCGATCAGGTGCTGGAAGGGCATATCGAGACCCTGATGCACCATATGCGCGAAACCTTTGCCCAGACCGATTTCGCGCGCCAGCAGCAGATCATGGCGCGGGAGCAACAAATGCTCGGCGAACGCATGGCGAGACTCGCTGCCCGTTTTGCCGCGCAAGGCTTTGTCGCCGAAGGCGAAGCCCCGGTAACGGCGCTCGATGCAGTGCGCAATTTTGACCAGGTGTATGAACTGGACGAAGACGCGCATCCGCTGGCGTCGGTGGGCAAATTGCTCGAGCAGTTTGCCGCGTTTGACGGGATGCTGGATGCGGAGGAAGAAGAGGGGGATGAGGCGGCAGAAACCGCCGCAATTTTCTCGCGTTATCTGGATGAAACTGACGAATTTGTCGAAGATGAAAACGACGCCGAACTCGCGCGCCTCTGGGCCGAAGAGCGCGCGCGGCTCGTCGCCCATCCGCCGCAGAACAAAACCGAGATGCTCGTCATCCTCAGCGCGGGCAACGCCATGACTTTCCATCTGGCGCAACAGGGCAAAACCAACCCCTATGCGCAAGCGCTGGTGCGCGAATGCTACGGCTTCGAGGCTGACATGAACGCCGCCGCCGCGCCCGAATGGTACCACCCGGTCGCGGGCGAATATGCGCTAAGCGCGACGCTGGCGGAGCACTATCCCTTTGCCGAACATGAGGAATTTGCCGCCATCTTCGGGCAATCCTTCTACGACTGGGTGCGCGAACTGGCACTGGACGAGGAAGTGAAACGCGAGTTTGTCGAGATCGCGCTGCAAAACGAAAGCCACCTCATGGGCTATCCCTACTTCACGCAGCAAGACCCGCGCGAAGGGCGCGACGATGTGCTGCTGTTCCAGCTCGACAGCCAGGAAGTGGACGGCGAATACGGTAGCATCATGTGGGGCGACAGCGGCATCGGCCAATTCTTCATCGCCCGCAAGGACTTGGTCGCGCGGCGTTTTGACAAGGCGTGGCTCCATTGGGATTGTTATTGAGCAGGTAGCGCCATCAAAAAATGCCATTCCATGAAAAAACACCTGCCTTTTATCTCTTGCTGGCTGCTGCAATGGCCGTTGCTCGGCTATTGCCTCTGGCAAGCCGTGATGCACGCTCGGCAATGGTCGTGGCTGGAAATCGGCATGCGTGCGCTGTCTTTGTGGTGGCTGTGCTATCTCGGCCTGTTTCTCGGTATGCAACAATACCGCCACCAACGCACGGGCGATGCCTGGTTTGCGGTATTGACTTCACCGCTGGTGGTGTGGGCGCTGTGGGGATAGCTGCGCAGGCGGGTAGCCCGCCTAGCCTACGGTTGGTAAACGATTTATGATTTTTCATAAAAATGATTAAAATAGTAATTTTTTATCATAATGAAGCGCTTATGGTGAGAAGATTTCCCAAGATAAGCGCTTTATCATGAGAATTTTTACCACGGAGTAATGATGCGATACTGGCTGATGAAATCGGAACCCGATGTGTTTTCCCTTGAGGATTTGCGTGCGCGTCCGGGGCAGACGGAGCCTTGGGACGGGGTGCGCAATTATCAGGCGCGCAATTTCATGCGCGAGATGCAGGTGGGCGACCGGGTGTTTTTCTATCATTCGAATGCAAGTCCGCCGGGGATTGCCGGGATGGCGGAGATTGCGGGGGCGGCGCGGCCTGATCCGACGCAGTTTGACCCGCAGAGCAAGTATTTCGATGCGAAATCGACGGCGGAGAAGCCACGCTGGGATTTGGTGGATGTGCGTTTTGTGCGCGCGTTTCCGGCGTTGATTCCCTTGGAAACGTTGAAGAATATGGCGGAACTTGCGGAGATGCCGCTGGTGCGGAAGGGCAGTCGCCTCTCGGTGATGCCGGTTGCGGCGGAGCATTGGCAGATCATCATGGAGCTTGTCGATGGATGAGGTGATTCGTGTTGAAAATGTGTCGTTTTTTCGCGGCAAGCGCGCGATTTTCAAGGATTTGAGTTTTTCCGTGCGCCGTGGCGAGGTGCTGGCGATCATGGGGCCTTCGGGTACGGGGAAGACGACGCTTTTGAAGCTTCTGACCGGGCAGTTGAAACCGGCGGCGGGCGAGATTCATGTGCTGGGCGAGCGGGTGGACAGGCTTGCGCACCGCGATTTGATGCGGCTGCGCGAGCGCATGAGCATGTTGTTCCAGAGCGGGGCGCTGTTTTCCGATATGTCGGTGGCGGAGAATGTGGCTTTTCCGATTGCGGAGAAGTATCGCCTGGATAAAGAGGTGCTTGAAACGCTGGTGCGCATGAAGTTGCACGGCGTGGGGCTGGAGGCGGCGGCGGATTTGTTGCCGAACGAGTTGTCGGGGGGGATGGCGCGGCGCGCGGCGCTCGCGCGGGCGATTGTGATGGACCCGGAGTTGATGATTTACGATGAGCCGTTTACCGGGCAGGATCCGATTTCGCTCGGGGTGCTGGCGAAGTTGATTCGCGATTTGAATGATGGGCTGGCGATGACGAGCCTTGTGGTGTCGCATGATGTGGCGGAGGTGGCGCGGATTGCCGATCGCATTTTGCTGCTGGCGAATGCGGGGTTGGTGGCGCTGGATACGCCAGAGGCGCTGTTTGCGAGCGGGGATGCGCTGGTGCATCAGTTCATGCATGCGGAGGCGGACGGGCCGGTGGCGTATCATTTTCCCGGCAGTTGTGCGCCGCAAAGCCTGTGGCAGGAGGATGGATGTTGAGGTTTCTGGAGAAAACGGGGCGGGCGGGCGTGGATGCGCTGGCCGGTCTCGGGCAATTTTCGTGGTTTAACTTGCGCTTGCTGCGCTTTTCCGATGTGCTGCTGCGCAAGGGGTATCTCGCGGTGCGCGCGCTTTTTGCCGCAGGCGTGCTTTCCTTGCCGATTATCGTGGTGGCCGGGTTTTTCGTGGGGATGGTGCTGGCGTTTCAGGGCTATACGACGCTGGTGAAGTTCGGCGCGGAACAGTCGCTGGGGATTATGGTGGCGCTGTCTTTGATGCGCGAGTTGGGGTCGGTGGTGAGTGCGTTGCTCTTTGCCGGGCGTGCCGGCTCGGCGATTACCGCCGAAATCAGCCTGATGAAGACGACGGAGCAGCTCGCGGCGATGGAGATGATGGCAATCGAGCCTGTGCGTCAGGTGGGCGTGCCGCGTTTCTGGGGCGCGCTGCTCGCGCTGCCGCTGCTCACCACGATTTTCGTGGCGGTGGCGATTGTCGGCGCGTATCTGGTGGGCGTGGTGCATCTCGGCGTGGATGGCGGGGTGTTCTGGTCGCAGATGCAGCAGGGGGTGTCGTTTTACGATGACATCGTAGAAGGGATGCTGATCAAGAGTTTGGTGTTTGGCTGGGTGACGGCGGCGATTGCCGTGTATCAGGGCTTTGCCAGTACGCCGACGGTGCGCGGCATGGGCGCGGCGACCACCAAGACGGTGGTGCTGGCGTCGCTTGCGGTGCTGGGTTTCGATTTTGTGCTGACGGCTATCATGTTTGGAGAATAATCATGCAAAACAATAAATTCACTTATGCTGCGGTGGGGGCTTTCGTGCTCTGCGGCCTCGCGGCGCTGCTCTATCTCGGCTTGCGCGCCAGCGATTTGAGCGGTTTTCGTGCGAAAGACGCTTATCAGTTGACAGCGATGTTCAACGACATCAGTGGGTTGTCGAAAAATGCCAAGGTAACGATGTCCGGGGTGCAGGTGGGGCGGGTGACGGACATCCGCTACGATCCAGAGTTTTACCAGGCGCGCGTTACCTTGCAAATTTCCGGGGAATATAAGGCGTTGCCCTCTGATACCAGCGCGGAAATCCTGACGGCGGGTTTGCTCGGCGAGAAATACATTGGACTGACCCCGGGCGGGGATGACGTGCCGCTGAAAGATGGCGGGCAGATTCAGTTCACCAGTTCGTCGGTGGTGCTGGAGAAGCTGATTCAGCAGGTGATTTCCAATATGACGATGGGTCAGGGGGAAAAGGGGTGAAGAAGCATTTGGCGAGCGAGATCGTGATTGATGCGCCGCCGCAGGCGGTGTGGCAGGTGTTGACGGATTTTGCCGCGTATCCGGCGTGGAATCCGTTCATTGTCGGCATCAACGGCGAGGTGGCAAACGGTGCGCGGCTGGATGTGCGCATTCAGCCGGTGGGCGGCAAAATGATGCGCTTCCGCCCGCAGATCATTGCCTGCGATGTGCCGCAGCATTTGCGCTGGCGCGGTACGCTGATCATCCCCGGACTCTTTGATGGCGAACATGATTTTCGTCTGGAGAGGCTCGCGGACGGCAGAACGCGCCTCCTGCACAGCGAAACCTTCAGCGGCTTGTTGGTGCGGCCGCTCGCGAAAAAACTGGAAGCGCAGACCCTGCCCGGATTTGTGGCGATGAATGCGGCGTTGAAGGAAAGGGTGGAGAGAGGGTGAGAAAACTTCTCATGGACAAGCGCTTATTATGAGAAAATTTACCGCGATAAGCGCTTGAGTGTGGTAAAAAATCGCTATTTTTGATGATTTTTTGAAATATCAGTGGCGACGGCTTTGTCGCGCGCCGTGAACGATGTCGAGGACGGTAACGGTGCGGCTGGCGTCGTCCACGCGGTAATAGATGATGTAGGGGTAGGGCAGATAGCAAACGCGCAGATGTTCGTCGCTGCCCAGCGCCGGGAACATGTAGGGCATGAAGGCGATGTGTTTTTCCGCAGTATGCTCAATGCTGTCTACCACTTTATCCAGAACCCACGGCATCACTTTCTCCTGCAACAGATAATCCTGAATCTCAAGCAGGGATTTCTGCGCCTTACTCTGCCATTTCAGTTGATACACGGCGAGCCTCGGCGCGTAATTGCGAAAAAAAGCGTTTCATCTCCTCATGACTGACAATCGGCGTTTTTTCCGCTTCTGCCAGGCGCTTGGCGATGTAGGCGTCCCATTCGTCGCGTTCTTCCTCGCTGGAAAATTCCATGCCGTAGCTGTTGCGTATGATCATTGCGCTCTCCGGTAAAGATTTGCGGCGATGGTAACACAGCCCCTGCATTAAAAAATGGTGAACCCGTTTGTGGGCAGAGTTGTTAAGGTATGCCGCGATTTCGTCGTCAGACAACACAAGGAACCGACATGAAAAAATGGCTTTTGACCGCTGCGCTTGGCAGCCTTGCTTCCCTCGCCTTTGCCGCAGCGCCGACCGGTGCCGATGCCAAGGCCATGGTGGAGCAGCAATCGGCACTGTTGTTGCAGCGGCTCGCGGGCAACAAGGCGCTTTATCAGAAAAATCCCGACGCCTTTGCCGAACTGGTGCGCGAGGAAGTATTGCCGCACATGGATTTCGATGTGATGGCGCGCTTTGTCCTCGGGCGTCACTGGAATGGGGCAACGCCTGCGCAGCGCAGCGCTTTTACCAATGCTTTCCGCGATTTGCTGGTGCGCGTGTATTCGCGCGGCTGGACGAATTACACCGGCGCGAATGTGACCGTGCTCGGCACGCCGCAGGTCGATGAATACCAGCGCACCGTGATCCGCGCCCAGGTGACTGCCAATGACGGCCAGAAAAACACGATTGTTTTCAATCTGCGCTTCAAGGATGGCGCGTGGAAGATTTACGATGTGAGCTTCCAGAATGTGTCGATTTTGACGAGTTACCGCAACACCTTCGACAGCGACATCCAGCGCAATGGCCTCGACGCGTTGATTGCCAAGGTGCGCACCATGAAAGCGGAAGACGTCAAATAATGGTGGCGCTGGGCGATTGGCAGGGCAATGTCTTGCACCTTGCTCCCGAACTGACCCTGCAAGCCCTGAACGGCCAGCCTCTGGCCGTTTTTGCGTTTCCGCAAAAGGTCTGCACGGTAGATGATGGTGCGCTGCGTGCGGTGGACAGCATTGGCATCGCCGCCTTGCTCAACCTGCACCGCGCCGCACGACGCCAGGGTGTGCAATTGGCGTGGCAGGCGCAGAATGAACGCTTGCGCCATTTGCTCGCGCTCTACGGGCTGGATTTTTCCCAAGGTTGAGAAGCCGGAAATTGAAAACGCCTGCTGCGGGGACGCGGCAGGCGTTTTTTTGTGGGTAACCTGAGTTTGGGATAAGAAGAGTAGATATCTCCACTGATATGGCGTTGGTCTCCGATTAGTTCCTTCCCCCGCCTGCGGGGCGACTCTCGCTTACGCGAGCTGTTCCAGTGGCTTGCCAGCTCGTCCGCAGGGACGAGATTGTTAGGGGCTGTTGACAATTCGTGAGTGGAATTTACGGGAGTTTGAAAGGCAGCTTGAAATCTTGGAAGTTTTGTCGCTTCAAAAATTTCTCTATCCCCCTCTCCCCAACCCCTCCCCCTCGAGGGGGAGGGGCTTTAGGTCGTTGCTTTATTTGAAGTTCATTTCATCAGATTCTGAATTGTCAACAGTCCTTAGGATGGGGGGTAAAATGCGCAGCATTTTTTACGGCTATGGAATGAAAACTTCGTTTTCA
>JAUNKJ010000107.1 GCA_030532785.1 Cardiobacteriaceae bacterium
CGATGTTGATGATTTTTGCTGGGTTACGGCTACGCCTAACCCAGCCTACCAACTTCCCATGGCAAAAATCGCCGCGCGATTGTAGGTTGGCGATTTCCCCCTCACCCCAACCTTTCTCGTCCTGCGGACGAGCTGGCGAAGCCACTGGAACAGCTCGCGTTAGCGAGAGTCGCCCCTCGAGGGGGAGGGGCTTTTTTGGTGGGCTAAAGCCCACCCTACCATCACTTTCCAAAAAATCATCAAAAATAGCGATTTTTTACCATCAAAAAGCGCTTATGGTGAGAATATTTATCACAATAAGCGCTTTATGATGAGAAAAAACGACTATTGCCTAGCCGTTGCAGTCAAGAAGCAGGCGGTAGAGGATGTCCGCGCCGGCGATGAGGGCGTTTTCGTCGATGTCGAAGCGGCCGTGGTGGTGGCCGGCGGGGAGGTGGCTGCCGACGACGCAGTAGGTGGCTTCGCCGCCGCGTTGTTGTACGCGCTGCATGAAGTAGGTGGCGTCTTCCGAGCCGAGGGCGCCGCTGGCCGTTTCGATGATGCGTTCAAAGTGCGGCGATGGTTTCGCGATGTGGGCAAGGCGCGCGGCGAGTCCGGGCGAGGGTTGGACGTGGATGGCGCTGCCGACGGTTTCCATGTGCCATTCGACGCCGTACATGTGCGCACTGCCGGCGACGATGGCTTCGACGCGGTGGCAGAGGTCGTCGTTGATGGCGCTGGTTGCGCCGCGGGTTTCCACTTTGAGGAGGGCGTGGTCAGCGATGATGTTGCGCCCGCTGCCCGCGTGGAGTTCGCCGACGTTGATGCGCGAGGCACCGCCGCTGTGGCGCGGCAGGGCGTGGAGGTTGAGGGCGATGTTGGCGGCGGCAAGGAGGGCGTTGCGTCCGGCTTCGGGGGCAGCGCCGGCGTGGGCGGGGATGCCCTGGAGGCGGATGTCGAGTTTGCGGGTGGCGAGGAAGCCGCTGGCGGCGGCGACGAAGTGGCGCGCGGGGACGCCGGTGCCAAGATGAAGGGCGGCGAAGTTGTCCACGTCGTCGACGACACCGGCTTCGACCATGGCTTTCGCGCCGCGCACGCCTTCTTCGGCGGGCTGGAAGATGAGGCGCAGGGTGCCGCGCCAGTTTTTGCCGCGCGCGGCGATGAGGTGGGCAAGGCCGAGGCCGATGGCGGTGTGGCCGTCGTGGCCGCAGGCGTGCATGTTGCCGGGGCGGGTGGAGCGGAAGCCTTGGCGTTGCGGGAGGTGGTTGTCGTCGTCGCTTTCTTCGATGGGCAGGGCGTCCATGTCGACGCGGATGGCGGTGACGGGCCCCGGTTGCGTGCCTTGCCATTCGCCGACGACGGCGGTGTAGCCGTCGCGGAAATGGGGGAGGTAGGCGGCGTCCGCGCCGTTGGCCGCTGCCCACTCGGCATGTGCGGCGGTGGTGGCATCATCCGGCTTGCCCATGACGGCGGCTTCGTCCATCACCTCGCGCCCGAGGCGCAGGGCAAAGCCGAGCTGCGCCAGTTCCGCCGCCACTTTGCAGGCGGTGCGCATTTCGAGAAAGCCCTGCTCGGGGTGGCGGTGAAAATCGCGCCGCCATTGCACGATTTTTTCTTGCAATGCTTTGTCAATCATGGGGTTCTCACAAATGCGGCATGATGCCGGGGCCGAAGGGGATGCCGAGATAATAGAAGGCGAGAATCAGCAATATCCACACCGCCAAAAACGCCAGCGAATAGGGCAGCATCAGGGAGATGAGGGTGCCGACGCCGGCTTTTTTGTCGTATTTCTGCATGAAGGTGAGGATGACGACCATGTAGGGCATCAGCGGGGTGATGATGTTGGTGGAGGAGTCGGCGATGCGGTAGGCGGCCTGGGTGAACGCCGGGTGGTAGCCGAGTTCCATGAACATCGGCACGAAGACCGGCGCTTCGATCGCCCATTTCGCAGAACCCGAGGTAATCAGGAAATTCAGCATGGAAGTGAAGAGGATATAGCCGACGATCAGCCCCATGCCGGTGAATTCGATGTCTTTCAAAAACGCCGCGCCGTTCACCGCGATCCACACGCCGATGTTCGACCAGTTGAAATAGGCGATGAACTGGGAAATCGCGAAAATCAGCACGATATAGCCGCTCAAATCACGAATGGATTCCGACATGTAGCGCACCGCGTCGCGGCTGCTTTGAATCTTGCCGGTGGTTTTGCCGTAAGTTACGCCTATCGTGATGAAAAACAGCAGGATAATCGGGACGATGCCCTTGAGGAAAGGCGAGGGAATCAGGCCGCCGTTTTCATTGCGCAACGGGCTTCCCGGCCAGGCGATGATGATCACCAGCACGGCGATATAGAGCAGCGCGGCAATGCCCGCATTGCGCAGGCCGCGCGCCGCGAGCGGCGAATCTTCTTCCACTTCAAGCGTTACCGCCTCGCCTTGATACTTGCCAAGACGCGGCTCGATGAAATGCGTGGTCATGAAGCCCGCGAGCAGCGTCATCACAAACACCGAGACAATATTGAAATACCAGTTATCCGCAGGCGAAACCGACAGCGCCGGGTTGACAATCTTCGCCGCCTCGGTGGAAATCCCGGAGAGCAGCGCATCGGTGCCGACGATAAACAGGTTCGCGGTAAAGCCCGCGCCCGTCGCCGCATAACCCACAGCCAGGCCAGCCAAGGGATGACGCCCCACCTTGTAAAACACCATCGCCGCGAGCGGCGGAATCAGGAGCATCGCCGCATCGGAGGCCAGATTGCCCATGATGCCGACAAACGCCACGGAATAGGTGAGCAGCGCGGGCGGCGATTTCATGATCGACTTGCGAATCCCGTAATCAAGCAGCCCCACCTTGTCGGCAAGGCCAATGCCCATCATCATCGAAAGCACCAGCCCCAGCGGCGCAAAGCCGGTGAAATTGGAAATCATCGAGGTCAGCATGTATTGCAGCCCCTCGCCGGACACCAGACTCTTGATCTCAAGCGTTTTTCCCGAGCCGGGATGCACCACCGACGCCCCGAACCAACTGAACACCCACGACGCCGCCACCACCAGCAACGCCAGCCAGACAAACAGCATGAATGGATCGGGCAGACGGTTGCCCGCGCGCTCGACGATATTGAGAAAACGGTTGAAAACGCCCTTGCCGGACGGCGTGCCAGTCATCGTGAAACTCCTCTTGATTGTTATGAAATGCCCGTTGCGGGCGGCCGCAGTATAGAAAAAAGGCGGATTGCGCAGCAAGACGGGCAATGCAAAACGCGGCGCTGAGCAGCGGTGATCGAGCGCTTTGTGCCCGATATCAAATCCATGTCAGCGATCAATGACCGACAGTTTTGATGATTTTTAAAAAACCACTCTGTACACGACAAAACCATCAAAAATAATGATTTTTTACCACCAAAAAGCGCTTATCGTGAGAAAACTTCTCACGATAAGCGCTTATGAATGAGAAATTTTCTCACTTACTCTTTGCCACCGCTTCCAGCACTGCCTTGAGCAGCGCCACCCGCGCTTCGATGCTGTCGATTTCCAGATATTCCTTGTCGCTGTGGAAATTCGCGCCGATGGGGCCAAAGCCGTCGAGCGAAGGGATGCCGTGCGAGGAGGTCAAATTGGCGTCCGAGCCGCCGCCCACCGCCTGCCAGGTAATCGGCAGGCCGATGCTTTCGCCCGCTTTTTCCACGAGTTGCATCAGCGCTTTGGTGCCGTCATTCATGATCATCGCTGGTTTGTGCGATTTGACGCTGACGGTGATTGCCACGCCATCGACGTGCGGCGTTTTTGCCTTTTCCAGCAGGATATTGTGGATTTCCTCGAATTTCGCGTTGTCCCAAAAGCGCATGTCGACAATGGCTTCGGCGTGTTCGGGAACGACGTTGGAGGCGCTGCCGCCCTTGGCAAGGCCGACGGTGAGACTGGTACCGTTCGCATAATCATTGAAGCGGGTGAGGTCGCAAATCCAGTGCGCCATTTCCAGCACGGCGGAACGCCCTTTTTCCGGGTCATTGCCCGCATGTGAGGCGATACCTTTGAATTGAAGCGTGAAATTCGCATAACCCTTGCGCTGGCTGACGAGCGAGCCATCGGCACGCGCCGATTCGCAGACGAGTACGCGATCCGCTTTTTTCGCCACCTCCACAATCCACTCTGCCGAATGGATCGAGCCAATTTCCTCGTCCGGGTTGTGCAACACGCCGATGGAAAGCGCATCGCGCAGCGCCGGGTCAAGCTCCGCCAGCGCGGCGTAGATGGCGATGATGCCGTTTTTCATGTCGGCCACGCCGGGGCCGTAGGCGCGGTTGCCCTCGACCCTGAACGGGCGTTCCGCCGCCGTGCCTTGCGGGAAAACGGTATCCAAATGACCAATCAGCAGCACGTCGAAATGCTCGGGATTTTCCCGGTTGGTGAGAAGCAAGCCGGGGCCAACTTCGTCATGCAGATGCTTGCGGCTGATGTGCCAACCGCCGAGCGCGCGGTATTTGTCGCTGATCATGTCGGCGATTTTCGCCACGCCTTGCGTATCATAAGTGCCGCAATCGGTGTTGATGAACGGCTTCATGTGGTCGAGAAAAGTGTTTTTGTCCATAAGAGTCTCCGGTTATACCAAAATCTGCATCACCCACAGGGCGAGAAACGCGTTGATCACGGAAATGAGCAGCATCACCGGGATATGTTTGCCCGGAATGCCGACCACGCCCAAGAGCCGCCCCATGTACTGCAACTGCGACCCCATGAGATACATGGAGGGCGCAATCACCGCTATATCAGCGACACCCAGCGTCCCTGCGGCAAAAAGCCCGGAGGCAACGCCCACGCCGCCGCCCATCGACATCCACGACGCGAGCAAGACCATCATCGCCTCGCCAGGCAAGCCAAAGATGCCCATCACCGGCGCGAAGAAGCGCCCGAGCAAATCGAGCAAGCCCGTGAGATTCAGGATATAAATCATCACGAAAGCCATCATCACGTTGGGCAACATGCTGCTGATCGCGATATTCCAGCCGCGTTTGACGCCATCGACAAAAACGTCGGTAATCATTTTTTTCTCGCTGCTCATGAGGATGCTCCCGGTTCTTTGGATGCTTTGCGCTCAATGGCGTTCAGATAAAAACGCATCAGATTTGCGCCGAAAAACTTGAAGAAAAACATCACGGCAAAACACAAACCGATGGAAACGGGAACCGTCTCGCCCGTGGCCGACACCAGCGCCAGCAACGCCGCACCCGAGCCGAGGAAGTTGGTAATCGTCGCCCCGGCGCTGAACTGGAACATCGTGAAAATATCCCGTTCTTTTGTCGAGAGTTTCTCCTCGTCATAGAGGCCGCGCGTCAGCGCCGCCCCGGCATCGGTGGACTGGAAACTGGCAATCATCGCCAAACCCGTATCGCCAGGCACGCCCATCACCGGACGCAAAATCACGCTGAAAATCCGTCGCATCGCCTCCAGCGCGCCGTAATACTCCAGCACCGCGACCATGCCGAGCGCGAACATCGTGGTCGGCACCAGCGTCAGCGCAAACATGAAGCCCTGGCGCGCGCCCTCGCCGCCCTTGCCGGAAAAATTGCCCTTGCCGAGCGCCGCTTCGCCGCTTTCCGCCTTGCTGTCGGCAAGCGTCATGCTGCCCTTGCCGTCCGGCACAATCACGCTGCCGAACTTGCCGTTCAAAGTATTGAAATCAAATACGCTGAAAATCTTGTGTACCTTCTCCGCCGGTACGTCCATCGTCTCCGCGATCTTTGCGCCCAGCGCCTTCATCGGCGGACTGACACTCAAGCCCGAAAAGAAAATAATCGCAAAAATCAAAGCGATGTATGCACCGAAACCCGCTTTGCGTGGCGTTGCCTGCTCCATAACGGCCTCCTCAAATAAAAGAACGAAACGCAACGATGTTGCGCGCAAAACATTCTAAACAAATTCTTAAAAAATGATGGACAAAAAATATATTGCATTGAGTTTCTGGCAGTTTATTGACACCCCGTCGCAGCAAAACATTTACCCGGGTAAAATCCGCCACAGCCCGCAAAAACCATTCATTTCACAAAATAAACAAAAATAGTGATTTTTTACCACCAATAAGCGCTTATCGTGAGAAATTTTTGCACAATAAGCGCTTCATGATGAGAAAATTTCTCATCTTAATCGCAACACAATCATTATCCCCGCGCATTACCTTTTGTTATGATACGCGGCGCACAGCCGTCGCCTCGCGACGCACTTTTCCCCAACCTCTCAGGATTACAGGAGAAAACATGAAGAAACTCATGCTTGCCGCAGCCGCCGCTCTCGTATGCAGCGCTTCTTTCGCCCAGGCGGAAAAGCAGGAATACATTCTCGCCACCGCCTCCACCGGCGGCACGTATTACCCGGTGGGCGTTGCCCTTTCCACCGTCACCAAAGTGAAACTCGAACCGGCCACCGGCATCAGCCTTTCCGCGATCAGCTCCGCCGGCTCGGATGAAAACATCCGCCTCATGAGCAAGAACGAAGCGCAATTCTCTTTGTTGCAAGGGCTTTACGGCTATTACGCCTGGACGGGCACCGGCCCCATGGAAGTGGTGGGCAAGCAGGAAAACCTGCGCTCCGTCACCCTGCTCTGGCAAAACGTCGAGCATTTTGTGGTGGATAGCAAAAAGGCGGCGAGCGGCACGGTGGAAGATTTTGCCGCGCTCAAGGGCGAACGCATGGCGCTCGGCGCGCGCAACTCCGGCAATATCGGCTCCAATGCCACCCTGCTCGCGGGCTTGGGCATTGATATTTACAAGGATTACGACCTGATGTACGGCGGCTACGGCCCGAGCGCGGAAGCGCTGCAAGACCGTCAGGTCTCCGGCACATCGATTCCCGCAGGCGTTCCCGCAGGGGCCATCACCAAGCTCTTCGCTGCGGTGCCGGGGCAGGTGACGCTGCTGGAAGTGACTGACGAACAAATGGAAAAAATGGATGCGGGACGCAAACTGTGGACGCGCTATGTGATTCCGGCCGGGACGTATGTCTCCGTCGACAAGGATTTGCCGACCATCGCCCAGCCCAATCTGCTCGCGGTGAACGCCGATGTGCCGGAAGAGCATGTTTACCAGATCACGAAAACCATTTATGAAAACCTTGGCTTCCTCGCCGGGATTCATGCCGCGACCCAGGCGCTGTCTTTGGAAAAGGCAGTGGAAGGCCTGCCGCTGCCGCTGCATCCGGGCGCTGCGCGTTACTATCAGGAACAGGGGCTGACGATTCCTGAGCATTTGATTGCCAAGTGATTTTTCATGCCGTTCATCTGATTACGCCACTTTCAAGCTGGTGTAATTGATTTTGAATGGTTTCTCAAAATTTTCCATGAAATGACAAACCATTACTTTCTCGTCCTTCGGACGAGCTGGCAGAGCCAGTCGCCCCGCTTGCGGGGGAGGGACAGGGTGGGGGTGTTGAAAACAACGCCATTTCAGTGGTTGTATTCACTTTCCTTATCCCGAACTCAGATTATTGAAGAATGATGGAAGCATTTGTGCACTGCCCCAGCCTTCCATCAAATATCGGTGGTGTCCTGAAAAGTATGCTGGGTCTTCATTTTCCCTCCCCCGCTTGCG
>JAUNKJ010000108.1 GCA_030532785.1 Cardiobacteriaceae bacterium
GGATACAGCGCCTTTTTCCCGTTTGGTCTTGGGATGGAGATTTTTCTTCCAGCGAAAAATAAATTACTTTTTATGATGATTTTGCTATAGGTTGACATCCACCCTGTGGGGGTAATGTAGATATAAAAATAGTGATTTTTTACCGTGGTAAGCGCTTCGGTGTGGTAAAAAATCACTATTTTTGTTTGTTTTTGGCGTAAGGGACAAAATAGATGCTGGAAATCGCGGGAAGCCTTATCCTGCAAGGCTGAGTTAGCCCGAAGGACGTAATCCGGCAGAAACCGAAAACACCGCGCCGGTTTACGGATGAGGCCTAACCGGGCTCCCACGACAAAACGCTTCGCGTTTTCTGTGGCGTCCCGCCCGGCCTGCCAACTTGCACACTATTTTGTTGAAAATATAAAATCATCAAAAATAGTCACTTTTTACCATTATGAAGCGCTTATGATGAGAAAATTTACCGCGATAAGCGCTTTGTGATGAGAAAAAAACACTATCCCAAAATCCCCGCATTGAGCAGGCTTTGCCCGGCGACGTAAAGGGCGAGCGCGCTACACAGGCTGATGACCGGGCGGCGCAGACGGTGTTCGAGCAACACCAGCACGACAAGGGCGACGGCGCTGACCACGGCTTGCGCGCCCTGCCATTGCAAGGTGGTGATGCCGTAAATGGCGAGAATCGCCATGATGCCCGGCGGCATCACCGCGCCGAGAAAGGCGAAGAGCGCCTGGCGGCGGTGCGCGACTTTGACAAGAACGAAAGGAAAAGCGCGCAGGGCGATGGTGATGACGGCGCAGACGGCAATCGCGGCGATGACGTATCCCGGACTCATGACGCGTTCTCCGTCAACGGCTTGCGCGGCATGACAAAGAGCATGACGAGCAGGGCAGCAATCGCCACCGCCAGCGTTTGCCGCGCGTTCAGCCAGCCGAGATGGACAAGGGCGAGGGCAAGAGCGATGGCAATCGCGCCGAGGAGGAGGAAGGGACGCCGTTCGCGGCGGTAATAATGATGCTGGGCAAGCACCACGAAAAGCGCCGCCAGGGCAAAGTCGAAACCGATGACCGCTGGCGGCAGCAATGCCCCGAGGACGAGCCCCAGCACCGTGCCGCTGAGCCAGTAAGCGTGGCAAAGCGCCTGAATCAGCAAGATTTCGCGGTAATCGGCGCGGTTGTCGTATTGCGAAACCAGCGAATAGGCCTCGTCAGTCAGTGAAAACACCGCGTAGGAAAGGGCGATGGGATGTCCGGCAAAGGCCTGTTGCGGAAAGGAAAGGCCGTAAAACGCATGACGCAGGTTGACGGCGAGCGCGGCAACGGCCACGGCGGCAATATCCACGCCCGCCACGAGGAGACCGACGAGGAGAAACTGCATCGACCCGGCATAGAGGACGAGACTTGCGATAAGCGCGCCCCACCACGGCAAACCCTGCTGCGACCAATAGACGGCAAAGGCGATACCGAGGGGGATATAGCCCATGAGTACGGGGATGGTTTGGCGAAAAGCGTGGGCGAACATGGCGATGCGGTGTGGCAAAAGGGGCGCAGTCTAGCGCGATTGGCAGGGGAATGCCATGTGCGGATGGGTTTATATCCATTTTGGGGTGATGAGAAAATTTACCACGATAAAGCGCTTACCGTGATAAAATTTCTCACGATAAGCGCTTTATCATGGTAAAAAATCGCTATTATTTTGTGTTTTTTGTAAAGTGATGAAAGATGTACGGTTACGGCGCTTTGTGCTTAACCATACCTATGATGATGGTGGGCTAAAGCCCACCCTACGAACCTAAAACGATTCCGCAGCCTCGTAGGGTGGGTGTAAACCCACCGCTTGCCAGCAGGGCAAGGCGTAGGTTGGTGGTGACATGCAAGGTTGCTGCATTTCGACAGGCGGTTATTGAGCTTGTCGAAATGCAATAACCGCTTGTCTAGGGGCTGTTGACAATTCACGAGTGGAATTTGCAAGAACTCAAAAAGCAGTTTGAAATCTTGAGGGTTTTGTCGCTGCGCGAATTTTTCTATCCCCCTCTCCCCAACCCCTCCCCCTCGAGGGGGAGGGGCTTTAGTTCGTTGCTTTATTTGAAGTTCATTGTATAAAAATCTGAATTGTCAACACGCCCTAGGGTGGGTGTAAACCCACCGCTTGCCCGCAGGGCAAGGCGTAGGTTGGTGGTGACATGCAAGGTTGCTGCATTTCGACAGGCGGTTATTGAGCTTGTCGAAATGCAATAACCGCTTGTCGAAGCACCTTGCAAAATGAACCCCAACACGCGATGTTGGCTTTGCGTTTTGCGTGGGTGCCCGGTTTTCACCCATCCTACGGGTGCAATGAGAAAATTTACCATCATGAAGTGCTTGTTGTGAGAAATATTCTCATGTTAAGCGCTTCATGATGGTAAAAAATGACTATTTTTGGTGTTTTTGTGAAAGCTTCATAAAGACTAGCTCTTTACGGATGCCTGTTATTCAACGAGTTCCATGCCGTCGTATTGCCAGCCGTGGCTGTCGTGTTTGACGGCTTTCCAGCGCACGTTGAGGTTTTGCCCGTCGCGGGTTTGTGCCGTGCCGTGAACGATGGCGCGGGTGTCGTTGTCGAGGTAGTCGATGCCGGTGATGGTGAAGGTGTCGTTGAAGCGGCCGCCGCCGTTGTTGCCAAAGCCGGCGCTGAGGAAGCTTTCCACCATGGCGCGCGCTTCCGCTTCGCTTTTTTGCGCGAGTATGTTGGGCGGGATGTGGGTGATGGCGGCAACCGTTTTGGCATCGCCCTGGGCTGCGGCTTGCTGGTAAGTGCTAATGAGTTGTTGCAGGGCGTCGTCATCGCCAGGCGCGGCATGGCCGTGGGCAGCGGCGAGAAGGGCGGCGAGCAGCAGGGTGCGCGGTGTTTTCATGTGTGTTCTCCTTGGGGTGGGGGTTGGTGCAGTGTAGTCGCGCTGCGCGGCGGGGGCAACAAAAGGGCTGCGCGCTAGCGGTAGGCATTTTTCGGGGACGCACTTATAATGCCGCCCTTTGTTTTGACCGCACCGGTTTTCCGTTCATGAGCAAGCTCTCCCATATCCGCAATTTTTCCATCATTGCCCACATCGATCATGGCAAGTCGACCTTGTCCGACCGTTTCATCCAGTATTGCGGCGGGTTGTCCGAACGCGAGATGGAAGCGCAAGTGCTGGATTCCATGGATATTGAGAAGGAGCGCGGCATTACCATCAAGGCGCAGTCGGTATCTTTGAATTACACCGCGCAGGATGGCGAGACGTATCAGTTGAACTTCATCGACACTCCCGGCCATGTGGATTTCTCTTATGAGGTCTCGCGTTCGCTGTACGCCTGCGAAGGGGCGCTGCTGGTGGTCGATGCCGCGCAGGGTGTGGAAGCGCAATCGGTGGCGAACTGTTACACCGCGATCGAGCAGAATCTGGAAGTGCTGCCGGTGCTGAACAAGATCGACCTGCCCTCGGCCGAACCGGAGCGGGTGATGCAGGAAATCGAGGACATCATCGGCCTCGATACCTCGGAAACCCTGAAAGTCAGCGCCAAAACCGGCGTCGGCATTCCCGAATTGCTTGAACAACTGGTGCAGAAAATCCCGCCGCCCGAGGGCAATCCCGACGCGCCGGCGAAAGCGCTGATCATTGATTCGTGGTTTGATCCTTACGTCGGCGTGGTCGCCCTGGTGCGCGTTTTCGACGGCGAGCTGCGCGTGCGCCAGAAAATGCGGGTGATGAGTACCGGCGATGACCATCTCATCAACAAACTCGGCATTTTCACCCCCAAGGCTGTCGACCGCGAGGTGCTGCGCGCGGGCGAAGTGGGCTTTGTCATCTCCTCCATCAAGGACATCAACGGCGCGCCGGTCGGCGATACCATCACCGACGCCCAGAACCCCACCGCCGAAAGCCTGCCCGGCTTCAAGCAGGTACAGCCGCGCGTCTTTGCCGGGCTTTTCCCCGTGGAATCCGATGATTATGAAGACCTGCGCGAAGCGCTCGCCAAGCTGCGCTTAAACGACGCCTCGCTCTTCTACGAACCGGAAACCTCGCAAGCGCTCGGCTTCGGCTTCCGCTGCGGCTTCCTCGGCATGTTGCACATGGAAATCATCCAGGAACGTCTCGAGCGCGAATATGATCTTGATTTGATTACCACTGCGCCCACCGTGGTCTACGAAGTGGAAACCACCGATGGCGACACCATCCACATCGACAACCCGAGCAAATTGCCGCCGGTGAACCACATCGCGGAAATCCGCGAACCCATCATCATCGCCAACATATTGGTTCCGAAAGACTATCTTGGCGCGGTCATCGGCCTTTGCATCGAAAAGCGCGGCGTGCAGAAGGATATGCAATTCGCGGGTGGCCAGGTGCAATTGCGTTTTGAAATGCCGATGAGCGAAGTGGTGCTCGATTTCTTTGACCGCCTGAAATCGGTGTCGCGCGGCTTTGCCTCGTTCGATTACGAACTGCTGCGCTTCGACCCGGCGAAACTGGTGCGCCTCGATGTGCTGATCAATGGCGACAAGGTCGATTCGCTCTCCATCATCGTGCATCGTGATCAGGCGCAATATCGCGGCCGCGATCTGGTGGACCGCATGAAGGATCTGATTCCGCGCCAGATGTTCGAGGTTGCCATCCAGGCCGCCATCGGCGGCAGCATTATCGCGCGCAGCACCGTCAAAGCGCTGCGCAAGAACGTCCTTGCCAAATGCTACGGCGGCGACGTCTCGCGCAAGCGCAAACTGCTGGAAAAACAAAAGGCAGGCAAAAAGCGCATGAAACAGGTGGGCAGCGTGGAAATCCCGCAGGAAGCCTTCCTCGCCGTGCTCAAAGTCGATGGAGACAAATAAATGAACCGCCTTTTCGAAGCCTTCATGACCCATTTCGAGCTGATTCTGACCCTTGCCGTCGTCATCTGCCTCATCTTCTACATCATTGATGCCTTTACCTTTGCCGGTGAACGCAAACGCCTGCGCAAGCGCTTGAAAAGCGGCGAAGCCGATGCCACCGACCGCCAGGATTATTTCATGCGCCTCGAGCAGGCCGAGCGCAACGGCATCAAAAAGAAATACCGCCCCTTTCTGGAGAACACCCGCGAAGCGCTCGCGAGCAACGTTGCCCTCTCCGGCCACCAGTTGCACTGGGTGAAACGCCCCGTCTATCCGTTGGAAAAATTTATCGAATTTTTCAGCGGCATGTTCTGGATACTCTTTCTCGTGTGGTTTGCGCGCTCCTTTCTCTACGAACCCTTCCGCATCCCCTCCGGCTCGATGGAACCCACCCTCTACGACGGCGATTTCATCCTCACCAGCAAATTCGCCTACGGCGTGCGCCTGCCCGTGCTGCGCACCAAAATCATCGAAACCGGCAAAGTCGAACGCGGCGACGTCATCGTCTTCCGCTACCCGCCCAACGAAAGCCTGAACTACATCAAGCGCGTGGTCGCCGTCCCCGGTGACAAAATGCGCATTGACAGCGGACGCATCTGGATCAACGACATCGAGCAGCCCATTGAATTCCTGGAAAAACTCGACGGATTCGACATCTTCCGCGAAACCCTCGAAGGCCGCAGCCACCACATCCAGTTCGCCGCCAACGACGCCCAGCGCATCCGCCTGCGCGGCGAAACCGTCATCCCCGAAGGCAAATACTTCGTCATGGGCGACAACCGCGACAACTCGCAAGACAGCCGCTACTGGGGCTTCGTCCCCGATGAAAACGTCGTCGGCAAAGCGCTCCTCATCTGGATGAACAGCGACTGCGTCATGGGACGCGGGCGCTGCGGCCGCATTGGCGACGGCATCCGCTGATGACGAACCGCGACCGCCTGCAACGCGAACTCGGCTACCAGTTCCGCAACCCCGCGCTCCTCGAACAGGCGCTCACCCACAGAAGCCACAGCGCCCTGCACAACGAGCGCTTTGAATTCCTGGGCGATGCGCTGCTGGAAACCATCATCAGCGTCTACCTTTACCGCAACCGCCCGCGCACCCCGGAAGGGGATTTGACGCGCCTGCGCGCCAGCATCGTCAACCGCGAACAGCTCGCCATCCTCGCCCGCGAACTCGACCTCGGACGCGAAA
Organism: Cardiobacteriaceae bacterium; assembly: GCA_030532785.1. Taxonomy (GTDB): domain Bacteria; phylum Pseudomonadota; class Gammaproteobacteria; order Cardiobacteriales; family Cardiobacteriaceae; genus JAUMXB01. Next base: position 6,076 of record JAUNKJ010000108.1, read on the forward strand.
TGCGCCTTGGCCAGGGCGAAATGAAAAGCGGAGGCCACCGCCGCGACTCCATCCTTGCCGACGCCGTGGAAGCGCTCATTGCCGCCGTCTATCTCGACAGCGACTTCGCCACCTGCGAACACACCACCCTCATGCTCTTCGCCCCCGCGCTCGATGCGCTCCCCGACGCACAAAGCCTGAAAGACGCGAAAAGCCGCCTCCAAGAATACCTGCAAGGCCGTGGCCTGCCCCTGCCCAGCTACGAAATCGTCAGCGAAAGCGGCCCCGAACACGCCCGCGTCTTTGAAATCGAAGCGAAAAGCGGCGCATTCGTCGTCAACGCCCGTGGCAGCAGCCGCAAAAAAGCGGAACAGGACGCCGCCTGCGCCCTCCTTGAATGCTACCGCAAACCGGGCAAACGCTGATGGTAGGGTGGGTGTAAACCCACCGTTTGGATTCGACTTCAATCAAGGCAACGAAGCAAAGCCCCTCCCCATTGAGGGGGAGGAGTTGGCGAGAGGGGGTAAAAAGCCAAGCGACCCAATCGTAGGGTGGGTGTAAACCCACCGTTTGCTAGGGTGGGCTTTAGTCCACCGCCTATGATGAGAAAATTTCCCACCATCAAGCGCTTGTCGTGAGAAAATTTCTCATCATAAGCGCTTCATCATGATAAAAACACACTATTTTCGAGTAAAACATGACAGACATCCTTGAAATCCACCCGCAACGCATCAAGCCGCGCGACATCGCCCGCATTGCCGACGTCCTGCGCCGTGGCGGCGTCGTCATCGTCCCCGGCGACTCCGGCTACGCCTTGCTCTGCCAACTCGACGACAAAAGCGCCGCCGACAAAATCCGCCGCATCCGCGAACTCGACCGCGACCATCCCTTCACCATCATCTGCGCCGACCTCACCCGCCTTGCCCACTACGCCCGCGTCGACAACGTGCAATTCCGCGTGCTGAAAACCCTCTTCCCCGGCGCATTCACCTGCATCCTGCCCGCCAGCCGCGAAGTGCCGCGCCGCGTGCAAAATGAAAAACGCAAAACCATCGGCATCCGCGTCCCCGACCACCCGGTATTGCAGGCGCTCCTCGGCGAATACGGCGACGCGCTCATGGGCGTCTCGCTTTTCGACAGCGACGCCTACGACACCGACATCCACGAACTCCCCGCCGCCGTCACCGGCCTGGTCGACCTCATCGTCGATGCCGGCGACATCCCCCTGCGCCCGACCACCGTCCTCGACCTCACCGTCATGCCGCCGGAAGTCATCCGCCAGGGCGAAGGCGACGCCAGCGCCATTGTTTAAATAACACATTCACTTGACCACCAGAGCCGTAGGGGCTGTTGATAATTCAGACTCTTGACGATGAACTTCAAACAAAGCAACGAACTAAAGCCCCTCCCCCTCGAGGGGGAGGGGT
>JAUNKJ010000109.1 GCA_030532785.1 Cardiobacteriaceae bacterium
CGCGGGCAAATCAACGCTCGTCAAAATCATCACCGGCCTCTTCGCCCCGGACAGCGGCGAGATTGTCCTCAAAGGCGAGCGCATCACCCGCTTTCATCCCGCCGCGCTGCACAAGGCGGGCGTCTATCTCGTGCCGCAGGAAGCGCAAATCCTGCCCAATCAAAGCGTTTTCGCCAATCTCGTCCTCGGCCTCCGCGAGCCGCACGCCTATCTGCGCCGCGTCATCGGCGAACTGATGCGCTCGCTCAACATTCATCTTGATCTGCAAGCGCCGGGGGCGACGCTGGAAATCGCCGCGCGCCAATTGGTGGAAATCATGCGCGGTCTGTTGCGCCATTCGCAGGTGCTGATTTTCGACGAACCCACCTCGGCGCTGACGCCGAAGGAAACGCAAACCCTCTTTGCGCAAATCGAATCCCTGAAGCAGGCAGGCGTTGCCATCGTCTTCATATCGCACAAGCTCCCGGAAATCCGCGACATTTGCGAAGACATCAGCATCCTGCGCGATGGCGAAATCGTGCTTTCCGGTGCGGTCAGCGATTTTTCCGACACCGATTTGATGACGGCGATGATCGGGCAAAAACCCGCCCTCTCCGCCCGCGATGGCGAAACACACGATGCGCCGCTCGAAGCGGTGCTGCACGTCGAAGCGCTCTCCGGCGAAGGCTTTCGCGATCTCTCTTTCACCCTGCACGGCGGGGAAATATTGGCGCTCGCGGGCATGGTCGGCGCCGGGCGCACCGAACTCGCGGAAACGCTTTTCGGCCTGCGCGCGGCGCAAAGCGGCAGCGCCGCACTCCTCGGCACTTCTCTACTCCCGCTTTCCACCGCCAAGCGCATCGCCGCCGGGATGATTTATCTGCCCGAAGACCGCCAGCAAAACGGCCTCTTCCTCGATTGCCCGATTGCCTGGAATCTCTCCGCGCTCATCTTGCCGCGCCTTGGCAAGCGCTTCTTGCGCGAAGAAAAGCGCCTGTATCAGGAACTTCAGGGCGAACTCTCCATCAAATGCCAATCCGGGGAACAGCACGCGGGCGAACTCTCCGGCGGCAACCAGCAGAAAGTGCTGCTCGGCAAATGCCTCGCCGCGCGCCCCAAGGTCTTGATTCTCGACGAACCCACGCGCGGCGTGGACATCAACGCCCGCCACGACATTTACGCCATCATCCGCAGCATCCGCGCGCAAGGCATTGCCGTCTTGCTGATTTCTTCCGATTTCGACGAAGTGGCGGAACTCGCCGACCGCGTGTTGGTGATGGCGCACGGCCGCCGCCAACGCGAACTCGCGCGCCACGAATGCGATGTCCCCACCATCAACGCCGCCGCCTTTGCCTAAAAGGAAAGCCATGAAAACCCTGCTGCAACGCCGCGAAACCACCCTCTTCCTCATCATCCTCGCCGCGAGCGTCATCATCGGCGGCTTCGCCCCCGGCTTTCTGAGCCTCGCCACCCTCTCCGGCGTACTCACCAACGCGCTGGTGCTGATGACGCTGACGCTTGGCACGATGTTCGTGATTTTGACGCGCAGCATCGACGTCTCCACCGGTTCGATTCTGGGGCTTTCCGCCGTCATTCTCGGCATGGCGCTGAAGGCGGGCTTCTCCCTGCCGCTGGCGATTTTTTTCTGTTTGGGCGGCGGTTTGCTCGCAGGCCTCATCAACGGCATACTCGTCGCCGTATTGCGCATCCCTGCCATCATCGCCACCCTCGGCACCCTTGGCCTGTACCGCAGCGTGATGCTGATGCTCACCCAGGGCAAATGGCTGGAAGACCTGCCGCAAAACCTGAAAAACCTCAACGCGCCGCTGGTGTTCGGTCTGTCGCCACTGGTGTTGGCCGTGATCGCGAGCCTCGTCGGCGCATGGTTTTTCCTGCGCCACACCCGGCGCGGCCAGTATTTCTACGCCGTCGGCGATAACGTACAGGCCGCGCGCAATTTGGGCATTCCCGTCATCAGCACCCAGATGGCCGCCTTTGCCCTTTCCGGCCTCATGGCAGCATTGGGCGGACTCATCTACGCCGCGCAAATCGGCTTTATCGCCAACCAGGCGGGCAACGGACTGGAATTGCAGGCCATTGCTGCCAACGTGTTGGGCGGCGTAAGCCTCCTCGGCGGCAGCGGCAGCGTGATTGGCATCGTGATGAGCGTGCTGTTTCTGACCTCCATCACCGATGCCTTGCTATTCCTCAAAATCGCCGCGCACTGGAACGATCTGATTGCCGGAGCCATTTTGCTGGTGATTCTCTTCTTTGACGGCCGCGTGCGTCTTTTCGCCGAACGGCGCATGCGCCGCGAGCGCTACGCGCGCCAAACCGGAGACGCCGCATGAAAAAGCGCTTCTACCGCTGGGAAAGCGTCCTCTTCCTGATTCTCGTCGCCGAACTCTTTCTTTTCGCCATGATCGAGCCGCATTTCATCCAGCCCGCCAATCTGCTCTATGGCACCACCGCCTTCGTGCAAATCGGCATGGTGGCGCTGCCCCTCACCTTGGTGATGATCGCGGGCGGCATCGACATTTCCTTTGCCGCCTCCATTGGCCTGTGCGCCATCGTCTTCGGCGTTGCCAACCATGCCGGGCTGCCGCTCGCGGCAAGCATTGCCCTCGCCCTCATTGCAGGCGCGCTTTGCGGCTTGTTGAACGGCATCTTGATCGGCATCACCAAAATCCAGGCGCTGGTCATCACCCTCGGTACGTTGTACCTCTTCAAAGGCATGGCGACGGTACTCTCCGGCACGGTCGGCGCAAGCGGCTTCGAGGGCATCGGCGGCTTTCCCGAAGCCTTTTTGCAACTGGGCTACATGAGCCTCGGCGACGTGCCGGTCATCCTCCTCATCTTCCTCGCGGAAACCGCATTTTTCTTCTGGCTTTTGCACTACACCCGCTTCGGGCGCAAAGTCTACCTCTGCGGCCTCAACGAACACGCCACCCGCTACGCCGGTATCCACCTGCCCACGGTGCAAACCCTCTGCCACATCCTGCTCGGGCTGATGAGCGGCGTGGCAGCGCTCACGCTCTCCGCCTACTTCAGCTCGGCAAGAAGCGACCTCGGCAGCGATACCCTGCTCCCGGCGATTACCGCCGTGGTCTTGGGCGGCGCTTCCATTTACGGCGGGCAAGGCTCGATCATCGGGACACTGCTTGCCACCCTCATCGTCGGCTTCTTGCAGCAGGGGCTGCAAATGGCCGGGGTTTCCAGCCAGATCGCCGGGGCATTGTCCGGCGCCCTGCTGGTTTGTGCGGTACTCCTGCGCCAAAGCGGCGCGGGGCTTGGCCGCGTCTTTGCTGCCCTGCGCAAAAGCGCGGCGCAGCCACATACACAGGAGAAACGAGGATGAACAAAATCTTGCAACACACCGCACTGGCCTCCGCCCTCATCCTGGGCATCGCCACGGCACAGGGCGCAGAGCGCATCGCCTTTATCCCCAAACTCGTCGGCGTCGGCTTCTTCACCAGCGGCGGCGAAGGTGCCAAAGCCGCAGGAAAAGAACTCGGCGTCGACGTTACCTACGACGGCCCCACCGAACCCAGCGTCTCCGGCCAGGTGCAATTCATCAACAACTACGCCAACCAGGGCTACAAAGCCATCATCGTCTCCGCCGTCTCGCCCGACGGCCTCTGCCCGGCACTGAAACGTGCCCAGCAACGCGGCGCGCTGGTCATGACCTGGGACAGCGACGTCAACCCCGAATGCCGCTCCTACTACATCAACCAGGGCACCCCCGAACAACTCGGCGGCCTCCTCGTTGACATGGCCAAGGAAGACCTCGCAAAAGACAACCCGCAAGTCGCCTTCTTCTACTCCAGCCCCACCGTCACCGACCAAAACGCCTGGGTCAAAGCCGCCAAGGAAAAAATCGAAAAAGAACACCCCAACTGGCAAATCGTCACCACCCAGTACGGCCACAACGACGCGCAAAAATCCCTGCAAACCGGCGAAGGCATCCTCAAAGCCTACCCCGAACTTGACATCATCATCGCCCCCGACGCCAACGCCCTGCCCGCCGCCGCCCAGGCCGCAGAAAACCTGAAACGCGAAGGCGTCACCATCGTCGGCTTCTCCACCCCCAACGTCATGCGCCCCTACATCAAACGCGGCACCGTCAAGCGCTTTGGTCTCTGGGACGTCACCCACCAGGGCAAAATCTCCGTACACGTCGCCAACCATGTACTGAAAAACGGCGCGCTCAACGTCGGCGACACACTCGACATCCCCGGCATCGGCCAAGTGGAAGTCTCGCCCAACAAAGTACAGGGCTACGACTACGAAGCCGACGGCAACGGCATCATCCTCCTGCCCGAGCGCACCGTCTTCACCGCCGACAACATCGACAACTACGACTTCTGACCCGGCCACACCAAAAACCGTAGGGTGGGTGTAAACCCACCGTTTTGTAGGGTGGGCTTCAGCCCACCAAAACATCGGTGCCGGATGGGTGTAAACCCATGCGGTATCGCCTACACTGCCCCGATGACAACAACCATCCAAACGGTATAAACATGAAACACGCCTTCAAGCCGGACATGTTCTACTACGGCTTCCCCGTTTTTCTCCTCTCGACCTGCGATGCCGACGGCCACACCAACATCACCCCCGCCTCGTCCAGCTGGTGTCTGGGCGAACACCTCGTCATCGGCCTGAGTACCCGTGGCAAAGCCTTTGCCAACCTGCAAATCTGCCCGGAAGCCGTCCTCAACCTGCCGGATGAAACCCTGTGGGAAAAGGTCGAACGCATTGCCCCGCTCACTGGCGTCAACCCCGTCCCTGACTACAAACAAGGGCAATATCAATACTGCGCCGACAAATTTGCCCACGGCGGTTTCACCCGCGAAGCCGCCCTCCACATCCGCCCGGCGCGCATCGCCGAATGCCCGCTGCAAGCGGAAACCCGCGTCGAAGCCATCACCGAACGCGACGGCTATGCCATCATCGAACTGCAAATCCTCGTCGTCCACGCTGATCAACGCCTCATGCTCGACGCCCGCAAAATCAACCCCGAACACTGGCAACCACTCATCTACAATTTCCGCCACTATCAGGGGCTGAAAACCGCACACGGCAAAAATTTCCGTGCAGAATCGTAGGGGTGTAAACCCACCGTTGTAGGGTGGGTGTCAACCCACCACTTGCCCGCAGGGCAAGCCGTAGGTTGGTGGTGAGCGCAGCGAACCCCAACATCAACCGGCATCGCAGCCACAAATTGCATTACAAAAATCATGCAAAAATAATCATTTTTTACCACAATAAAGCGCTTTTCATGAGAAATTTTCTCACTCAAAGCGCTTACTCATGATAAAAAAACACCATACCTTTGCATCGCCACACGCCTGCGCTACATTACCCGTGGTTCACCGGACATTCATGCAACCACCGCCAAAGGCAAGGGAGACAACACAGCAAAAATCACAAAAAATCCTAAAAAATAGTTATTTTTTTACCTCCATGAAGCGCTTGTCGCGGTAAAAAATCATGATCAAAAGCCATATTCATGAGAAAAAACACCACCCAGGAACCCCCATGAACCTCGCAGAACAACTCCTCACCGCCCTCAAAGCCCACGGCGTCGCCGAAATCTTCGGCATCCCCGGCGATTTCGCCCTGCCCTTTTTCAAAGTCATTGAAGAAAGCGGCATCCTCCCCTGCTATTACCTGAGCCACGAACCGGCGCTTGGCTTTGCCGCCGACGCCGCCGCGCGCTACCACAGCCGCCCCAGCGTCGCCGCCGTTACTTACGGCGCGGGCGGATTCAATATGCTCAACCCCATCGCCGCCGCCTATGCGGAAAAATCGCCGGTCATCGTTCTCTCCGGCGGCCCCGGCGAAGCCGACCGCCGCCACGGCCTCCTCGTCCACCATCAGGCCAAGGACTTGAATTCGCAGCTCAATATGTACAAAGAAGTTACCTGCGACCAGGCCATCCTCGACGACCCGGCCACAGCCCCTGCCACCATCGCCCGCGTCCTCGGCAACTGCATCCGCCACTCGCGCCCCGTCTATCTGGAAATCCCGCGCGACAAAGTCTTCGCGCCCTGCGACCCCGTGCCCGCACCGCCCGCCGACTACTGGCCGCCCAACGACGCCGCGCTCGACGCCTGCGTCGATGCCATCCTCGAACGCCTGAAAAAAGCGCAAAACCCCGTCATCCTCGGCGGAGTGGAAATCCGCCGCTACGGCGTGGAAAAACAGGTTGGCGAACTCGCCGCCCGCCTCGGCATCCCGCTCGCCACCACCCTCATGGCGCGCGGCATCATGGCCGAACACCCGGACACCCCCTTCCTCGGCACCTACCTTGGCTCCGGCGGCGACGCCCACATCCGCGACATCGTGGAAAACGCCGACGTCTCCTTCTTCATCGGCGTGCTTTTGACCGAAAACGACTTCGTCTTCTCCGCGCAAAACATCAACTTCCAGCACATCATCCTCGCCGCCGACGGCCAATGCTCGATGAACTACCACAGCTACCCCGACATTGGCCTCGCCAATCTGCTCGACCGCCTCCTCGCGCGCCTGCCGCGCAAAAAACGCACGGCCCCGCAACACCCCGCGCCCGACTACGCCCGCGACTATCCTGAAGACGACGCCGCCATCACCCCCGACGCCATCGCCACCCTCATCAACCGCCACTTCGCGCGCCACGGCAACATGCCCATTGCCGCCGACATGGGCGACTGCTTCTTCACCACCCTCGACATCGAAAACAACATCATGGTCGCCCCCGGCTTCTACGCCACCATGGGCTACGGCGTCCCCGCCGGTTTCGGCCTGCAAGCCGCCTCCGGCGCGCGCCCCATCGTGCTGGTTGGCGACGGTGCCTTCCAGATGACCGGCTGGGAACTCCTGAACGCCCCGCGCTACGGCTGGAACCCCATCGTCATCGTCTTCAACAACGCCAGCTGGGAAATGCTGCGCACCTTCCAGCCCGAATCCGCCTTCAACGACCTGCCGCGCCTCGACTTCGCCGCCATCGCGCAAAGCCTCGGCGGCATCGGCCACAGTGCCAACAACCGCCGCGAACTCGGCGAAGCCTTCGACGCCGCCATCGCCGACAGCGCCCACTTCCACATCATCGACGCCCGCATCGAAAAAACCGTCCTCTCCAACACCCTGTCGCGCTTCGTCGCCGGCTTCAAGGAAATGCGGCGCAAAATGGCGGAAAAGGCATAGCCATCACACAAACCGTAGGTTGGTGGTGAGTGCGCAGCACGAACCCCAACATTTTTAAAATCATCATGTTGGGGTTCGCCTCGCGGCTCACCGCCAACCTACGTCATCACCAAGAATTCAAACCACAAAATCCGCCAAAATAACCATTTTTTACCACGATAAGCGCTTCCTTATGGTAAAAAACCCTCATTTTCAAGCAAAACATGGAGACCACACATGCAAAGCCAATGGCACGACCACGACGCGCAAACCTACCGCGACCAGGCGCTTGCCGCCGGTGAACCCGCCCTCCTCGGCGAACGCGTCTAC
>JAUNKJ010000110.1 GCA_030532785.1 Cardiobacteriaceae bacterium
GAGCGGTCGAGAATCTGCGGCCCCTGCACTTCCTGATAGCCGTATTTCTTCAACTTGCCGCGCATGTAATTTTCAATCTCGCGGTACATCGTGAAGCCCTTGGCGTGCCAGAACACCATGCCCGGCGCTTCTTCCTGAAGGTGGAAGAGGTCTTGCTGCTTGCCGATCTTGCGGTGGTCGCGTTTCTCCGCTTCCGCCAGTTGCTCCAGATAGGCATCCAATTCTTTTTTATCGCGAAAACCCACGCCATAGATGCGCTGCAACGGCTCGCCGTTGGCGTCACCACGCCAGTAAGAGCCGGAAAGTTTCGTCAATTTGAACGCCTTGATATGCCCCATGTGCGGCACATGCGGCCCACGGCACATATCCAGATATTCTTCATGATGATAGAGGCCGACTTCTTTCACGTCCGCCTCGAAATCATCGATCAGGCGCACCTTGTAATCCTCGTGGCGATCCGCGAACTGCGCCCGCGCCTCTGCCACCGGCGTCCATTTTTTCTCCACCTTGTAGGCGGTAGACGCCAATTCCTGCATCCGCTTTTCCAGCACCGCCAAATCATCGGGCGAAAAACGGTGCTCGCTCGCGATGTCATAATAAAAGCCGTTTTCGATCACCGGCCCGATTACCATCTGCGCCTCCGGCCACAGCTGCTTCAGCGCATGACCGAGCAAGTGTGCGGTAGAGTGACGGATAATCTCGACGCCCTCCTCATCCTTCGCGGTAATCACCGCGAGCGTTGCGTCCGCATCAATCGGATCGGACAAATCGCGCAATTCTCCGTTGACGCGCACGGCAATCGCCGCCTTCGCAAGCCCCGCACCAATCGACGCGGCCACTTCCGCGCCCGTGGTACTCCCGGCAAAATCGCGCACGCTACCGTCCGGCAAAGTAATGGCAACCATAATTTTCTCCTTTCTTGCCCGACACATACCAAGTGCCGTGGCTCGCTGACAAAGCGCGCCATTGTACGCGCAAAGCGCGCCCTCCGCCAGCGTATGCCGCGCAAATACATCATTTCATAAAAACAGTAAAAATAGTGATTTTTTACCATTTATAAGCGCTTATTGTGAGAAAATTTTGCACGGTAAACGCTTATAAATGAGAAAATTTCTCACATCTTTACAGCACCACGCCTTGCCGCGCCGCTCACTCACGCGCCCGTGCCGCACGCTGCGGCGCATGTTCGATTTCCAGCAACAGCGTTTCGCGCGCCTTTTCCGCTTCGCCAGCAAGCCAATAAAACCCGGCGGCATACAAACGCCCGCCGTCGGGTTTGCCGCCGGGTACGCTGTGGAAATCCGCACCCGCGCGTTTGAAATTCTCAAGCAACAGACTGTCCAGCCACGGCAATCCGTGATTCACCACCGCCGCGCGCAATTCGGCGGCAATGGCGGCATCGTCGCTGTGCGCATCCAGCATCCAGTCCACATCGTGCAAATGCCCCATCACATGCCCGAGCCGCGCGCGGAAATGGCCGTGTTCCTCCCCCGGTTTTTCCAGACGCGTTTCTCCGGCCATATCCGCCAGTTCGGGAATGTAGCGTGCGAGATTGACGACGAACGCCCCGCGCGAACCCTCGTTGTACTTGTCGGCCTGCACGTTGATGATGCTGAGGCTACCATCCGCCTCGACGCGGCGGAAAGTGCGCGCCTGTTTTTTGAAACCGGCGGCTTTCAGCACGTCGGCGAGCGCCAGTTTGACGACAAGATCAATGTGTTTGCTTATGGATATCACAAAAATCCTTTTTATAATGATTTTTTGCCACAATTAAGCGCTAATCGTGAGAAAATTTTGCATAATAAGCACTTAATAATGAGAAAATTTCTCATGCCAGCATTCAAGCATTCGCGCACCCGGCAAGGTTGTCGCCGAATACCGGGTCAATTTCACCGCGCGCAAGGATGCTGGCATGGGGTGGCAGCATCAAGGCTTGCCGCCTTGGACTTTGCGCAACGGATCACCACCGTGGGCGTCCCAATAACCAACATAATCGCAAGCATCGCGCAGCAGCCAGTAGCGCAGGCATTCCTCGGCCTCCTTGGTTTTGCCGCTGTTCGCAATCTCAAAATAACGTTCACGGAATTCTGCGGCTTGCGCACGTTTTTCCGCGTTGTAGCGCTGTGCATCGGCGGCGCGGGGCGGGCGCGACATGCTGTCCAGAAACGGCAATGCCTGTTGCACAAAGGCCGCTTCAAAATCGTCCATTACCGCATCGAGATTGCTGCCGTCAGCCGCCACCCGCCACAGGCTCATATCCTTTTTGCGGCCACCACCGGCCTGGCTGGGCGCGGCATCGCATTGCACATTCATCAGATATTGCGTGCCCCAATAAGGCTCTCGCGCCTGCAAATAACGCGCAACGATGGCCTGTTCATCGGCCTCGAAATGATAAATACCGGCCACGCCATCGAAAACGGCGTCAGTACTCGCGCGGCCAAGATGGCGCAAATGGGCGTTCAGCGCCCGGCTGGCGACATACCACACTTGCCCGTCCGCGAGGCGATAATAGCTGCGGCCAAAGCGGTGCTGAAACCCCAATGCCTGCAAATGCGGCCACAGGCGCTGGTGCAGGGCGCTGGCGATTTTGTTGCTGGTGATCATGCGTTTCTCCTTTGGGTGGTGATGTGCATACGAAAAATGGCATAGACAGCCCTTTGCACAAAAGCCTTTGTGCAAAAGCACAAGAAAAAATCCCATGCCATTTTTGGGGGAAGCGGCTATATTTTGCCGCAGATTTTTCACCGGACGTTTTTATGCCCCCCGAACGCATCCTCATCGTCGCCCACAGCGACAACCGCGTCATCGGTCGCGACAACGCCATGCCCTGGCATTTACCGCGCGACCTGCGCCATTTCAAGCAACACACCAGCGGCCACCCCGTCATCATGGGACGCAAAACCTACCAATCGCTGGGCAAGGCCCTGCCCAACCGCGCGAACATCGTCATCTCGCGACAAGCGCTCGATCTCGCCGACGCCCGCCTCGCCGCCTCGCTGGAAGAAGCGCTGGCGCTCGCCGCCCCGCTGGATGCGCAATGCTTCATCATCGGCGGCGCGCAAATTTACGCACAAGCGCTCGCCGCCGACCTCGTCGACACCCTGCTCATCACCGAGGTGCATACCCACGTCGACGGCGACAGTTTTTTCCCCGAACTGGACGCCGCACGCTGGCAGGAAACCGACGCCGAACACGTCGCCGCCGATGATGCCAACGCCCACGCCATGACCTTTCGCCGTTATGTGCGCAAAATGCGCTGAAGCTGAACCTATTGATTACCCACAAGGAAACCGCATGAACCCGAGACTCAAATGGCTGTGCCGCCGTGGCATGAAAGAACTCGACATCCTCGTTGAAGGCTACCTCGCCGACGACTACCCGCACGCCAGCGACGCCGACCGCCGCGCCTTTGAAAAACTCCTGGAATACCAGGACCCGCTCATCCTCGACCTCCTCTTCGCCCGCAGCGAAGACCCGGACCCGGCGGTGCAATCGCTGGTCGAGCGCTTGCGCGTGCGTCAGGAAAATCTGGGCGCGTAGGAGTAAAACAGTTTTGTGTGAGAAATTTTCTCACTATAAAGCGCTTATCGTGATAAATTTTCTCACGATAAGCGCTTTATCATGGTAAAAAAACGATTATTTCTGCCTGATTTATAAAATCAGTACATCCCCACCATCTTCCACCAATACAGCCCCACGGTGAAGAAAATCGCCTGGGTGAGCAGGGTCACGAGAAAACCGGTGCGCCACCACACCGCCGTGGTCACATAGCCCGAACCGAAAAGAATCGGGCCGCGCGCGTGGGTGTACTGGGTGAGCGAGCAATAGAGGTTGGAGGTCATCGCCAACATGAACGCTGCTGCCACTACCGGCACCCCAAGACTTGCCGCCACCCCGAGGAAAACGGTATACAACGCCGCGATCTGCGCATTGCCGCTCGCGAAGAAATAATGGGTATACAAATAGATGGCGTTCAGCACCAACAGCACCAGCACCCAGTGCATACCGCTCGCGTGCGCTTGCAGTTGCCCGGAAAGCAGCCCGCCGAACCAGTCGGTAAAGCCCAGCGCCTTCAACTGGTTCGCCATCATCAGCAGCGCGGCAAACCAGATCAGCGTATCCCACGCGCCCTTCTCCGCCTTGACATCCTCCCAGGTAAGCACACTGGTGAGCAGCAAAAACACCAGCCCGATCATCGCCGCCGCCGTCGCGTGGACATGCAGATATTTCTCGCCGAAGACCCACAGCAGCAAAAGCAGCACCACCGTCGCCGCCATCATCCACTCGCCGTAGCTCATCTTGCCCATCGCCTGCAACTGCTCCGCCGCCATTTTCGGCGCTTCCGGGGTGTGTTTCACCTCCGGCGGATTGACGAAATAGACAAACAACGGTACACAAACAAAGGCCACAAGACACGGTACCGAGGCATAGAGGAACCAATTGGCAAAATCAAGCTCCACCCCGAACTGCCTGGCCAGCGACACCGCGAGGAGATTGCCGGTGAAAGCCGTCAAAAACACCGCAGAGGTAATATCGTTCACCGTGCCGATGCACGTCACCAAAAACGACCCCAAACGCTTCGCCGACGGATCATGTGGCTTCGAGTCATAAGAAAGCGCGAGCGCATTGGCAATCGGATAAATCACCCCGCCGCAGCGCGCCGTATTCGACGGCATCGCCGGCGCGAGCAGCAAATCGGCAAATGACAGCCCGTAAGCCAGGCCCAGCGTGCGCTTGCCCAGCGCCTTGATCATCAACAGCGCAATACGCCTGCCGAAGCCCGTCTTGATAAACCCGCGTGCCACCAAAAACGCACAGACAATCAGCCAAATCAGCATCGCATCCAGCTCGGACAAGGCGGCAACCATCCACTTTTCCACAACCTTCTTATCGGTCAACTCGCCCGCATTGGTCGCCACACCGTGCCATCCCATCACCACCGCATACACCGTAATCCCGATCATGCCAATCGCGCCAATCGGCAACACATTGGCGACAATCGCGGCAATGCAGGACACAAAAATCACCACCGTGAACCACGCCTCGGCAGACATCCGCGCCACCACCGGCTGGCCATCCTTGCCCGCCAGTTCAAACACGGGAAACGCGGCAGGATCGACAAACAGCAACAGCGCCGTGGCAATCGCAACAATGACAACCAGCGGCATCCATTTGACCTGATTCTTGAAAGTAACGTCCATAACACATCCTTGAGGGTTGACGGAAAAAGCGGTTACAACATGATCAACCGCTGCATCAAGATAAATTTATCGTTAAAAAAATGATATTAACTGCTGGTAAAGAACGGGCAACAAATTGTTTTTGCAGAAGTTGCGAATGATTAAAAAAATCGCGCAGCGATCGTAGGCTGGGTTAGCGAAGCGTAACCCAGCAAATACCGAAAACATTGCGCTGGGTTACACGGTTACACCGCTAACCCAGCCTACCTCTCTGGATCCCGTAGGGTGGGCTTCAGCCCAGCAAAACCATGCCGACAATCACCACGCGGTGGGCTAAAGCCCACCTACGCCCGCAAAAAACCTCTGCAAAAAATCCTCAAACACAGAGGTTTTTTACCACCATAAAGCGCTTTCCATGCAAAATTTTCTCACCATAAGCGCTTTCTCATGAGAAAAAACACCATGCTCTTCATCCATTGCAACATGTTCATTTGTCAAAAAAAATAAAAACAATAACCTCGGCGCGTTTTTCTGAATGGTCACATGGAAAACAGCCTTTGTTCACCAATTGGAGATGAATATGCAACCTGTTTTTATGAATTTGACGTTGGCCTTTATCGCTGGATTCTGCGCTACCGCGTGCCGAAACGATGATGCCCTGACCCTTGTCGACGCCCCCAAAGACCCCATCCCCGGCGAAAAAGCCGAATTTCAGGCCAGTAAGGTCGATCAGCAGGAACCGGAAACGCCCTATGGCGAGATCGAGCCTGATCAAATCACCGCCAATGGCACGACGTTGGTAAGTACCGTGCGCGAAGGCGGCAAGTGGATTTCCCGTCAGGATTACCGCAGTCTGCAACCGGGCATGGCCACACTGCATGGCCACCTTGTCTTGACCAACAGCGGCCAGTCCTTCCCCGAAACCATCCGCAGCCATCAGGGCCTTCGTGGCGGAATCATCGTCACCTACAACCCGGAGAATGGCAAATACAGCTATGCGGACACTTATGGCGTCGAGCCCCCGCTGGCGAGTTTCCCCGAGGTAGGGCAAGCCACCTATCGCAGCGTTGCCTTTGACATGAAAGAACAAGGCACGCTGACTTACCACGTCGATTTCGCCGCCAAGTCCGGCCACGGTGAAATTACGGGGCTCTCGCGCTACGGCACGATAACGCTCGCCAATGCCCCGCTCAAAGTGGAAACCCACTCTGGCAAAAGCAGCTATGTCGGACGCGGCACGGCGAGCAGCGCCAAAGGCGGCAGCTTTGACTATCAGGTCGATTTTTACGGACAGCAGGCGGAGGAAATCGCCGGTTTTGCTGACAACGCACAACTGGAAGCCGTGGGTTTTCATGGCACGCGCGGCGCGATTACCGAGTAAGCGCTTTTCGTCATCGCTTCGCGATTATCCCCCACCCCAGCCCTCCCTCGTAAACGGGGGAGGGTTTTTGTTTTGTGCATCCGGCGTTTTTTTGTGAGTGGAATCGCCACCTAATCCGTAGGGTGGGTGTCAACCCACCGTCGCGAAGCGATTGTAGGCTGGGTTAGGCGAAGCCGTAACCCAGCAAAAACAACAAATATTGCGCTGGGTTACGCGGTTACACCGCTAACCCAGCCTACCGCCGTGTCCCCAATCAACCTGCAAAAACACCGGAGCCGTAGATGGGTGTCAACCCATGCGGCTTGCGATGTCGCGGTATTTTTGGTGGGTTGACACCCACCCTACGTTCCTATGCTTCCACCAACGCTGCACCTGTTTCGGCGAGGCGCACGGGTTCGGCGTGCCAGCCGTTGTTGGCAAGCGTGGCGTGCAGGGCATCGCGGTCGGGGTGCCAGATGAGGATCATGCCGCCCTGGTCGCCGCGATGCGATCCTGCGCCGCTGATTTTGGCCGCGCCGCCGCTCGCTTCGATGTGGCGGATGAGGGCGGCGGTGCTTGCCGGGACGATGCCGATGTGTTCGAGGAGGCGTTGGTTGTCGCGGAGGATGTCGCGCGGGTCGTTTTGTTGGATCAAGGTTTGGCGCAGGGCGTTGGTGCAGTCGGCGAAGTGTTGCCAGAGGAGGTGGTCGTGGCCGTGGCGCGCACGCACGGCGCTGACGGTTTCGCCGGTGCTGGCCTGGGGGATGCCGTGTTGCAGGGCGTACCAGTGGCTGTCGAGGGTGATGGTTTCGCGCGCGGGTTTGCCGTCTGCAAGCGACAGGATGCCGCCCCAGGTGACGGCGGCGGCGTCGATGGCGCTGCCTTTGCCGTGTTG
>JAUNKJ010000111.1 GCA_030532785.1 Cardiobacteriaceae bacterium
CCTACAGCTGTAGGAAATCAAAAATACCGTCAAAATAGTGATTTTTTACCATTATGAAGCGCTTATAGTGAGAAAATTTCTCGTGATAAGCGCTTATGGGTGAGAAAATTTCTCATTATTAACCTTGGAGTGGGTGTCAGTCTAGCATTGCGAAGCGATTGTAGGGTGGGCTTTAGCCCACCATTGAAATATAGCCAAACCAACAAAAACGGAACGAATCGCTGCGCGACGGTGGGCTAAAGCCCACCCTACAGCTGTAGGAAATCAAAAATACCGTCAAAATAGTGATTTTTTACCATTATAAAGCGCTTATCGCGAGAAAATTTCTCGTGATAAGCGCCTTTGTATGAGAAATTTTCTCACAACCGTTTGCCGTGACCCTGAACGGCAAATCTGTTGCCGCCAATGTCCGCTGGCGGCGGGGCGTTTTCTTGACACTTTGCAAACATTGTGGAATTGTGAACGCCGATTCATTTTGTTACGGAGGATATGCCATGAAAAAAAGCCTGTTTGCCCTGATGCTGCTTTCCCTCTTTGCCCGTGCCGATAACTGGAATATGGCCACGCCGTATCCCGACAATGAATTTCACGAGGAAAACATCAAGCAATTTATCGCCGAGGTGAAAACGGCAACCGATGGCAAGGTGGATATCACCCTGCATTCCGGGGCATCGCTCTACAAGGCACCGGAGATTTTCAAAGCAGTGCGCAGCAATCAGGTGCAGCTGGGCGAGCTTTTGCTATCAAGCCTCGGCAATGATGATCCGCTGTTCCAGCTCGATACCATTCCCTTCCTGGCCACCGATTATGCGGCGGCGCAAAAGCTCTGGACGGTGTCGCGCGAGGCGGTGTCCGCCGCGCTGGAGAAGAAGGGCGTGGTGCTGCTCTATACCACGCCGTGGCCGGGGCAGAATTTCTATACCAAGGGCGAAGTGGCCGATGCCAGCTATTTCAGCGGCAAGAAGATGCGCGCTTACAATGCGATGACCTCGGCGATTGCCGCGCATCTCGGCGCCGCGCCGACCACGGTGGAAGTGCCGGATATTGCCCAGGCGTTTTCCACCGGGCAGATCGACGCGATGATGACTTCGAGCGCCACGGGCGCAAATTCGCAGGCGTGGGACTTTGTCGGCAATTACACCCGCGTCAATGCCTGGTATCCGAAAAACATGATTTTCATCAACAAGAAAGTCTGGGACAAACTGGATGATGCCACGAAAACGGCGATTCGCGGCGCGGCAGAGGCGGCGGAAAGACGCGGCTGGCAAATGTCGGCAGATGTCAATGATGCCAATGAGAAAATCCTTGCCGACAACGGCATGAAGGTGGCCGCTGCCAGTGAGGCGCTCGCAGCCGAGCTGGGCAAGGTGCGCGACAAGATGGTGGAAGAATGGCTGCAATCGGCAGGCGATGCCGGCAAGGCCATTCTTGACCGCTACCGCGAATAATCATGCTGCGCCGCGTTCTCGACAGGCTTTACCAGGCGGCAGGCGTGGGCGCGGCGCTCGCGCTCATTGCCATTTTCCTGCTGATTCTCGCGCAGATTGTGGCGCGCCAGTTGCACCGCCACATTCCGTCTTCCGGTGATTTGATCGGTTTTTGCGTGGTGTGGGCGGCGTTTCTCGGGCTGGCCTATACCATGCGCCACGAGGCGCATATCCGCGTCGAGCTTTTCGTGGCGCGGATGAGCCGCAGGCAGCGCCAGCGCCTGGATGTGGTGGTGGGGCTGGCGGCGGCCGCGATTCTCGCGGTGTTCAGCTGGTTCGTGATCGTCATGGTTTTCGAGTCCTGGCAGTACGGCGATGTTACCGATGGCGAAATTCCCTTGCCGCTGTGGCTGATGCAGCTGCCCATGGCGATCGGCGTGGTGCTGTTTACCTTGTCGATGTGCGATTACGCGCTCAGACGTCTTTTCGGAAAAACGCATGTCCCAGATTGAAATTGCCCTGATTCTCCTCGCCATTCTCTTTGCAAGCCTCGGCAGTGGCTTGTGGGTGGCGCTGTCCCTGCTGCTCGTTTCCATCAGCGCCTATCTCCTCATTGGCCACGGCAGCTGGGGGGAAATCACCGCGACCATTGCCTGGAGTTCGGTGTCGGCGTGGACGCTCGCGCCGTTGCCGATGTTCATCTGGATGGGAGAAATCCTTTTCCGCTCCGGGCTGTCAAAAAATCTTTTTGATGGGCTTTCCGTATGGCTCAACCGCGTGCCGGGGCGGCTCTATCATGTCAATATCCTGAGCTGCGGCATTTTTGCCGCGGTGTCCGGTTCGTCCGCAGCCACGGTGGCCACCGTGGGCAATATCACCCTGCCGCAATTGAAGCGCCTCGGTTATCGCGAATCCTTTGCCATCGGCACGCTGGGCGGCTCCGGTACCCTGGGTTTGCTGATTCCGCCGTCGATCATGATGATTATCTACGGCGTGGCGGCGCAGGTATCCGTCTCGCGTCTTTTCATGGCGGGGGTGCTGCCCGGTCTGCTGCTGATTGCGCTCTTCATGGGTTACACCATGCTCTATTGCCTGCGTCATCCCGAGGCGGCACCGGCGAGCGACGGCACGGGGCAGGGCGGCCGCCTGCGCGCCACCCTGAAACTCCTGCCGGTCATCGGCCTCATCGTCGCCGTACTCGGTTCGATTTACGCCGGCATTGCCAGCCCCACCGAAGCCTCGGCGCTCGGCGTGCTGGGCGCACTTATCCTGACGCGGCTGGAAGGCAGCCTCAACTGGGCGACCTTTGTCGACGGCCTGAAAGCGGCAGTGAAAACCACCGCCATGCTGCTTTTCATCATCGTCGCCGCCTCGGTGCTGACCAATGCCATGGGCTTTGTCGGCCTGCCGCGCGCCTTGGCCGACCAGGTGGTGGCGCTCAATCTCTCCCCGGCGCTGCTCATTGTGGTGCTGTCGCTGCTTTTCATCGTCCTCGGCTGTTTTCTCGACGGCATCTCTGTCATCCTCCTCACCACGGCGACCATTCTCCCTATGGTGCAGGCGGCGGGGATTGACCCCCTGTGGTTTGGCATCTATCTCGTCATCATCGTGGAAATGTCGCAAATCACCCCGCCGGTGGGGTTCAACCTCTTCGTCCTGCAAGGACTGACCGGGCGCGACCTCCTCGCCATTGCCGCGCATACCCTGCCGTTTTTCTTCATCATGATGCTGGCGCTGATACTCATCTGGTACTTCCCCGGCATCGTGACCTGGCTTCCCACCACCATGACCGCACCATGACCCTGCTTCTCAATGCCGATGTCGGCGAGGGCTTTGACGACGCCCTCGTCATGCCTCATCTCGATGCTGCCAATATCGCCTGCGGCGCACATGCCGGAGACGAAGCCACCATGCGCGCCACCGTGCAACTCGCGAAAACCCACCGCGTGCAAATCGGCGCGCATCCCGGCTATCCCGACCGCGCCAATTTCGGCAGACAAACCCTCGCCATCGCCCCTGACGCGCTCGACGCCAGCATTGCCGCGCAAATCGCCGCCCTTGCCGCCATCGTCCGCGACGCCGGTTTGACCATTGATTACGTCAAACCGCATGGCGCGCTCAACCACGACATGCTGCAAGACGACGCCCTCTTCGCCCGCCTCTGCGCCATCGTCGCCGCTGCCGATTGCGGCAAGGTGCTGATGGTGCCGACCAACGCCCGCGAAGCGGTGCAGGAAAACATCGCCCGCGAACACGGCCTTGCCATCTGGTGGGAAGTCTTTGCCGACCGCGCCTACGAAGCCGACGGCCTGTTGCGCGCCCGCCGCCACCCCGACGCCGTGCATGGCGATGCCGGAAGCATCCGCGCCCAGTGGCAACGCATTGCCGAAAAAGGGGAAATCGTCGCCATCGACGGCAGCATCCTCGACGTGCGCCATGCCAGAACCGTCTGCATTCACGGCGACCATCCGCCCTCCATTGCCGCCATCCGCCCGCAATCATGACCCCGAGCATCACCTCCATCGGCGAACATGCCCTCCTCCTCGAACTGCCATTACCCGTCACCCCTGCCTATCCCGCGCTGATCCGCCATTGGCAAGACACCCTGACCCAGGCCTATCCGCACTGCCAGGACACCGTTGCCGGCTATCGCAACCTCCTCGCCATCTTTGCCGGTACGCCCCCCGAGCCTCGCGTCATCGAATCGCTGCTCGCGCGCAGCCCCATGCCCGAATTGGACAACGCCCCGGACACCATCATCGACATCCCCGCCTGCTACCACCCGGCACTCGCCCCCGACCTCCTGCCGCTCGCCGAAGCGAAAAACATGACCGTCGAGGAATTCATCGCACGGCACAGCACGCCGCTCTACACCGTGCATTGCATCGGCTTCATCCCCGGCTTCCCCTTCCTCGGCGAAGTCGACCCGCGCATCGCCGCCCCGCGCCACGGCACCCCGCGCCGCGAAGTGGCCGCTGGCAGCGTCGGCATCGCCGGACAGCAAACCGGCATCTACCCGAAAAACTCCCCTGGCGGCTGGCAAATCATCGCCCGCACCCCGCTCCCCCTCTACCAGCCGGAACAAGGTCTCTACTCGCGCTTTGCCATCGGCATGCGCGTGCGCTTCGTCCCCATCAGCCTCGACGACTACCATGCCCGTACTCTTTGACATCCTGCGCACCGCACCGCTCACCGAACTGCAAGACCTCGGCCGCTTCGGCCACATGGCCATCGGCATCAGCCGTGGCGGTGCCATGGACGACTACGCCTTCGCGCAAAACAACGCCCTGCTCGGCAACGACGACAACGCCGCCCAGCTCGAAATCGCCCCCGGCGGCCTTATCCTCGAAGCGCGCTGCGACGCCACCATCGCCGTGAGCGGCGCTTACGCCCATCCCACCCTGAACGGCATCCCCCTCATCAACGGCCACAGCCACCACATCCGCGCCGGCGACCGCCTGCAATGGGGCTACCCGCGCCACGGCCAATACAGCTACCTCGCCGTCCTCGGCGGCTTCGTCGCCGACCCCGTCCTCGGTTCGCGCGCCACCACCACACGCCTCGCGCTCGCCGCACAAGCGCTGCGCGTCGGCAGCCAGCTCCACATCGCAGACACCGCTGCGCGCCACATCCCCCTGCAAGGCGCAAAACGCGCCGCCATGCCCGACTATCGCGGCGAATGGCTCGACGTCATCCCCGCCTGGCAATACGCGGACTTCAGCGACGCCGCGCGCGCGAGCTTTTTCTCCCAACCCTGGCGCGTCGTGGCCAGCGACCGCATGGGCGTGCAACTCGCCGGGCAAAACGCGCTCAGCCCGCCCACACACGAACTTCTCTCCGAAGGCATCCTCCCCGGTGCCATCCAGATCAACCACAGCGGCCAGCCCATCGTCCTGCAAAAAGACGCACAAACCCTCGGCGGCTATCACAAAATCGGCATCCTCGACGACGCCTCGCGCATCCTCCTCGCGCAAAGCCCGCCCGGCAAAATACTGCGCTTCCGCCTGCACGGCAGCGCCTGATACGGCATGGAGAGTTTTTTGGGTTATCAAAAAAACATGGAAAATAGCATTTTTTTACCGAGACAAGCGCTTCATGATGGTAAAAAAACACTATTTTGATGATTTTTTTGCGATGAATGGTAGGGTGGGCTTCAGCCCACCATTTTTGTATCGCAGCGTTTCTGATGTTCACATGGATGGTGGGCTGAAGCCCACCCTACGGCTCTGTGGTATATTTTCTCATCATGAAGCGCTTGTCGTGCAAAAATTTCTCACACAAAGCGCTTTATGGTGGTAAAAAACACTATTTTTATCTAATTTATAATTGAGTATCGCTGATGTGTACTCTGGGGGAGCGGGTATATAATCCCTGCGTTTTCCCTCTGCGTCTGGCCATGAAACTCAACCGAACCTTGATCATTTCCGTATTTGTTGTCGCGAGCTGCGGGCTGGCCTATGAGCTGATCATGGCGGCGCTCGCCAGTTATCTGTTGGGCGACAGCATCTTGCAGTTTTCCTCGATTATCGGCCTTTATCTGTTCGCGATGGGCATTGGCGCGCATTTGACCCGTTATATCAAGGATGAAGACGCGCTCGCGCGCTTTATCGAGATCGAGCTTTTGGTGGGCGTCATCGGCGGGCTGTCGGCGCTGTTTTTGTTCGTGGCTTTCGGTTTTTCCGCAGCGCCTTTCCGCACCTTGCTTTACGGCTTGGTGCTGATAGTCGGCACGGTGGTCGGCATGGAGATTCCGCTGGTGATGCGCGTGTTGAACCAGCAGCAGGCGGATTTCAAGGAGCTGGTGGCACGGGTGCTGACCTTTGATTATCTCGGGGCGCTCGCGGTGTCGCTGCTCTTTCCGTTGGTGCTGGCACCGCATTTGGGGATGGCGCGCTCGGCCTTGCTCTTCGGCTTGCTCAATGCGGCGGTGGCGGTGCTGACGGCGCGGGTGTTCCGCGAGCAATTGCCGCGTTATCCGGCGATTCGCGCGCGCGGTTTGCTGGTGCTCGGGGGGCTGGCGATCGCCTTTGTCTATGCGAACCGCATCACTTTTCGCGCCGAGGAGAGCTATTTTGGCGATCCGGTGGTCTATGCCAGCCATTCGCCTTACCAGCGTTTGGTGGTAACCCAATGGAAAGATGATATTCGCCTGTATATCAACGGTAATTTGCAATTCTCCTCGCGCGACGAAGCGCGGTATCACGAGGCGCTGGTATTACCGGCGATGGAGATGGCGGCGCGGCGTAGTCGCGTGCTGATTCTCGGCGGCGGCGATGGTCTCGCGGCGCGCGAAGTGCTGAAATATCCTGAGGTTGAGGAGGTGGTGCTGGTTGATCTCGATCCCGAGATGACGCACACCTTTCGCACTTCCGCGACGTTGCGCCGCCTGAACGGCGATGCGCTTGCCCATGACAGGGTGCGGGTGATCAATGCCGATGCGGGCAAATGGCTGGAGGAAACGGCGGCGCTGTTTGACGTGATCATCATTGATTTGCCGGACCCGTCGAATTTTTCCCTGGGGAAACTCTATTCGGTGCCGATGTACCGCCTGGTGGCGCGCCATCTTGCGCCGGGCGGGAAGATTGTGGTGCAGTCGACCTCGCCGTATTTCGCGCCGCAGGCGTATTGGTCGGTGGTTGCGACCCTGGAAGCGGCGGGGTTGCACACCGCGCCGTATCACGTTTATGTGCCGTCGTTTGGCGAATGGGGCTTTGTGCTTGCGGCGCGCGAGGCGGATTTTCCGCTGCCAGAACGCTTTGCGGTGCCTACCCGTTTTCTCGACGGGCAAACGGCGGCGGAAATGTTCCATTTTCCGGCGGACATGGCGCGGCGCGACGTCAAGCCCAACTATTTGAATACGCAAATCCTGGTGCATTATTTTGAACAGGATTGGCGCGATGTATTGCGTTGAGACCTCAGTACACGACAAAACTTTTCAACTCATTAAAAGCACGGAGCAAAAGCCCC
>JAUNKJ010000112.1 GCA_030532785.1 Cardiobacteriaceae bacterium
GTAGGGACGTAGCATGCTACGTCCCTACGGTGAGAAAATTTCTCACAACAAGCGCTTTGTGGTGGTAAAAAAAGACTATTTTCGCAACAAATACGAGATAACATCAAACCAAAGCGTTGTCCGGCAATGGCCGCACCACCAGGCTGATGACGCGGCGCTGGTTGGCTTTGCTGACGTGAATTTGCCAGTTGTCGAGTTCGAAACTGTCGCCCACTACCGGCATGCGCCCGAAATATTGGGCAACGAAACCGCCGATGGTGTCGGCGTCTTCGTCAGAGAGGCGGGTGGCGAAGCGTTCGTTGAAGTCGGCGATGAGCGTCAGGGCTTTCACCTGATAACTGCCGTCGGCGTTGGCGACGATGGGCGCGTCGGCCACTTCGTCGTGTTCATCATCAATGTCGCCGACGATTTCTTCGATGACGTCTTCGATGGTGATGAGGCCGGAGAGGTCGCCGTATTCGTCCATGACCATGGCCATGTGATTACGGTTGCTGCGGAAATCGCGGAGCATGGCGTCGAGGCGCTTGCTTTCCGGGACGATGGTGGCGCTGCGGATGCAGGCGAGGTAATCCGGGTTTTCTTCGCCGCTGGCAAGGAGGGCGAGGAGGTCTTTGCTGATGAGGATGCCACGGATGTGTTTGTGGTCGGCATCAACAACGGGGTAGCGCGAGTGCCCGGCTTCGATGATGACGGAGAGGACGCGTTCCAGCGACCAATGGTCTTCAATCAGAATCATCTGTCCGCGCGGGATCATGGTGTCGCGGACCTGCATGTCGCCGATGTGCAACAGCGCTTCCATCATTTGCGCCGTTTCTTCGGCGAGCAGGCCGTCGTCTTTCGCCTGGTGAATCAGATGGGCAAGCGTTTTGCCCGGGGTGTCGTCCTGGCCATTGTCGCCAAAAAAGCCGGACAGTTTTTCAAACCATGAGGGTTTCGACCCGGAGGGTTCGTCGTTCATAAAGTGTGGGGTTCCATGATTGCAACGCCCGCCAGCCTAGGGGATTTTCCGCCGCCGGGCAACCGTTTATAGCGCCCCCCGAAAAATGGCATAGACAACCCTTTGAATAAATCCCTTTATTCAAAGAGTTAAAAACGAACCTTATGCCATTTTGGTGGTGTCCTGAAAAATATGCTGGGTCTTCATTTTCCCTCCCCCGCTTGCGGGGCGACTCTCGCTAACGCGAGCTGTTCCAGTGGCTTTGCCAGCTCGTCCGAAGGACGAGAAAGTTAGGGTGGGGGTGTAAAGATTTACATTCCATAGAAAAATCAAGAAATGCTGCGCATTTCACCCCTCACCCCTGCCCCTCTCTGCTCCGCAGCTCTTCGACTGGAACAGCTCGCGTAAGCGAGAGTCCCGCAAGCGGAAGAGGGGACTGTTTCTACTAATATTTCGGGATTTACGTCCTTAGGGGCTGTTGACAATTCGTGAGTGGAGTTTCTAAGATTTCAGAAAAATATTTGAAATATCGATGATTTCGTCGCTGTGCGAATTTCTCTATCCCCCTCTCCTCAACCCCTCCCACTCAAGGGGGAGGGGCTTTAATTCGTTGCTTTGTTTGAAGTTCGTCGCATAAAAATCTGAATTGTCAACATACCCTATAACGCGCTGCTGTTTTTCAGCCAGCATACTTTTCAGGACACCACCGCCATTTTTTGGGAAGCGGCGATATTCCACCAATGCCGCCTCCGCCGTATTTTTCCGCACCGCGCGCGGCGAAAAATGGCGGTTTTCTGCTATTCTGTGCCGCGCTATACAACAGCACCACCCATTGCAAAAATCAAGACAACAAGGCGAGCCAACGCCGTTAGATTGTTTTTTGCGGAGGGTATCACATTACAAATTTACTTTGGAATTTACATATGCCCATCTACGAAAGTCTGTCCAAACGATACAGAGATCAAGATCACCGCCGCGTTTTCGCCCATTTCCCCTGGCGCGAAGATCACGGCGAAAACTGGGAAACACCCTTCCAGCGTCTCGCGGACAAGGCTCGCCCCGAGCCGTGGAATTTCAGCCATCACCATCGCCGCCACGGCCGCGACTACCCCATCCTCCAGGCCTATCTCAACCACACCTTCCTCCGCCTGCAGGAGCAGGGCAAAATCCGCTACAGCAGCGACGATTCGCGCGCCTGCCTGAACACCGGCCTGCAAACCACGCGCGGCAAAGACATTTACGCCACGTTTTACCGCAACCACGGCGCGATCGAATACAACCAGCCGGACTGGACACTCTTCGGCTTTTTCGACGCCCATTCCGACAAAGTGGCGGAATTCGAGCCGCTGCCCGACATCGCCACCTATATTGACGACCCGGCAGACCTCGTTTTCGACCACCGCCTCGACATCGAAACCGACTACCACTACATCCTCCACGAAAGCGGCGACCGCCTGCCGCAAGTGCTGCGCGGCAATCCGGCACTGGCGCGCAACGCCCTCGAAGGCGCCATCCTCCAGCTTCAGGACCGCCTGCACCGCAACTACCGCCTCGCCGTGCCGCACTGGTACGACAACCGCATCCAGCTCCTTTTGCCGCTGTGCATCATCCGCGACAACGTCGCCGACATGGCGCTGGTGCTGGAAAAAGACGCGGCGCGCGGCAAGTACATCGTGCGCAACGTCATCAGCCTCGACATGGCCTATATCAACAGCCGCGTGCTGAGCGCGCCGGATGTGCCGTGGCTGGTGGCTTGAAACAAGCGCAAATCGGGCTTGATGCCCGATTTTTTTATTCCCCTTGGTGGGTTATAGTGAAATCATCATAAAAACATCCAAATCGTAGGTTGGCGGTGAGTGCGCAGCACGAACCCCAACATTTTGAGATTCATGATGTTGGGGTTCGCCTGACGGCTCACCACCAACCTACATCTCCGTTCTGTTTTTTGTTGATTTGGTATAACACCCGCCCTACGAATCCGGCGGTTATATTCATCAATGAGAAAATTTCTCATCATGAAGCGCTTATTATGCAAAAATTTCCCACCATAAGCGCTTAATGGTGGTAAAAAATATCTATTTTTGCTTATTTTTTGTCGTAGGATGGGCGTAAGCCCATGCGGATACGGAACATCGCAAACTGCATGGGCGTGGGTGCCCGGGGTTACGCCCATCCTACGAAAATAGTGAATCCACCGTATCGGCCATCAATGGCCGACCTTGTATCTAACCTCAGCTCGGGATAAGAGGATGATCATTCTTGAATGATTCCTCGAAATTTTCTATGAAATGACAAACTATTACCCTCCCCTGCTTGCGGGGGAGGGCCAGGGTGGGGGTGTTGAAAACGAAGTTTTCATTTCAAATCCATAAAAAATGCTGCGCATTTTACACCCCCATCCTAACCTTCCCCCGCAGGCGGGGGAAGGAACTGATTGAGGAACAACGTTATATCAGTGGACGTATCCACCTTCCTTATCCCGAACTGAGGTTATCTACGAAAAAAGGTGAGCCAAAGCTCACCTTGCATGTATCCATGAGAAATTTTCTCACCAAAAAGCGCTTAACGTGATAAATTTTATCATGATAAGCGCTTCATTGTGGTAAAAAACGTCTATTTTTACTTATTTTTTGTCGTTTTGCAGGGCGCGGAGGATTTGTTCGCGCTGTTCCGGGGTCAGTTCCTTGTTTTGCAGGAGGCCGATGACATCCTGCATTTCCCGGTTTTTCAGTTCGCGGCGCACGAGGTTGTCGCGGGCGCGTTCCCAGGTTTTGTAGTCGTCGCGGAAGGGGCGGCCGAGCGCGCCGAGGACTTTGCGGATGTCTTCGTAGCGTGTTTCGCTGATGTGGCCTTGGGCGATGACGTGGGCGAGGAGTTGGTGCGCTTTTTCTTCGCGTGCGGGGTCAACGCTGCCGAGTTCGCGGTCGGCGTAGGCAAGTTTGAGGAGGTCGAGGAGGATGGTGTCGCCACGGTAGGGGGTGTCGCCGAGTTGTTGGGCGGCGAGTTGTTTGAGTTCGCCGACTTCGGCCGAGAGGGCGGCGCTGGCGACGGCACCGAGGAAGTTTTCAAAGCCGAGTTGCCCTTCGTTGCTGGCGCGGCGCAGGCTTTCTTCGGCTTTGACGAAGTCGATGCGCGGTTCGCCGCGCAGGGCTTGCAGTTCGTTCAGGAGTTGGGCGGCGCGTTGGCTGTCGAGGCTGCCGTCGGCTTTGACGAGGTTTTGCAGTTCGTGTTGCAGGTGGTTCAAGCCGCGTTCAAGGCGGGCGGCGTCTTCTCTCGACAAGCGCTCTGCGGCGAAGGGGTGGCCGCGTTGTTCAGCGATGTCGGCGGCGCCGTTGTAGGCACCGAGGAGGATGTTGAAGACGTCGCCGAGGCGGAGTTCCTGTTCGTTGCTGTTGTCGGCGGCGTGGAGGGGGGCAGCGGCGAGGCCGAGGGCGATGAGGGCTGTGCGGATGGGTTTCATGTGTCCTCCGGGTTTTCGAGGCGGGCGAGGATGAGGGGGTGGTCGGGGTGGGCGGTGGTGCGTGCGGCGAGGTTTTCCAGGAGTTGGCGCGCGCCGTCGGCATCGCCGAGGTGGCGGCGCATGATGTCGGCGGCGAGGAGGTAGTTGCGCACGAGGTCGGGGTGGTCGGGGTGGCGCGAGGCGAAGCCTTGGAGGAGGTTGAGGGCGTCGTCGGGGCGGTTTTCGCGTTCGAGGTATTCGGCGAGCGGGCGCACGGCGTTGCCGCTGCCGAGGAGGGCTTCGCCGCCTTCGCGGTAGAAGCGCCAGGCGTTGTACCAGTCTTCGCGCTCAACGGCGTCGGCGAAGCGCGCGGCGATTTCCGCGTCGACGGCGGCGGGGGCTGCGGGTTCGGGGGGGAACGGCGCGCGGCCGTTTTTGTGTGGGTCGAAGATGCTCATCAGCCGTTTCTCAGGAGTTGTTGCAGGTCGATGATGGCGGCGTTGACGCGCGAGATGTAGGAGGCCATGACGAGGGAGTGGTTGGCGGTGAAGCCGAAGCCGCGGCCGTTCAGGATGACGGGGCTGAAGACGGGTTTTTGCGTTTTTTCCAGTTCGCCGATGATTTGGTCAAGCGGGGCGAGGGCGTTTTTGCGCTCAAGCGTGGCGTGGAAGTCGATGCGGATGGCTTTGAGTTCGTGGAGCAATGCCCAGCTGTAACCGCGCGCGAAGTAGAAGTGGTTGTCGATTTGCGTCCACGCGGTGCGTTCGACGCGGCTCGACGGCGCTTCTTTGGCTTGCGGCCCGGTTTCGGCGTTGACGATGACGTCGCCTACGCTGGCGGAGAGCTGCTGGGCGATGTCGCCCAGGTTTTTGGAGATGAGTTCGAGGTAGTTGGTGAGGTTGTCGGCGCGGGCGAAGAATTGCGCGTTGTTGGGGTTGGCGTCGGTGAGTTCGCGGGCGTAGGCGATGATTTCCTGCCGGGCGTTGCCGTAGGCGCTTTCGGCGCTGGGGAACATCCAGCTTTTGGTGTCGATGCGCATGTGGTTGTCGGCGTTTTCCAGCATTTTTGCCTGCACGGATTGCGATTGCGAGCGGCTGAAGTCGTTGCGCAGGACTTGGGTGGTGCCGCGCAGGAGGGTGATGACGCCGTATTCCCATTCGGGGATGTTGTCCATGAAGACGGCGGGCGAGGCGTTGTCGTTGCGCAGGTATCCGCCGCGTTTGTTGAGCAGGACGTCGATGATTTTCGCGGTGGTACCAGCGACGGTGGAGCCGATGACGGGTTCTGTGCCTTCGTCGAGGTAGGCGGTGGCGGCTTCGTTGACGTCGAAGAGCGCCGGTTCCTTGTCCCACCACCACATGGTGGCAAGGGTGATGAAGACGAGGGTGCCAACGACGAGTGCGCCGCGCCACAGCCAGCCGTGCGCCTTCCATGCGCTCGGGCTGTAGAATCCGGCGATTTTGCGGGCACCGCCCACCGATTTGCTGGTCAATGACATGGATTTTCCTTAGCTGATGCTGAAACTGGTGCCGCAGCCGCAGGTGGCGCTGGCCTGGGGGTTGTCGAAAGTAAAATATTCGTTCAAGCCGTCTTTTTTGACGTCGAGGCAGAGGCCGTCGAGGAGGGCGAGGTCGTCCTTGCGCACGGCGACGGTGATGTTGCCGCAGCGCTCGCTGTGCATATCGTCTGCGACGGCATCGAGAAAGTCGATGTCGTAACTGTAGCCGGAGCAGCCGGAGCGCTTGACGCCGATTTGGATGCCAAGCCCGGTGCCGCGCTTGGCGAGCTGTTTTTCCACGCGGGCGATGGCCGCGTCGGTGAGTGCAATCATGGGTGTTCCAAGGTATTGAAAAATGCGGTTAGTCTCGCGATTTCTGCCGGCGTGGTCAAATGCGACAGCGAAACACGAATGCCGTCCGCGCGCCCCATCGCCTGCAATACATGCGAGGCTTCGCCGCTCTGGCACGCCGAACCGGCGGAGAGCGCAAGCTGCGCGGCATCCGCGCGGGCGAGGACATCTGCGGTATGGATGCCGGTGGCAACGTTGACGATATGCGGCACGCGGCGCGCATTTTCAAGCGTACCGTGGATGTGCATCGCGTCCGGCAAGGCGGCGCGCAGCGCGTCGAAACGCGTTTGCACCTGTGCTGCGCGCACGGGCAGCTCGCGCACCGCCTCGTCAAGCGCGGCGGCAAAGGCACAAATCAGGGCGAGCGGCATGGTGCCGGAACGGCGGCCGCGCTCCTGTCCGCCGCCGTGCAACTGCGCCTGCAAGCGCATCTTCGGCAAGCGGCGCACGAAAAGCGCGCCAATGCCCTGCGGGGCATACACTTTATGCCCGGAAAAGCTCACCATGTCCGCATCCCAGGCGCGCACATCGACATCAATCTTGCCCAAGGCTTGCGCAGCATCGACGTGGAATTTGCCGCCGTAGCGATGCACCAGATCGGCAATGGCACGCAAGGGTTGGCGCACCCCGGTTTCGTTGTTGACCGCCATCACGCTCACCAGCGTCGGCGGTTTTGCCGCCAGCGCTTCTTCCAGCACCGCCAAATCGAGCAGACCGTCGCCCTGCACCGGCAGAAACACCGCGTCCACCCCGCTTTTCACCAGGATTCCCGCCGGGTCAAGTACCGCCTTGTGTTCGCTTTGCAGCGTAACCAGACGCGGATTTTTCACCCCGTGATAGGCAAACGTGCCTTTGAGCGCCAGATTATTGGCCTCGGTCGCGCCGCTGGTGAAGACGATTTCGCGCGCGTCCGCGCCGACGCAAGCGGCAAAGCGCGCGCGCGCGTCTTCGAGCATGTGGCGCGCGCGCAAGCCGAGGCCATGCGTTGCGCCGCTGTTGCCCGGAAAAGCAAGCGTTTGCGTAAACGCCCGCAAGGCAACATCGGCCACCGGCGTGGTCGCCGCATAATCGAAATAGGCCCACTCAGGATGCACGGTTTTTCAGCGCCTCGTTTTCCGCTTCCAGCTTGCAAATGCGCGCGTGCATCTGCTCCAGCAATT
>JAUNKJ010000113.1 GCA_030532785.1 Cardiobacteriaceae bacterium
ACGGTGATGTGAGAAATTTTCTCATAATGAAGCGCTTATGGTGAGAAAATTTACCACGATAAGCGCTTAATGATGGTAAAAAATCACTATTTTTGATAAAAACCCGAAAACTGCATTGACGCCGTGCGGCGGGCATAGTACGTTGCCCCTGCCGCGTGTGCGGCACCCCTTTGCAACATAGAGGAGAACGTTATGAAAAAACACGGCATGAAGAAACACGCCATCGCCCTGGCTTGCGCCGTTGCCGCCAGCGCCGCGCTGGCCGAGAGCAAGCCTTATCGTTCCACCCAGCAAATCATCGACGAAGCGCCCGCTGAATCCTGGCGCACGGTTGATCCCGCGCGGCTGCTTTATATGAAGCTCGACAGCGGCACCGTGATTTACGAACTCGCGCCCGAGTTTGCCCCGGAGCATGTCGCGCAGATCAAGCTGTTGGCGAAAAACGGCTTTTGGGATGGACTCAGCATTTACCGCGTGCAGGATAATTATGTTGTGCAATTTGGCGATCCCGATGCGGAGAAGGATGACAAGAAAAAACCGCTGCCCGCCGAACACCAAAAGCCGCCGGTGGAGTTTGAACGTGCGCTGGAAGGGCTGAATTTCACTGCGCTCCCCGATCCTGACGGCTGGACGGAGAAGGTCGGTTTTGTGGATGGTTTCGCTGTCGGCGTGGAGAAGGACAAGGCGTGGCTGTTGCATTGCTACGGCATTCTCGGCGCGGGGCGCGACAATCCGCCGGACAGCAGCACCGGCGCGGAGTTGTATGTCGTGATCGGGCAATCGCCGCGTCATCTGGATCGCAATATCACTCTCGTCGGCCGCGTGCTGGAGGGCGTGGAACTCTTGAGTGCATTGCCGCGCGGCGGTGGCAACAACGCGGGCTATGCCGGTTTCTACCAGGACCCCAAGGAGTATGTGCCGATTCACAGCATCAAGCTGGGCACGGATGTCGCGGACAACGAGCGCGTGACCCTGGAGGTGATGAAGACCGAGAGCCAGGATTTCGCCGATGTGGTGGAATCGCGGCGCAACCGTGGCGGCGACTGGATTGTGCGCCCCGCCGGGCATACCGATATTTGCAATATCACCGTGCCGGTGCGGCGCAAGTCTTGATCAATAGCCTCGGTTCAGGATAAGAGAACGAACATCCTTGAGTGATTTCTCGAAGTTTTCTATGAAGTGACAAACCATTCCCCTCCCCTGCTTGCGGGGGAGGGTCAGGGTGGGGGTGTTGAAAACGAAGTTTTCACTCCATGGCCGTAAAAAATGCTGCGCATTTTACACCCCCATCCTAACAATCTCGTCCCTGCGGACGAGCTGTTCCAGTCCCCCGCAAGCGGGGGAAGGAACTGATTGGAGAACAATGCCATATCAGTGGATACATCTACCTTCCTTATCCCGAGCTGAGGTTACATAATTTGAAATACGCAACGGGGTATTCATGCCCCGTTTTCATGGGCTTTTCCCCGCCATGCGGTGCTTCTCGCGAAAGGGAAACATGCTAAAATGACTTTTTCGCAACATTTGTTGCCCCGCACGCAAGGAGAAAACCGACATGTCCCCGCCAAACCGGCATTACACCATTAATTACATTGAATTTCCCAGTACGGACAAAGTGACGCTGGAAGCGGCCAAAACTTTCTACGGCGAGGTCTTCGGCTGGCGTTTCCGCGATTGGGGCGACAGTTATGCGGAGAGCGATTCCGCCGGGCCGGGCATTGGTTTCGACGCCAGCCGCGAGCGCGTGGATTCGCCGCTGGCGGTGATTTATGCCGAGGATTTGCTGAAGGCTTATGTCTCGGTGCAGGTCGCGGGCGGCAATATCAGCCGCGAGATTTTCGATTTTCCCGGCGGACGGCGTTTTCATTTTGTTGACCCGGCGGGCAATGAACTCGCGGTGTGGTCGGATAAATAACGCTTCCTGCCGGGAAATGAAAAAGCAGCCGTGGGGCTGCTTTTTTTGTGGTTTTTATAGCCATTCAAACTGAAAATTTGTAAAAAACAGATAAAACAGACGTAGGCTGGGTTAGGCGCAGCGCGCCGTAACCCAGCGCAATGCTTGAAGTCTTTGCTGGGTTACGTCCTTCGGACTAACCCAGCCTACCCACTGCATTTTCACGATGCCTGCTCTGTCATCTTCTCCGCCACTTGCGCGACGATGCGCGCGCCGATGGGAATGGCGGAGGTGGCGGCGGGCGAGGGCGCGTTGCATACATGCAGGCTGCGCGGGGTGTGTTGCCAGCGGAAGTCGTCGATGAGTGTGCCGTCGGCGGCAACGGCCTGGGCGCGCACGCCCGCAGGATAATCGCCCAAATCGGCAAGGGTAATTGCCGGGCAATATTTGCGCACTTCCTGCAAATAGAAGCGTTTGAACCACGAATTGCGCTGCTCTTTGAGGCCGTGGCGCCAATGGCGGAAGAGCACGCGACGGATGGCGGGGTTGGCGAGCATTTGCCCGATGTCGCGCAGGTTGATGTCGCGCTTGCGGTAGCCCTCGCGCTGCATGGCGAGTACGGCGTTGGGGCCGACGGTAACGCTGCCGTCGATCATTCGCGTGAGATGCACGCCAAGAAACGGCACGGCCGGGTCGGGAATCGGGTAAATCAGGTGGCGCACGATGCGGTTGTGCTTTTCCGGGAGGCGGTAATATTCGCCGCGAAACGGGCAGATGGTGAAATCGGGCGCGATGCCGCTCATGGCGACGACGCGATCCGCCTGCAAACCGGCGCAGCTCACGAGAAAACGGGTGCGCAGCTCGCCGTGGACGGTGTGCAGAAGGATGTGATCCCCGGTTTCGGCGATGCGTTGCACCGGGGTGTTCAGGCGAATGTCGTCGCCGCGATCGCGGATGATCTCTGCCATTTTTTCAGAGATTTGGCGGTAGGAAACAATGGCGGTCGATGGCACGAAAATCGCCGCCACCCCGCGCACATTCGGCTCGCGCGCGGCGAGTTGCGCCGCATCCCACCATTCGCGTTCGATGCCGTTTTCCGCGCTGCGCGTGTAAAGCGCCTGCATCCGCTCCAGTTCCAGCGCGTTGGTGGCGACCAGCAGCTTGCCGCATGCGTCAAAGGCGATGCCGTGTTCGCGGCAGAAGGCTTTGGTCGCGGCATTGCCGGCGCGGCAGAGTTCGGCTTTGAGGCTGCCCGGCGCGTAATACACCCCGGCGTGGATGACGCCGCTGTTGTGTCCGGTTTGATGGCGCGCGACGCCATCTTCCTTTTCCAGCACGACAATCCGGCTGCCGGGGAAGCGCTCGCTGAGCTGCATCGCCGTGGAAAGCCCGAGAATGCCTGCGCCAATCACCGCAAAATCTACCATGTCCGTCCCTCCCGAAAAAACGGCTATCGTCGGGCAAACGGCGCGCGCGGACAAGGGCAGCGGCTATCTCCGCGCCGGATATGGGAAATTGTGGCTGGCGGCAGGGAGATGTGTTGACAACACAAATAGGAATGCTTACTATTAGCCGCGACAGAAACGTCTGTCTCTGTCACATTGCCTCATGATGATTTGCCCCGGAATGTCCGGGGCTTTTTTGTGGGTGGAGTAGTTTGTTTGTAGTTTGTAGGCTGGGTTAGCGGCAACGCCGCGTAACCCAGCGCGATGTTGATGGTTTTTGCTGGGTTACGGCTACGCCTAACCCAGCCTACAGTCGCTGCGCGATTTCCCCTCACCCCCGCCCCCAATCTGCTCCGCAGCTCTTCGAGTCCCGCAAGCGGGAGAGGGGAGTTTGCGGTGGGTTGACACCCATTCTGCGGTTTTGATGAGAAAATTTTTCATTACAAAGCGCTTATTGCGATAAATTTTCTCACGATAAGCGCTTCATGATGGTAAAAAACAACCATAAATCGTGTTTTTATGAAATTCATAAACAAAACAACGTTGCGCGGTGCGGGCATTAAAAAACCCGACGCGGGGTCGGGTTCGTGTTGTAGTTGTCACATTGCCAGTGCGCGCATTATACGGTTGCGGCTGCGGGGGATGCAAATTTTTTTCATATAAATCATATTTGTACTGATGTCGTCCTAATTGCAGGGCGGCGATTTTGCTAGAATGTGCCGCGTTTTTTCTGGAGGTGTTTATGCAACAGTATGTTTTGGTGTTGAACTGCGGTTCGTCGAGTCTGAAGTTTGCGGTGATTGATCCGCAGAGCGGCGACGAGGTGTGCAAGGGGCTGGCGGAGCGTTTGGGGCAGCAGGGGGCTGCGATCAAGGTGAAGTTCGCCGGCAATACGGAGGAGGCGGCGTTGCCCGCGCCGGGGTCGCATGTGGAGGCGCTGCTTTATATTGAGGAGGCGCTGAAGCGCTTCGGTTTGCAGGAGGCGCTGTGCGCGGTGGGGCATCGCGTGGTGCATGGCGGTGAGTTTTTCAGCGCGTCGGTGAAGATTGATGCGGCGGTGCGCGACAAGATTGCCGAGTGCATCCGCTTGGCGCCGCTGCACAATCCGGCGCATGTGATTGGCATTGATGCGGCGACCAAGGCGTTTCCCGGTTTGCCGCAGGTGGCGGTGTTTGATACGGCGTTTCACCAGAAGATGCCGGAAAAGGCGTTTCTTTATGCGCTGCCGATGTCTTTATATAAGGAACATCATATCCGCCGTTACGGTTTTCACGGCACGTCTTTCCGCTATGTGGCGGCGCAGATGCCGGTGCTGCTTGGCAAGGAGCAGCCGAAGCTGATTGTTTGCCATTTGGGCAACGGCGGTTCGCTCGCGGCGATTGATGGCGATCATTCCGTGGATACCACGATGGGGCTGACGCCGCTCGAGGGCATTGTGCATGGCACGCGCTCAGGCGATCTTGACCCGGCGATTCCGACGCTTTTGGTCGAGCAGTTCGGGATGAGTGTGGCCGAGGTGGATGCGACGCTGTGGAAGCAGTCCGGCCTGCTCGGGCTTTCCGGCATTTCCAATGATTGCCGCACGCTGGAAGAGGCGATGGAGCAGGGCGATGCCGATGCGGCGCGCGCGCTGGAGATTTATTGCTATCGTCTCGCCAAACATATTGCGGCGCAGATGGTGGCGCTCGGCGGCTGTGATGCGCTGGTGTTCACCGGCGGGATTGGCGAGAACTCGCCCTTTGTGCGCGGGCGTACCGTGGCGCAGCTCGCGTTTCTGGGCTTTGTCGTGGATGCCGCGAAGAACGCGGAAACCATGCGTGGCAAGGCGGGCAATGTGGCCGCATCCGGCAGCAAGCCGGTGTGGGTGGTGCCTACCAACGAGGAGTTGCTGATTGCCCGTGATACCGCTGCGCTGTGCGGGGAGGGGGCATGACGAAGTCGATTCTCGTGGTCGGCACCCATACTGGCGTGGGGCTGACGTCGTCAACGATGGGGCTGTATCACGCGCTGGACCGCCAGGGCGTGAAGGTCGGCTATCACAAGCCGGTGCTGCAAAGTGCGGCAACGGCGTTCGAGGACAACAGCGTGCGCCTCATGGGGCAGTATTGCCGGGGCGCGCAGGATGGAACGCTCTCCATTCCCACCGCCGAGGTGCAGCGCGCGCTCGATGCGCACAATCTTGATGAATTGATGGAGACGGTGATCCAGCGCTTCGAGGCGGCGAAGGGCGATGCCGATATTGTCGTGCTTGAAGGGCTGTTGGAAACGCCGAATGTGCCGTATGCCAACGAACTCAACCAGACGATTGCGCGCTCGCTCGGCGCGGATGTGATTCTCGTGACCAGCGCCCGCGCCGAGAATGTGGCGCAGATGGAAAACCGCCTCGATTACGCGGCGGACGGCTTTGGTGGCTATGCGCGCGGCCAGTTGCTCGGCGCGATTGTCAATCATGTGGATGCCGCAGGCGGTTTGACCAAGGCGCAGGTGGAAGCCTCGCGCGTGTTCGGGAAAAATTTCCGCCTTCTCGGCGCGATTCCTGACAATGCGGAAGTCTCCGCGCCGCGTGTGACCGACCTCCAGCGCCATTTGCAGGCGCGCATCATTTGCCAGGGCGAGATGGAAAAGCGCCGCGTGCAGGATTATGTGATTTTCGCGCGCAGCGTACCCAATGCCGTGGAATTCCTCGTGCCCAACAATTGCATCTTCAGCCCGGGCGACCGCGACGATGCGCTGATGGCGATCACCATCGCCGCCGCAGCGGGGACGCAAATGGCGTGTCTGGTGCTGACCGGGCCGACCGCGCCGTCGGCGTCCGTCTTTGATCTTTGCGAAAACCTGCTGCAAACCTCGGGGCTGCCGGTGATGCATGTGGAAACCAGCAGCTGGGGCATCACCCGCATCATGGACGGCTTCAACCGCCACATCCCCCCGGACGACGCCGAGCGCATCCAGCGCACCCAGGAATTCTTCGCCGAACACATTCAGGGCGACTGGGCGGAAAAATATCTTGCCGATGTGCGCGAAACCCATATTTCGCCCGCCGCGTTCCGTTACCAAATCGTGCAGCGCGCGATTGCCGCCGGGAAAACCATCGTGCTGCCCGAAGGCGACGAACCGCGTACCGTGGTCGCGGCGAGCGAATGTGCCGCGCGCGGCATGGCGCGCTGCGTCCTCCTTGCGTCCCCGGAACGGGTGCAGGCGGTGGCGCGGCAGCAGGGCGTGGAACTCGGCGACAATATCGTCATCATCGATCCGGACGCGGTGCGCGAGCGCTACGTGGAGCGTCTCGTCGAACTGCGCGCACACAAGGGCATGACGCCCGGCCGCGCCCAGGAAGAATTGCTCGACAACGTGATGCTCGGCACGATGATGCTGGAGGCGGGCGAAGTGGACGGCCTCGTCTCCGGCGCGGTACACACCACTGCCAACACCATGCGCCCGCCGCTGCAAATCATCAAAACCGCGAAGGGCGCGAGCATGGTGTCCTCCGTATTCTTCATGTGTTTGCCCGACCAGGTGCTGGTCTATGGCGATTGCGCCATCGTCCCCAATCCCAATGCCGACGAACTCGCGCAGATTGCCATCCAATCGCATGATACGGCGAAGGAATTCGGCATCGACCCGAAAGTGGCGATGATTTCCTACTCCACCGGCAGCTCCGGCTCCGGCGCGGATGTCGAAAAAGTCAAAGAAGCGACCGCCAAAGTGCGCGAACTGCGGCCGGATATCCTCGTCGATGGCCCGCTACAATACGACGCCGCCGCCGTCGAATCCGTTGGCAAACAAAAAGCGCCGAATAGCCCGGTCGCCGGACAAGCGAGCGTCTTCATCTTCCCCGACCTCAACACCGGCAACACCACCTACAAAGCCGTGCAGCGCTCCGCCAACGCCATCTCGATGGGCCCGGTACTCCAAGGCATGCGCAAACCGGTGAACGACCTCTCGCGCGGCGCGCTGGTCGATGACATCCTCTACACCATCGCCATCACCGCCGT
>JAUNKJ010000114.1 GCA_030532785.1 Cardiobacteriaceae bacterium
AAAAGTTTACGAACTTGTTCCCATGCAAGATTTCTCAAAACCCTGGACAGATGAAGAACTCTACGCCAAATATGGCTTGACTGAAGCAGAAATTGCCTTTATCGAAAAAATGGTGCGTCCCATGGAGGTGGATAATGAGTAGATCACAACCGCATTACCTGAAAAGCAGGAAAATCACTTTTCCAACAAAATACTCTTTTAAAAAACACTTGCAGGCTATTCGTCATCGCGCAGAAGAGAGTCAGAGTGGCATCATTACGGACGAAAATGATATTTTGGATTTGAAAGATTTCATCCAGGACTATTGCGACAAGTCTGAGAACTTGCAAAATAGATTCGATTTGGACAACTGTTATTTTGTCGTCAAAAAATCTCGAGATTACAGTACAAAATGTCTATTCATCGTTGATAATGAAAGCAAATATGAAGAGCAGATTAGTACGGAAAATTTTGGCAACCCACCTACGCCTTTGCAAAACTTCAGATCATTTTGTACCTATACCATTTCGGGAATCAAAAGAAATATTCGTGAGCAACTGGCCAAACAACATGGAAGGTCATTTGATGAAGTTGATTTGTGGCATCAAAAACCCACTACCAAACAGATTGTAGATGAGTTTATCAGACAGAAAAATATTTCCGATCATTTGGATAAAATAATTTCTCCCAATCATACTGGCGGAAATGTTCCATATCTCATGCCTGAATACGAATATTTGCAACAAGAACTATTGATTTTCTATGAAGAAAAAGCATCGACAGATTTACTTTTCCGGTTGCGGGAAGCCAAAAGATGAACAAAACATGCGATGTTCTCCAAATAGCACGTTATAGCGCAGGATAATAATGATGCATCAGACTGATAACGGCTGCGACAGTGGAATCACGAAATCGTGGTTGCGCTGTTCCGCCTGCCACAAGTCATGGGCGGCCTGCATGCGTAGCCAGAAAGCAGCATCGGTATTGGGCAGCAGGATGGCAAGACGCACTGCCATTTCCGCGCTGATGCCCGCCTTGCCATTCAGGATGCGCGACAGGGCAGCACGGGTAATGCCCAGGCGTTGCGCGGCTTCGGTCACACTGGTGCCTTGCAGGCTGTCGCGCAAGACCAATCCGGGATGAGCAGGGTTGTACATATTATTTCTCCTAATGATAGTCCTGATAATCAACCACTTCGGTATCGCCATCGGCAAAACGGAACGTGAGCCGCCAATTGCCGTTGACGGTAATACTCCAATGCCCTTGCAGAGTGCCAGAGAGTTTGTGCAACCGCCAACCGGGCATATTCATGTGTTCCGGCCTGCTGGCGGCATTAAGGGCAGTCAGCAGGATTTGCAGCTTTGCCGCATGGGCAGGCTGAATGCCTGCGGTACTGCCGGTGCGGAAAAATTTCTCCAATCCTTTGTGTTTGAAACTTTTGATCATATTACCCTTCTCCGTATAGCAGAACTATACGGATTTGCCTCATCAACGTCAATTTGCTCTGAACGGAATCCTCCATGAACGAATCCCCCTCCCTGCCCGCGGCCAAACCATCCCAAAACAGTGTTTCTCCTTTTTCTTCTTTGCATCAACCGCGAATTTATGCCTATTCCGACAAGCACTACCCCGGCAAGCTGAAAATCGGCTTTACCACGCGCGAAAGTGCCTATGTGCGGGTACGCGAGCAGCGCGAGTCGGTGGCTACACCAAAAAGAACGTGGCATATCGAGCTGGATGAACTGGCGATGCGCGAGGATGGCAGTCTTTTCAAGGATCATGATGTACATCGCGTTTTGCAGCGCTATGGCTGTCAACGCATTCGCAATGATAAAGGCGTGTTGACGGAGTGGTTTGCCTGCACTTTGGATGATGTGAAAGCCGCTTTGCAGGAAGTGAAATCGGGCAAGCGTAACGAAGAAAGGCGCACCTTGTCTTTCGCGATGCGCCCCGAGCAACAAGCAGCCGTTGAAAAAACGGCGGCGTATTATGCTAGCTTCAAGGCCGATCGGCACAATCAGGGCAAGGCGCCGCGCTTTTTGTGGAATGCCAAGATGCGCTTTGGCAAGACCTTTGCCACCTATCAATTGGCAAAGCGCATGGGCTGGCGGAAGATTCTGATTTTGACCTTCAAACCGGCGGTGCAAGATGCCTGGCAGGAGGATTTGCAGGGGCATGCCGATTTTTCCGGTTGGCAATTCGTGGTACGCGAAGGGTTGAGCTATACCAAAGCCGATAAAAATCGCCCCATCGTCTGCTTTGCCTCGTTTCAGGATTTTTTGGGCAAAAGCAAGGCAGGCGGCATCAAACTGAAGAACAAGTGGGCGCACGGCATCAACTGGGATTGCGTGGTATTCGATGAATACCATTACGGCGCATGGCGCGACAATGCCAAGGATTTGTTCGAGGGCGAAACCGACAAGCGCGAACAGGCCTTTGCCGAAAGCGAGGATTTGAAGGATTTCGACGAAGGCAATATGCCGATCACCACCCATCATTATCTCTATCTTTCAGGGACACCCTTTCGCGCCATTGCCTCGGGCGAGTTTATCGAAGAACAGATTTTCAACTGGACGTATTCGGACGAACAAAAAGCCAAGGAAACATGGCCAGAAGCAAATGGCGCCAATCCCTATGCTTCTTTGCCGAAGATGCTGATGCTGACCTATCAGTTGCCCGATTCCCTGCGCGAGGTGGCGCGCAAGGGAGAGTTCAACGAGTTTGATCTGAATCTGTTTTTCTCCGCCAGTGGCGAAGGCGATGCCGCCCGTTTTGTCTACGAAACCGAAGTGCAGAAATGGCTGGATTTCATCCAGAACCGCTTGCCAGAAATGGCGGTGGATACCCTGAAAATGGGCAAGGAAAAACCGCCCATGCCGTTTTCCGATGTGCATTTGCTGGAAAGCCTGCCGCATACCTTTTGGTTCTTGCCCAATGTGGCTTCCTGCCACGCAATGAACAACCTGTTGCAGAAAAGGCACAACCAGTTTTTTCATCAATACAAAATCATCGTTGCGGCAGGCAGTCAGGCAGGCATAGGCATGGAAGCCTTGCCGCCGGTGAAAAACGCCATGGGCAAGAACCCGCTCGCCAGCAAAACGATCACGCTTTCCTGCGGCAAATTGACTACCGGCGTTTCCGTTGCACCGTGGACGGGCATTTTCATGTTGCGCAATGCATCCAGCCCGGAAACCTATTTTCAGGCCGCGTTTCGTGTGCAAACGCCGTGGGTCTTGCGTGGTCATGACGCGGCTGATCCGCACAACGAAGCCATCATCAAGCAGCAATGCTATGTGTTCGACTTTGCGCCCGACCGCGCCCTGCGCCAGATTGCCGAATACGCCTGCCGTCTGGATACGGAAAACAGCAATCCCGAGCAAAAAGTGGCAGATTTCATTCATTTCCTGCCGGTACTGGCCTATGACGGCAGCTCGATGAAACAAATCGATGCGGCAGGCGTTCTCGATATGGCGATGAGCGGCACCACCGCCACCCTGCTCGCGAGACGCTGGGAAAGCGCTTTGCTGGTCAATGTCGACAACGATACCCTGCAACGCCTGATGAACCATCAGGAAGCGCTCGCCGCCCTGATGCGTATCGAAGGCTTCCGCTCGCTCAACAACGAGATTGAAACCATCATCAACAAATCGGAAGCGGTCAAAAAAGCAAAAAAGGAAAAAGGCGACGACATCACCGACAAGGAAAAAAAGGCATTGAGCAAGGAAGAGAAGGAATACAAATCACTGCGCAAACAGATTCAGGAAAAACTGATCAAATTCGCCACCCGTATCCCCGTCTTCATGTATCTCACCGACTATCGCGAACACAGCCTGCGCGATGTCATCGAACAGCTCGAACCCGACTTGTTCCGCCGCGTCACCGGCCTGACCCAGGCGGATTTCGGTTTGCTGACGCGCCTCAATGTCTTCAACGAAGCGCTGATGAATGATGCGGTGTACAAATTCAAACGCTACGAGGATGCCAGCCTCGAATACACCGGCATCAGCCGCCAAGGCAGCCATCCCGTCGGGCTTTTCAATACCGTTCTCGCGCGCGAGGAATATAATCGTCTAACCCATTATTGATGAGAAATTTTCTCATCATTAAGCGCTTTTTGTGAGAAATTTTCTCATGATAAGCGCTTATGTATGGTAAAAAATCACTATTTTTATCAAAATTATGAATCACAACGCAACACTTCCACCACCGCTCGCAGCGCCGCCGTTTTGCGCCGGTCGGGATAGTAGAGAAAAAAGCCGGGATACGGCGGACACCAGTCTTGCAGCACGCGCTGCAATTGCCCGCTCGCGAGCTGCGCCGCGCAATACGGCTCAATGCAAAACGCGAGCCCCAATCCGGCGAGCGCGGCATCAAGCACCAGATCGGCATCGTCGAGAATCAGGCGGCTCTCCAGCGCCACATTGAGCACTTCCCCGTGGCGCGCGAATTCCCAGCGGTAAAGATCGCCACCGGCAATGCGCCGCACCCCGATACAGCGATGCGTCAGCAAATCCTGCGGCGTGCGCGGTGTGCCGTGGCGCGCGAGATATTCGGGGGTGGCGACCACCGCATCGCGCAAATCGGGGCTGATGCGCACGGCAACCATATCCTTTTCCACACATTCGCCGAGACGTATCCCCGCGTCGAAGCCGTGTTTGACGATATCGACGAAGCCGTTGTCGGCGCTGATTTCCAGCACCACATCCGGGTAGCGCTCGGCGAGCAGCGGCAAACGCGGCAGAATGAAGCGCGACACCACCGCACGCGGTGCAGACAGGCGCACCGTGCCCGCCGGATGTTCGCGAAAATCGTTCACCGCCTCCAGCGCCGCGCCCACTTCGGCAAACGCCGGGGCGATGCGCGCATACAACTGCTGCCCCGCCTCGCTCAACGCCACCTGTCGCGTGGTGCGCACCAGCAGCATGACCCCGAGCTTGTCCTCCAGCGCCCGCATCGCATGCGACAGGGTCGACGGCTTGAGATTGAGGCGCGCGGCCGCCTTGCGAAAACTGCCACTCTCGGCAATGGCGACAAAAGCGGCGAGCTGGGCGTAATCGGCGTTTTTCATGACATGGCGCTCCTGATTGTTGGCAAATATGCAACAAGCCATCCGACAACAGATGGCTTATCTGCATCCATCATAATCCTTACCATGCGCCGCCTCACCCGCAATTCAGGAAATCCCATGCAAAAAATCGCCCTTGCCACCCTCTTCGCCGCATTCACCCATGCCCACGCCGCCGAATCCATAACCTTCACCCCGCCCTACGGCCACGGCTACCCCGAAGGCATCGCCTGGCATCCGGGCCAAAACGCCTTTCTCGTCTCCTCGCTGCGCGGCGGCAGCATCGGCCTCGTCGCAGCCGATGGCAGCTACCGCGTCTTCGCCGCCGACAAACGCCTCCTCACCAGCGCCGGCATCGTGGTAGATGAAGCGCGCAACCGCGTCCTCGTCAGCAACAGCGACGTCGGCGTCGCTCACGGCAGCAGCAGCAAAACCCTGCAACGCACCGCACAAGTCTTTGAATTTGATCTGGACAGCGGCGCACTGCGCCACATCTACGATTTCTCCGCCCTCGCCCAAGGCGCAACCCTTGCCAATGACCTGACCATCGACCCCCAAGGCAATCTCTACGTCACCGACAGCTTCCAGCCGCACATCTACCGCGCGCAATACGCCGACAAAGCCGTCTCCATCTTAATCCGCGACGAACGCCTGCGCCCGCAAAGCGAC
Organism: Cardiobacteriaceae bacterium; assembly: GCA_030532785.1. Lineage (GTDB taxonomy): Bacteria > Pseudomonadota > Gammaproteobacteria > Cardiobacteriales > Cardiobacteriaceae > JAUMXB01. The sequence goes on from JAUNKJ010000114.1 coordinate 5,714, forward strand.
GGCGAAACCACCGGCCTTTTGCCCAATCTGAACGGCATCGTCCATCATCCGCAGGGCTATCTGCTCGCAAGCGACTATGTGCGCGGCAAATTGTGGCGCATCCCCCTCGACCAACCGGCAGCGCTCCGCGAAGTGCAACTCCCGGAACGCCTCAAAGGGCCGGACGGCCTGCGCCTGCAAGCGGACGGCACCCTCGCCGCCGTGCAAACCGCAGTCGATGCCGGGGGCAATATGCAAAGCGAAGTCGCCTTTCTTCAGTCGGACAACGGCTGGCAAAGCGCGCGCGTCATCCGCAGCGTCGCCCTGCCCGACGTGGACGGCGCCACCACCGCCACCGTGAAAAACGGCGAACTGTGGATCGTCAACTCGCACTTCCCCGCCCTCTTCGCCGCGCCGGACAAAGCCGACGACGCCCGGCAAACCTTTGAACTGCTGCGGGTAGAATAAAACTTTATGTGAGAAATTTTCTCACCGTGAAGCGCTTGTCGTGAGAAAATTTCTCACACAAAGCGCTTAATGATGGTAAAAAATCACTATTTTTTCGTCGTTTTATAAAGAATTATCATAAACAGGCAATCCATGACAAATGCCGCGTTGCGCCTTGCGCGACAATGCACCTTCTTTGTCAGGAGCCACCGCATGATCACCCTCTACACTTTCGACTATGCCCCCGATGTTGCCATTGGCCTGGTGCGCGATATAGCGGGGCCCCCGAAAAATGGCATAGACAACCCTTTGAATAAAGCCCTTTATTCAAAGGCTTAAAAAACGAACTCTATGCCATTTTTTGGGGAAGCGGCGATATCCGCGTGCGCTGGACGCTGGAAGAGGCGGCGCTGCCCTATCGCGTGCAAAGCGTTGCTTTTCACGCGCGCAGCCATCTCGACCGCCAGCCGTTCGCGCAAGTGCCGTTTCTTGCCGATGGCGATGTGCATCTCTTTGAAAGCGGAGCTATTCTGCTCCATCTCGGCGAACAGAACACTGCGCTGCTCCCCCGCGACGCCGCCACACGCGCGCAAGCCATCAGCTGGCTTTTTGCCGCGCTCAACAGCGTGGAGCCGGATACCGCCGCCTGGGCGTTCTGTCATTTCCGCGCGGAGGCCTTCGACGCCAGCGTTCTCGCCGCCTTTGCCGACAGGCGCGACCGCCGTCTGCATCGCATGGAAGCCGTTTTGGCCGGAGGCGAATGGCTCGGCGAAGGTTTTTCCATTGCCGACATTGCCATGAGCGATGTGCTGCGCTTGGTTGATCGTCTCGGCGGCCTCGGCAAATATCCCGCCTGCCGCGATTATGTGGCACGCGCCAGCGCGCGCCCCGCCTTTGTCAAGGCTTATCAAGATCAACTGGCGCATTTTTCC
>JAUNKJ010000115.1 GCA_030532785.1 Cardiobacteriaceae bacterium
TGCCGGCAATCGGGCAGCTCGGCGTGCTGGCCATCACTTTGAAGCCCTCGGGCAAGGCAGTGACTTTGTCGCCGTGGCTCATCCACACTTTGAGCATGCCGTGGCCTTCGGGGGTGTGGAAATCCTGAATGTCTTTCAGCAGCGTGGTATGGCCGTGGGCGCGCACTTCGGCGTAACCAAACTCGCGGGTGTGGCTGCCCTCGACCTGCCCGCCCAGTTGCTGCGCCATGGTCTGCATGCCGTAGCAAATGCCCAGCACCGGAATGCCAAGCGTGAAGGCGGCATCGGGGGCGCGGTCGTCCACTTCATACACGCTGGCATGGCTGCCGGAGAGGATGATGCCTTTCAAGCGCCCGTCGGCGGCGTAGTCGCGCAGCCAGTCGCTCGTGACATCGCAGGGATGTACTTCGCAATACACATGCGCTTCACGGATGCGGCGGGCGATGAGCTGGGTGACTTGCGAGCCGAAATCGAGGATAAGGATTTTGTCGTGGGACATGGCGTATTTCCTTGAATTTTTTGGGGAGTTGTGCGGGCTTTCAATATAAAAACGGTGGGTTGACACCCACCCTACGATTTCATGCGCGGTGGCGGGAAATATTTTTTATCGACAATCATTTCTACAAAATACAAAAAACAGTTATTTTTTACCATCAAAAAGCGCTTATCGTGAGAAATTTTCCCACCATAAGCGCTTCATAATGGGAAAATTTACCATTCCTGCGGCGGAAACTGGCGACGGGCATGTACCACGTTGAGAATCTCCACGCTGCGTTCCCCCAAGCGATGCACGATGAAATAATTCGGATGGGCGAGACGCTCGCGCGTCCCGGCAATCCGCCCCGGCCGACCGATATAGGGCATGACGGCCAAATCCAGTGCCGCCGTGCGGATCAGCGTTTCCATGCGCTGCGCGGCTTGCGGATTATCCTGTTCAATATAATCCACAATATCAATCAGATCGACAATCGCCTGTGGCCGCCAGTTAACCGTCAGCACGCTGTTTCCTGCGCTCGCGCAACGCCTGCGCCACTTGCGCCATCGCTTCGTCGTGCGGCACGGACGGACGCGGATCGTTTTGCGAAGCGTCTACCTTGGCCTGAAGCCAGCGCAGATAATCGCGTTCTTCTTCGGCACTGGCAAATTCGGACACCAGCGGATCGAGGGCGGTAGGGTTCATGGTTATCTCCGATAATTCGGCGGTTCCTTGGTAATCGTCACATCATGCACATGCGATTCCTGCATTCCGGCGTTGCTGATGCGTACAAACTTCGGTTTTTCCCGCATTTCCGCGAGGTTGCGGCAGCCGACATAGCCCATGGACGAACGCAGCCCCCCCATCAACTGCTCGATGACGCCCGCCACCGGCCCTTTGTACGGCACACGGCCTTCGATGCCTTCCGGCACGAATTTTTCCGCTTTTTGTCCGCCCTGGAAGTAGCGGTCGGCAGAGCCTGCGCTCATCGCGCCGAGCGATCCCATGCCGCGATAGGCCTTGTAGGAACGGCCTTGATACAGCTCGACTTCGCCCGGCGATTCTTCCGTACCCGCGAGCAAGCCGCCGACCATCACCGCATGCGCACCGGCGGCGATGGCTTTGGCGATATCGCCGGAGTAGCGCAGGCCGCCGTCGGCGATGACGGACACACCGCGCGCTTGCATCGCCTGTGCCACGTTGGACACCGCAGAAATCTGCGGCACGCCGACGCCTGCCACAATGCGCGTGGTGCAAATCGAGCCGGGGCCGATGCCCACTTTCACCACGTCCGCCCCCGCGTCCGCCAAGGCGATGGCCGCATCCGCCGTGGCGATATTGCCGCCGACGATGACGAGTTCGGGAAACGCCGCGCGCAATTCGCGCACCTTGTCGATCACGCCCTTGGAATGGCCGTGCGCAGTATCGACCACCAGCACATCCACGCCAGCGGCGGTGAGCAATTCGATACGACGGTCGCTGTCGCCGCCGGGGCCAATCGCCGCACCGACGCGCAGGCTTTCGTTTTTGTCTTTGCAGGCAAGAGGATAATCGCGGGCGCTGCGCAAATCCTTCACCGTCACCAAGCCCTTGAGGGCAAAGGCATCATCAACGAGCAGGACTTTTTCGATACGGTGCTTGTGCAGCAACGCCTTGATTTCACTCGTCGTCGCATTTTCCGTCGCGGTCACGAGGCGCTCCTGCGGCGTCATGATCTCGCGCACTTTCACCTCATCTTCCATATAACGCAAATCGCGCCGCGTGACGATGCCGACCAGTTTGCCGTTTTCCAGCACCGGCAGGCCGGAGAATTTATGCTCGCGGGTAATCTCGCGCACATCGCCGACGGTGGCATCCGGCGTGGTCGTCAACGGATCGCGAATCACCCCGGATTCAAAACGCTTGACGCGGCGCACTTCCGCCGCCTGCGCTTCCGGCGACATATTCTTGTGAATCACCGCCATACCGCCGAGCTGGGCAATGGCAATGGCCAGCCGCGCTTCGGAAACGGTATCCATCGCCGCGGCAAAGAGGGGAATATTGAGTTTCACATCGCGCGCGAGCCTGACGGACAAATCCACATCTCGCGGCAAAACATCAGAAAAATCAGGAACGAGCAGAACGTCGTCGAAAGTGAAGGCTTCTTCTATGATGCGCATGGCGCCTCCCGGTATTGAAAGGCGCGGTATTTTAACCGAAAGCGCAAGCCACCAAAACCCCCTGCCCCGCCCGCCTTTCCCTGAATTTTCCTCGCAAGAACAATGCCCTGAAAGGCTTTGCCCTCCCCAGAAAGCTACACCAAAAAACACGGAAAAATAGTGATTTTTTACCGCGACAAGCGCTTCATTATGGTAAAAAACCACTATTTTTGCGATGTTTTTGCTTGCAAAGCGCGTTGCACCCCGAAAATCGACAACAACGCCAACACAAAGCCGAAAACCGCGCGCCCATCCATGCGCTGATCCAAAAACAGCCAGCCGAGAATAAACGCCGACACCGGACTCAACAAACTCAACGACATCGCCACCGCCACCGGCAAACGCTGAATCCCACGAAAAAACAGCACATAAGCCAACACCGAACCGAAAAGACAAAGATACAGATAGCCGCCAACCTGCGTCGCCGAAAGCCTCGGCAACGGCGGCTCCAGCCACAACGCCAGCGGCAGCAGACACAACCCGCCGAAAAGCAATTGCCAGCCAGTAAACGCCAGCAAAGACAGCGATGTATGCCAATACTTGCTGAAATACGCCCCCACTGCGCCCGCAAGCGCCGTCAACAGCGCCGCCACAATACCGACGGCGTCAAAACGCACTCCTGGCGCATAAACGAGCAACGCAATCCCGACAACGCCCACCCCTGCCGCGAGCCACGCGGCCAACGGCGGACGCTGCACGCCAAGCCATGCGGTCAGCACCATCACCATCAGCGTCTGTGTTGACGTCAGAATCGCCGCCAAACCGCCCGGCAGCCGGTAGGCAGAGACAAACAACATCGCCTGGAAAAAGCCGATATTGAGCATCCCCAGCAAAAACAGACGCTTCCACTCAGCACGCGGCGGCACCTCCCGCGCCCACAACAGCAGCAATACCCCGGCAGGCAACACGCGCAGCAACGCCGCGTACAACGGCCGATCCGGCGGCAAAAACTCCGTCGTCACCAAATACGTCGACCCCCAAACCAGCGGCGCCAACGCCGTCGACAACATCAAGGCAAAACGGCCATCCATCCAAGCCTCCCAAAACGAAAAACGGCACGGTATCCAAAAACGCCCGCAATGCCAATCACAAACGCGCTACCATGCGCCCTCCCCCACCCGGAACCGCGCATGACCCGCATCAACCTCGTCCCGCCGCAAACCCTCTGCGACCAACATCTGCTCGCCGAACACCGCGAACTCACCCGCATCCCCAACGCCGTCGCCCGCAACAACTACCGCCTCGACGGCCAGCCCGCCGACTACAAACTCGGCACGGGACACGTCCGCTTCTTCTTCAACAAACTGCAATTCCTGGAAAAACGCTACACCGCGCTGCACCGGGAATGCCTCGCCCGTGGCTTCAACGTGCAAAACCGCTGGCCGGACAACCTCCCCGACACCCCCGAACTCTGGCAGGACTACACCCCGACCGCCACGGCACTCGCTGCCAACCGCGCCCGCATCGCCGAACGCATGCCTGCCAAACCGCGCTTTACCCCGCACAAAGCGCCAGCGGAAACAGCAGAATGAGAAATTTTCTCACCCCAAAGCGCTTATCGTGAGAAAATTTCTCATGATAAGCGCTTTATAATGGTAAAAAACTGCTATTTTGGTCGGTTTTATTGATGGAAAAAACTTTTCATTTAATCCTCCCCTGTGGGAGAGGAGTTGAATCAGCGGCTTTTTTGCATTTCGTCGTGTGCTGAAGCCGGTTTTATAGTGAAATCATCATAAATCAGCCAAACCGTAGGTTGGTGGTGAGTGCGTAGCACGAACCCCAACATTTTAGAATTCATCATGTTGGGGTTCGCCTGACGGCTCACCACCAACCTACATCTCCGTTCTGTTTTTTGTTGATTTAACTATAAACCCTTTCACCCCACCCTTTTCTCCACCGCCGTCAGCTTGATTTCCACTTTCCAGCCGGGATGCGCCAGCGCTGCCTGTACGCAGGCGCGTGCCGGGGCACGGCCGGGCGCTGTCCATGCGTCCCACACCGCATTCATGCCGTCGTAATCGGCGGCGATGTCGGCAAGATAAATGGTGGCTTCAAGGATGTGCGCCTTGTCGGAGCCGAGGCGCGCCAGCAGGGTATCAATTTGATTCAGCACGCTTTTGGTTTGCGCGCCGATGTCGGCGGCGGCGTCTTCCGGCACTTGGCCGCCGAGGTAGATCACGCCGTTGTGGATGGTGGCGTCGCTGTAGCGCGCTTCCGGGTCGATATGGTCAATCATGGGCATTCCTGATGTGAAATGGGAAATTTTCCCACCAAAAAGCGCTTATGATGATAAATTTTACCACAATAAGCGCCTAATGATGGTAAAAAAATACTATTTTTCGTGATTTTGTGTTTATTGGTGATATTGCGGACTGAGTTCGTGCACCGCGTCGATCATCGCTTTCACGTTGTCCGGCGAGGCGTCGGGGGTGATGCCGTGGCCGAGGTTGAAGATGTGGCGGTGGCCGTGGCCGTAATCGGCAAGGACGCGCGCGACTTCGCGCTTGACGGTGGCGGGGTCGGTGGTCATCAATGCCGGGTCCATATTGCCTTGCAGGGTGACGCGATTTTGCGTGGCGGCACGGGCGCTGGCAAGCGGCGTTGTCCAGTCCACGCCGAGACCTGCCGCGCCGCTGTCGGCCATCGCTGGAAGCCATTGTCCGCCGCCCTTGGTGAAGAGGATAACGGGTACGCCTTCTGGCATGGCGGCGACGATTTGCTGCATATAGTTTAGCGAAAACAGCGGATAAGCCCAGTGTGGCAAGGCACCACCCCACGAATCGAAGACCATCAGCGCTTGCGCCCCGGCCTCGACTTGCGCGCGCAGATAATCGATGACGGCCTGGGTCAGCTTCGCGAGCAGCGCGTGCATCACCTCGGGTTGGCCGTAGGCGAGCGCTTTGGCGCGGGCATGGTCACGGCTGCCGCCGCCTTCGATCATGTAGGTCGCGAGTGTCCACGGGCTGCCGGCAAAGCCGATAAGCGGCACCAGGCCGTTGAGTTCGCGGCGAATCATGCGCACCGCGTCGTAAACGTAATCGAGCGATCCCGCCGGTGGCAACGGCAGCGCTTCAACTTCCTGCGCGCTGCGCACGGTGCGGGCAAAGGTCGGCCCTTCGCCGGGCGTGAATGACAGGCCCAGTCCCATCGCGTCGGGAATGGTGAGAATGTCGGAAAAAAGAATTGCGGCATCAAAGGCGTAACGGCGCAAGGGTTGCAGGGTCACTTCGCAGGCGAGTTCCGTGTTGCGGCACAAGTCCATGAAGGAGCCGGCTTCGGCGCGCGTCGCGCGGTATTCCGGGAGATAGCGGCCGGCCTGGCGCATCATCCACACCGGGGTGCGCGCGACTTTTTCGCCGCGCAAGACTTGCAGAAAGACTTCGTTTTTCATGGCTTATCCTCGTCAAAAACCGCGCAATCATAGCACCAAACGCCCGCACCCGCGCTGGCGGTCAACGCCATGATATTCATGAGAAATTTTCCCATCACCAAGCGCTTTGCATGAGAATTTTTCTCACGAGAAGCGCTTCATGATGAGAAAAAAAAACTATTTTTCCGCCATCCCTATTATTGACAGCGCATGACGGAATCTTAAATCCCGCCGCGAAGCGCAGTGCTATAGTCCCCCGCGCCAACCGGCATTTCGCAACAGCAACAGGAGTTCATCATGAAACGAGCCATCTGTTTAGCGCTTCTCGCCACCCTTGCCACCGGCAGCCATGCCCAAAGCCAATCCAACGCCGTTGACCACGCCCAGCCGCGCCCGGCCTCTACCGTCAAGGCGCAAGTCACCACCATTACCGAGACCTACACCAGCGACGGCAACACCACGACCCTGCGCGACAGCCAGAGCGGCGAGCCAGTGCTGCAAGTGCTGGAAAGCAGCGCGACCTCCGTCCTCCCCCCCGCGCAAGTCTTTGATCAACTCGATCTTTCCGCCACCCTGCAACGCGTACAACACCACGCGCAAGCCCTGCAAAAGGCGAAAAACATCCTGAACACGGGCAGCGACGCCGATGCCCTTGCCCAATACGCCTCGCAGGCGGAAGCGCTCGCCCAGGCCGCAGGGCAAATGATGCTGGTGAGCCAGATGCAGCAACTGCGCGCCAGTGCCAGCGACCTGCAATACGCCATCGCCCAGCAGGACGGCGTCAAAGCTCGCGCCCTGCTGATGACCATCGGCAGATTGCTGTAATTACCTAGGTTCGGAATAAGAGAACTATCATTCTTGAATCATTTCTCAAAATTTTCTATGAAATGACAAACCATTACCCTCCCCCGCTTGCGGGGGAGGGACA
>JAUNKJ010000116.1 GCA_030532785.1 Cardiobacteriaceae bacterium
TCCCCCGCAAGCGGGGGAGGGAAAATGAAGACCCAGCATACTTTTCAGGACACCATCAAATTTTTGAAACGACAAAACTTCCAAGATTTCAACTGCCTTTCAAACTCCCGTAAATTCCACTCACGAATTGTCAACAGCCCCTAGGATGGGTGTAAACCCATGCGGTATCGCGCAGCGATTTCATCCCGGTGCATACCGCCACATCGCAAACCGCATGGGCTTACGCCCATCCTACATACCACAAAAACCATAAAATCATTAAAAATAGTGATTTTTTACCACTCATAAGCGCTTTTAGTGGGAAATTTTCTCACCCAAAGCGCTTAATGATGAGAAAATTTTTCATCGCCCTCAACCCCTCCTCCTGCAATCTACGTTTGCCCAGGGTTTTTCGTTATGATGACGCCCTTTCCTGTCATCGCGTGTGTTCATGTCCCGGCGAAAAATCACTCTCCTCGTGCGCGAAACTGCCGGTTTTTCCTACGAGTTTCTGCGGCATCCCAAGGGCATCGGTTCGCTGATTCCCTCGTCGCGCGAGTTGGCGCGGGCGATGTCTGCGGTGGCGCGGGAGCATGGCGATCGTGATGCGCTGGTGATCGAGGCGGGCGCGGGTACGGGCGCGATTACCCGCGAGCTGGTCGGCCGTTATCCCACCGAGCGCCTGATCATCAATGAACTCAATCCGCGCTTGGCGGCGCGTCTGCAACGCGATTTCGACGGCAGCGATGTGCGCGCCGGACGCATCGAGCAGCTGGATATTTGGCAGGATACGCGGCCGAAGATTATTGTGTCGTCTCTGCCGTTCCGCTCGTTGCCGCCGCGTATTGCGCTCACGATCAAGAATGTGTTTGCCGAAGTGTTGCGCGAGGATGCGCGCAATATCCTGATTCAGTTCACTTATGGAAGAAAAGCGCCGATTCCGCGCATCCCGGCGGATATTCATGCGCAGCGGGTGGCGCACGCCTGGCGCAATATTCCGCCCGCACATGTGTGGCTGTACCGCGCCGGGCATTGAGATGCTCGTCTGGCTGGTGATTCTCAATTTCCTGACGTCCACGATGACGGCGGTGATCGGCATCGGCGGCGGGATGATTCTGATTGCTTTTATGCCGTTTTTCCTGCCGCCGTCGGCGATTATTCCCGTGCATGCGACGACGCAATTGGCGTCCAATCTGTCGCGCGCGTGGTTCGGGCGACGTCATGTGCTGTTTCCGCCGCTTGCCCAGTATGCGGCGGGCAATGTGCTGGGGATGGTTGCCGGTTTCTGGTTGATCGGGCAGGTGAATCTCGATGATGCGCCGCTGTATATCAGCATTTATATTTTGCTCAATGTGTGGGTGCCGCCGTTTCAGCGCGCGATGGGCCACATCGAGCATTTCAGCGTGATCGGCTTTGTGCAGACGGTGCTGGCGCTCTTTGTCGGGGTGACCGGGCCGATGAATGTACCGCTGCTGATGAAGCGCAGCGATGATCATCATGCGGTGGTGTCCACGGCGGCGGCGATGATGGTGTTCGCCCATTTGGGCAAGGTGGTGGTTTATGGCTGGTACGGCTTTGCTTGGATGGAATACGCGCCGCTGCTCGCGGCGCTGGTGGCTGCGTCGGTTGCCGGTTCGTGGGCGGGGGTGCGGTTGCGCCAACGCTTGCGCATGGATTTTCTGCGCCCGCTGCTGAAGTATGTGCTGACGGCGCTGGCCTGCTATGCCATTTGGCGCTATTTCCGCGTTTAAGGATAACCTCGGTTCGGGATAAGGAAAGTGGATACGTCCACTGTTATAACATTGTTCTTCAATCAGTTCCTTCCCCCGCCTGCGGGGGAAGGTTAGGATGGGGGTGTAAAATGCGTAGCATTTTTGACGGCTATGGAATGAAAACTTCGTTTTCAACACCCCCACCCTGTCCCTCCCCCGCAAGCAGGGGAGGGGAATGGGTTGTCATTTCATAGAAAACTTCGAGAAATCATTCAAAAATGATCGTTCTCTTTTCCCGAACTCAGATTAAGGATATGTTCGCGCGCATTTTTTCCCTGCCGCCGATTTATCACGCGACGGCTGTCATTCTTTTGGGCGTGTGGCTGGCAGGGTTTTTGCCGCTGCGTTTCGCATTACCGCTGGCACTTTTGGCGTTGCCGTTATGGCTTTGGGCGCGGGTGCGTTTGTTCGCGTTGTGTCTGTTGTTGCTGGCGTTTGCCGCCTGGCGTCTCGCCCCGCCGGAGGTTGACGCCAAGGTGTGCACCGTGACGGCGATGGTCGCCGATTTTCCCGTGGAAATGCTGCCGCGCGGGCAGCGTGTGCCGCTTGCCATCGACGCCAGCCGGGATTGCCCATCGCTTGCCGGGGCGGAGATGACTTTGTTTGACTACGGGCAGCGCGATTTGCCGCTCACGAGCCGCTGGCAGATGCGCCTTGCCCCGCGCGTGGGCGATGACGGGCTGCTCGCCACTTTGCAGGCGGCGACGCCGTTGCCGCCGGAGGCGTTTTCGTTGGCGCAATGGCGCGCGGCGCTGGATGCGCGCATTCGCGAGCGTTTTCCCCCGGCGCAGGCGCGCTGGCTACAGGCGCTGCTCATCGGCAACCGCACCGCGCTCGACGTCCGCGACCGCACCCTGTTGCGCGATACCGGCACCACGCATCTGCTCGCCATTTCCGGTCTGCATGTCGGCCTCATCGCGCTGATGGCTTATTGGGCGGGCAAGAGTTTGATCAGCCTCCATCACCGTTGGGCGCTGGCCGTGTCTCCGCGAAGTTTCGGGATGCTTTTCATGCTGGTGGTGGCGCTGCTGTATGTGCTGCTGTCCGGGGCGCAAGCGCCTGCGTGGCGCGCGTGGTGGATGTTGCTGGGCATCAGCCTCGCGTGGTTTACCCCACGGGTGCGCGGCGGCATGGAGGGGCTGGCGCTGGCCGCGGCGGTGTCGCTGCTGCTCGATCCCGCGATGCTGCGCGCGCCGTCGGCGTGGTTGTCTTATCTGGCGACGGTTGCCGCGCTTCTCGCCTGGCGGCGTTACCACCACACGCCGCCGGTCTGGCAATGGCCGCTGCTGCAAGGTTGGCTTACCCTGGCGATCACGCCGCTCATCTGGGCGTGGTTTGGCGGCGTCAGCCTGGTGGGCTATGTCGCCAATCTCATCGTGATTCCCTGGCTGGGCGCGCTGCTCTTTGCCGGGCTACTGGCGCTTGCCAGCACTGCCTTTGTGCCGCTGGCGCAAACCCTGCTCGAGCATACCCTCGCCACCCTGCGCGTTCTCGGCGACATTCCCGCCGCCTATCTGGAGCCTGTCTGGCAACCGACGGCGGTGGTGGCGCTCGTCTTCTATGCCCTGATTCTCGCGTTGCTGGCGCGCGCGTCGTGGCGGATGCACCTCGTGTTCGTACTGGCATTGGCCGCCGCCGTGCTTTGGCCGTTTGCGCCGCGCACCGTGCTTTATCAAAGCGCGAATGGCAACGCCGCGATTTTGCACACGCCGCAGGGCAGCGTCGTTATCAATCCCGGCTACCGTTACCGCGAGCGCGACGACGCACGCCGCCATCTCCTCCCCGAATTGCGCCACCGCGCCCGCGCGCCATTGCTCATCCTCATCACTGCCGACCGCAAGCGCCAGCACAGCGCGCTGAAAACCCTGCTCGACGCCTATCCGGCAACACCGGTGGTCAGCCTCGTGCCGCTCAGGGATTATCCCTTTGCCCACGAACGCTGCACGAGCCGCACGCCGCTGCCGCCACCCTGGCAATGGCAGGGCTGCGCCCTCGCCCGCCCCGGTTGGCGCATCGACAAAGACGGAATCCGCAAACTCCCAGATGAATGATTTTTATCATAAATAACATAAAAATCATCGTTTTTTACCATCATGAAGCGCTTGTCATGGGAAATTTTCTCACGCATCACCAAGCCGCTTGACACCTTGCGCATTTCTGCCCATATTCCCCCGGCGGATGACTCGCATCCCTTTTCAACAATTGGAGGAAACATGAAAAAAACCCTGCTCGCCGCCGCTTTCGCTGCCTGTGCATTCAGCGCGTATGCCGCCGACACCATCACCATCGCCCTTGCCGGCCCCACCACCGGCCCCGTCACCCAGTACGGCACCATGCAAAACATCGGCGCCAACATGGCCATCGAACAAATCAACGCCAAAGGCGGCATGAACGGCAAGCAACTCGTCGCGAAAATCTACGACGACGCCTGCGAACCCAAGCAAGCCGTAACCGTGGCCAACCAAATCGTCAACGACGGCGTGCAATTCGTCATCGGCCACCTCTGCTCCTCATCCACCATCCCCGCCGCGAAAATCTACAACGACGAAGGCATCGTCATGATCTCCGGCGCTTCCACCGCCCCGGAACTCACCGACAAGGGCTACACCACCATCTTCCGCACCATCGGCCTCGACAGCCAGACCACCCCGATCTCCGCCGAATATGTGCAAAACGAACTCAAGCCGAAAAACATCGCCATCCTCCACGACAAACAGCAATACGGCCAGGGCCTTGCCGACGGCATCAAGAAAATCCTCGAAGACGCGGGGGTGCAGGTCGCCATCTTTGAAGGCGTGAACAAAGGGCAAACCGACTTCTCCGCCCTCATCACCAAAATGAAAAAAGCCAACATCGACTTCATCTACTGGGGCGGCTACCACCCCGAAGCCGGCCTCATCCTGCGGCAAAGCGCGGCGCAAGACTTCAAGCCCGCCTTCATGGGCGCGGACGGCCTCGACAACCCGGACCTCGTCGCCATCGCCGGTGAAGCCGCCGAAGGCGTCCTCATCACCGCGCCCATCGACTTCTCCAAAGTCGCGGAAAACGCCGACCTCGTCAAAGCCTTCGCCGACAAAAAAGAAGACGCGAGCGGCCCCTTCGTCATGCCCTCCTACGCAGCCGTGCAAGTCATCGTCGACACCGCCAACAAACTCGGCACGGATGACCCGGCGAAAATCGCCGAAGCGCTGCACAGCGGCGACAGCTACAGCACCCCGATCGGCGACATCGCCTTCGACGACAAAGGCGACCTCAAAGCCTTCCGCTTCGTGGTCTACAGCATCGGCAAAGACGGCGGCAAAACCCAGGTCTACCCCAAAAACTGATCCCCTTCCCGGGAATGAAAAAAGCGGCGCAAGCCGCTTTTTTTGTGGGGTTTTGTGGGTTGATTCAAACCGCATATAGTGAAATCATCATGAAAGCAGCCATACCGTAGGATGGGTGTAAACCCATGCGGTATCGCGCAGCGATTTGTAACCCCTCTCCCGTGGGAGAGGGGAAGGGGTGAGGGCAGCAAACACGGTATCCTTAAATATTCAGAATTCGGAAAAATGTTTTTTACGGATCAAAATAAAAATTTGCGAAGAGTCATGATTTTTCCCCCTCTCCCCAACCTTTCTCGTCCTTCGGACGAGCTGGCAAGCCAGTCGCCCCACAGGTGGAGGGGCTTTTGTTCATACGACCACCACAGCCTGACGTGAGAAATTTTCTCACCATTAAGCGCTTATTACGAGAAAATTTCCCACGATAAGCGCTTTGTCATGATAAAAAACACCTATTTTTAATGATTTTATAAAATAAAAAAACCGCCCTTACGGGCGGTTTTTTTATCCAAGCATCAGGCAGGAATTACAGACGTTCCTTGTTGCGCGCTTCCCAGAAGGTCGCGCCCTTGATGCCGAGTTTCTGCGGATCGAAGGTGTAGTGGGAAACGCCCGCTTTCTGTTGCGCTTCATAGTCGCGAAGCGCGTTGATGGTGGGCTTGGCCATGAAGAAGATGGCGATGATGCCGAGGATGTTGAGCCACGCGGTGAAGCCCACGCCGATGTCGCCGATGTCCCAGATATAGCCGGAGCTGTTCACCGCGCCGTAAGCCACCGCGCCCATGATGACGAGCTTGATCACGAAGAGCGCGCCTGCGCCGTCGGATTTGCGAATCAGATAGGCGACGTTGGTTTCCGCGATGTAGTAGTAAGCCAGAATCGTGGTGAAGGCGAAGAAGAATACGGCAATCGCCACAAAGATCGGCCCGAAGCCGCCAAAGACACTGGAGACCGCCAACTGGGTGAACGCCGGGCCACTGATCGGGGTGTCGGCCGGCAGATGTTGCACGATGAAATCACCGGCTTCGCGCGCGCCCTGGATGTTGTATTGCTGGGTGATGAGGATCATGAACGCCGTTGCCGAGCAGACGAAGAGGGTGTCGATGTAGACGGAGAACGCCTGCACCAGTCCCTGCTGCGCCGGGTGTTCCACTTCGGCCGCGCCCGCGTGGTGCGGCCCGGTGCCCTGACCCGCTTCGTTGGAATAGACGCCGCGCTTCACGCCCCAGCCGATCGCAGCGCCCATGCCCGCCTGCGCGGTAAAGGCATCGCCGATGATCATCTTGACCATCGCCGGAATCTGGTCGATATGGATGAAAGTGATGAGCAGCGCCATGATGATGTAGCCGAGCGCCATGAAGGGGACGATGATTTCGGTGAATTTGGCGATGCGCTTGATGCCGCCGAAGATGATGAGGCCAAGCAGCACGAGGATGAAGGCCACGGCGATGAGCTTGTTGGTGCCGACTTCGCCGAAGGCGGTTTGGATGATCTCGCCATCGCCGATGACGTTGGTGATCGCGTTCGCCACGCCGTTGGCCTGCACGCCCGGGAGGAAGAGGCCGCAGGAGACGATGAACGCCAGCGCCATGATGATGCCCATGCCCTTGCCGAAGAATTTCTCCATGTAATAGGCAGGGCCGCCGCGATACTGGCCGCGATCGCTTTCCTTGTAAATCTGGGCGAGGGTGGATTCCACATAGGCGGTTGCCGCGCCGAGGAAGGCCACCACCCACATCCAGAAAATCGCGCCCGGGCCGCCGAAACCGATGGCGGCGGCGACGCCTGCGATGTTGCCCATGCCGACGCGGCCGGA
>JAUNKJ010000117.1 GCA_030532785.1 Cardiobacteriaceae bacterium
AAGCGCTTCATTATGGTAAAAAATAACTATTTTACCGAAAAATATGAATCATCAGAACGGGATATCGTCATCGTCAAAGCCGTTGTCCACTTCCGGGCCGAAGTTTTGCGGCTTGGGTTTCGCCGGGGTGTCGGGCATCGGGCGGTTGTTGTTGGCGGCCGGGCGCGGGTTGGCAGGCATGCCGTAGCCGGGGTCGCCGCCGTAGTGGTTGTCGCCGCCGCCGCTGCCGCGCGAGTCGAGCATTTGCATTTGGTCGGCGATGATTTCCGTGGTGTAGCGGTCCTG
The DNA here is from genome assembly GCA_030532785.1 of Cardiobacteriaceae bacterium. Classification (GTDB taxonomy): domain Bacteria; phylum Pseudomonadota; class Gammaproteobacteria; order Cardiobacteriales; family Cardiobacteriaceae; genus JAUMXB01. Next base: position 286 of record JAUNKJ010000117.1, read on the forward strand.
CCCGTTCTGGTCTTGCCATTTGCGGGTTTGCAGGCGGCCTTCAATATAGAGTTTCGAGCCTTTCTTGCAGTATTGCCCGATGATTTCGCCCAGTTTGCCGAAGGCAACCACGCGGTGCCATTCGGTTTTTTCGCGCGGCTCGCCGGTTTGCTTGTCTTTCCAGGTTTCGGATGTGGCAAGCGACAGGTTGGCTACGGCATCGCCGCTCGGCATGTAGCGCATGTCGGGATCGGCGCCGAGATTGCCGATCAGGATGACTTTGTTGACTCCGCGTGAAGCCATGGCTTCCTCCTAAATGTCAGTTACGGTTGGGTTTGGGTTGCCTGTTTGCCCCAGTGCAAAAGCAGCAGGGCGGCGCAGGCGGCCATCACGGCCAGCATGACGAATACTGGCCACGGGGTAGTGCTGTGCCGCCAGAGATAGCCGCCGAGGGCGGCACCGGCGAAGCTGCCGAAGAATTGGCAGGTGTTGTAGATGCCCATGGCCTTGCCGCGCGCCGCCGGGTCGGCAATGCGTGCCACCCAGTGCGGCAGCCCGGTTTCGAGGCGGTAAAAGCCGATGAAGAACAAGGTGATGACGGCGGCAAGCAGGTAAAGCGGCAAGGGCAGCGCCAGCAGGGCAAAGGCGGCGGCGAGCAGGATGAAATTGGCGGCAAAGGCGATGGGGTGCGGCACGGCGCGGTAGCGCATGAAGACGAGGGCGACGAGGTTGGCGGGAAGATAAATCCACCAGTGGTGCAGTTTGTCGAGGCCGTGGGCGACGAGCATTACCGGCAGCACGAGGAAGCAGGCGGTGAAGACGCCGTGCAGGGTGAAAATGGCAAAGCCCGCCTGCCACAGGGCGCGACGCTGGTAATGCCCGCTTGCGGTTGCGGAGACGGCTGCAACCGGCGGCAGGAAAAGGGTCGCGACGAGTCCGCCAAGCGCCAGCGCGGCGATGAGGTAAAAGAGGCCGTCCACCCCCAGCCATTGCGCGAGCGGCGCGCCGATGATGAGGGAGAGGACGAAGGACATGCCGATGCTGCCGCCGATGATGGCCATGATTTTGCCGAGTTTTTCCGGCGGGGTGATGTCCACGGCGTAGGCCATGGTCACGGCGGAAATCGCGCCCATGCCCTGCACCAGGCGGGCGAGGATGAGGGCGTGGATGCTGTCGGCCGTGGCGGCGAGAAAGCTGCCGAGGGCGAAGAGCAGAAGACCGGCTGCAATGACGCCACGGCGGCCGATGCGGTCGGAGACGAGGCCGAAGGGGATTTGCAGCAGGCCTTGGGTCAAGCCATATGCGCCGAGGGCGATGCCGACGAGGAGTTCGTTGGCACCGGCAAGGCCTTGGGCATAGAGGGAAAAAACGGGAAAAACCATGAACATGCCGAGCATGCGCGACACATAGATGCCGGTGAGGATGGCGTTGCCGCGCGGCCAGTGGGGTACGTTCATGGTCGGGTTATTGCTCAGTTGGCGAAGGTGAGCCAGCCGTGGCGGTCTTCGGCCACGCCGTACTGGATGTCCATGATGGCCTGGCGCAGTTGCAGCGCTTTTTCTTGGGCGGCGACAGGTACTTCTTCGCCGTTGAACACCATGCTGGTAACCGGGGAAATGACGGCTGCGGTGCCGGTGAGGATGGCTTCCGCCCCCTCTTCCAGCCAGCCGCGCATTTCTTCGACGCGGAAATCGCGTTCACTTACGGCAAGGCCCATGTCGCGCGCGACCTGCAGGACGCTGTCGCGGGTAACGCCATGGAGGAATTCACTGGAGAGCGCTTTGGTGATGAGTTCGTTGCCCTTGATGAGGATGAAGTTGGACGCGCCGGTTTCCTGCACATCGCCACGCGGGCAGAAAATCACCTGGTTGGCGCCGATGTCGGCCTTGGCTTTCGTCTGCCAGTGGAGGGCGGAGGCGTAGTTGCCGCCGGTTTTCACGCTGCCCATGTGCGGGGCGCAGCGCGCGTGTTCGGTTTCGACGAGCAATTTCATCGGCGAGCCGACGACGAAATAATCGCCGACCGGCGAGGCCAGCACATAGAGCATGGCTTCTGCCGAAGGCGAGCCAGCCTTGCCGACATTGGCTTCGGTGCCGATGAGCGTTGGCCGCAGATAGAGCGCGCCGGGGCGATCCGGCACATCATCGGCGGCGCGGCGCACCAGTTCGAGGATGGCGGCGCGGGTTTTGCCCGCATCCGGCACCGGCAGATGCAGCGCCTGGGCGCTGTGCATCAGGCGCGTTACATGGCGGTCAAGGCGGAAGACGGCGATGCGGCCGTCGGCGTGGCGGAAGGCTTTCATGCCTTCGAAGATGGTGCTGCCGTAATGCAGGCAGTGCGCGGCGGGATGCAGCACGAGGCGGTCGCTCGCCTGCCAGAGCGGCTCGCTCCAGGTGTTGCCGTCGAAAGTCATCAGCGGCATTTGTGCGTGAAATTCGCTGCCAAACACCTGGGGGATAGCTCTAGCCATGGGGGATTCCTGAAAATGTATGCGAAAAAAACGAGGGGCGATTACAGCAGACTTTGCCCGCTTTGACAATTTGCCCTGCGGCGAAAACCGGCACCGGTATTGCCATCCCTGCGCCGGTCATGAAAAAAGTGCGGCGACAACCGCTGCCACTGTCATCGCGAAGAGGATGCGCTTCATCACTGCCGGGGCGATGCTGATCGCAATCCGCACCCCGAGCCACGCCCCGAGCATATTGCCGATGGCGAGTACGATGCCCACGTCCCACCAGATTTGCCCGTTGACGATAAATACCGCGAGCGCCACCGCGGTGAAGATGATGGTACACGCGAGTTTCAGGGCATTGGCGCGCACGAGGTCGTAGCGCAAAACGCCTGCGAAGGCCATGATGAGGACAAAGCCGACGCCCGCCTGGACGAAACCGCCATAAACGCCTGCCATGAACAGCCAGAAAAAGCCCTGCTTCGAATCGCGCACCTTGTGCGGCATCGTACCCGGCGCGGGCGTAACCACATTGGGGCGCAGCAGCATGATGCCCGCCATCGCGAGCATCGTCAGCAGCAGCGCCGGTTTCAAAAACACTTCCGGGGCGTAGGAGGCGAGCAGCGAACCGAGCAGGCCGCCCAGCACCGTGGGCACGAGAATCCCCGGCATATCGTCTGTCGGCAATTTGTCCGCCTTGTGGAAGGCGCGCAGCCCGACCAGCCCCTGGAGGAATACGCCGACGCGGTTGGTGCCGTTGGCAATGGCGGTCGGCACGCCCATGACGATAAGGGTGGGGAGGATGAGGTTGGAGCCGCCGCCCGCGAGCATGTTGATGATGCTGGCGATGACGCCCAGCCCTGCCACCAGCAGGTATTGCCAGAGGTCGAGATGGAAAAACGTCAGCGACTGCGCCATCAGTTGGACTCGAATTTTTTCAGCAGCACGTTGAAACCGGATTTTTTCAGGGTTTCCTCGATTTTCTGCGCCTCTTCACGTTTCTGGTAGGGGCCGACCTGTACCAGATGGAAGTTGTTGCTGTGGACGATGCTCACCGGAAAATCGCGGAGAATCAGACGCGCGCGCAAGCGCTCCGCCTGTTCCTTTTCCTTGAAGGCGCCGACCTGCACGCGGTAGTACGCGCCTTTCACATCCGGCGCGGCGGCGAGTTCCTTCGATTTCGCCGCCACTTCCGCTTCCACTTCGTTGCTGCGCTTTTTCAGCTCGTCGTAGAAGGAATAGCGCGCCTTGCGCTGCTGCGCTTCGCGCCCCTGGCCGTTGCCGTTGTTCGCCACCGCTGGCGTATTGGCCGACACTTCGCGGCGCGGCGGATCGCGCGGCACATCATCTTTCTTGATACCAATGTGATAGCCGACAAATCCGGCCACCGCGATCACCACAAACATGATGAAGCCGCCGAGCAGCCGCGCGGCCACACGGCTGGAATTGGAAATCTGCGCGCTTTTCACGCGCTTTTTCGCACTTTTGCTCACATGCGCTCCAGCGCTTCAACACCGACAATTTCCAGGGCATTGCGCAGCACCTGCTGCACGCAGCGGGTGAGCAGCAAACGCGCGGCGCGGATGTCCGCATCCTCGTGCAGCACCTTGTGTCCGGCGTCATAGAACTGATGCCAGCTGCCCGCGAGTTCCTTGAGATAGTTGATGATGAGGTGTCCGGCGAGGTGTTCCCCGGCGCTCGCCACCACTTCCGGGTAGCGCGCGAGTTCGCGCAAGAGCGCGCGCTCTTCCGCTTCCACCAGCGCCTGACGCGAATCAAGCGCACGTTTGAAATCCACGTGCAGCCCTTCTTCCGCCGCGCGTTCCAGCACGCGGCAGGTACGCGCATGGGCGTATTCCACATAATAGAAAGGGTTGTCCTTGCTGTGCGACACCGCAAGATCAATATCGAAATCGAGATGCTGCTCCGGCTTGCGCATCACATAAAAGAAACGCGCGGCATCGTTGCCCACTTCCTCGCGCAGCTCGCGCAGGGTAACGAACTGGCCGCTGCGCGTGGACATCTGCATCTTCTTGCCGTCCTTGTAAAGCACGGCAAACTGCACCAGCTCGATGCCAAGCCGCTGCGGCTCCAGCCCCAGCGCTGCCAATGACGCCTTGACGCGCGCCATATAGCCGTGATGATCCGCGCCGAAGATGTCGATTATGTAGTCGTAGCCGCGCTCGTACTTGTCGAAATGGTAGGCGATGTCGGAGGCGAAATAGGTGGTCACGCCGTTTTCGCGGCGCACCACCCGGTCTTTCTCATCGCCAAACTCGGAGGCGCGGAACCAGGTCGCGCCATCCTTTTCATAGAGAAAACCGTTTTCCTGCAGGCGCGCGAGCATCTTGTCCACCGTGCCGTCGGCAACCAGCGAACGTTCGGAAAACCAGCGGTCGAAAGTCACGCCGAATTCCGCCAAATCTTCGCGAATATCCGCGACTTCCGCATTAAGCGCGGCATCGAACACCAGGCGGTAACGCGCTTCGCCGAGGGTTGCCTTGAGGCTTGCCACCGCCGCGTCTATCCATTGGTCAACCGTGCCGTTGTCCTTCTCTTCCTGCGACCACTGCGCCGGACGCGCGGGCGCCCAGGTCTCGGGCGCATGGAAAAACGCCTCGCCATGTTCGGCATGAAAATCGCGGGCGATGTCCATCACATACTCGCCCTGATAAATGCCCTGCGGCAGGGTGTCATGCGCGCCGCACAACTGCATATAACGCCAGTAGGTGCTGAGCGCCAAAATATCCATCTGCCGCCCGGCATCGTTGACGTAATACTCTTTTTCCACGTCATGGCCGTTGGCCTTCAGCACGTTGGCAAGGGTTGCGCCGTAGGCCGCGCCACGCCCGTGGCCGACATGCAGCGGGCCGGTGGGGTTGGCAGAGACGAATTCGAGCAAAATGCGCAACGGCTTGACCGCCTCGTGGCGGCCAAAAGCCTCGCCCTGGGCAATAATTTCTTCGAGTACGCGGCTTTCCGAATCGCGCGACAGGCGCACGTTGATAAAGCCGGGGCCTGCCACCTCCATGCCCGCCACCGATGCCATCAGCGGCACCGACACCACCAGCTCATCGGCGAGCGCGCGCGGATTCATGCGGAAAATCTTCGCGTATTTCATCGCGATATTGCTCGCGAAATCGCCGTGCGCCGGGTCCTTGCAGCGCTCGAGTTCGATGGGCAGGGTGAGGAGGTCTTCGGCAACATTGTGGGCCTTGGCAGCGAGCAGCAACGCCGACGCCAGCCCGTCCTGAATTTCAGCTTTCAACGGATGACTCTTGGGTAGAAAAGAAAAGCGCGCATTTTAACGGTTTCACCGCGCAAAACCAACGCGATGGGGCGAATGGGGTTATTTTTCATAAAATTGATAAAAATAATGATTTTTTACCATCACCAAGCGCTTGTCGTGAGAAAATTTCTCACAATAAGCGCTTGGTGATGAGAAAATTTATCATTTTTTTTATAATTAGTGCTATATATCGGACATTTATGCCCGACGGTTCACCACCAAAGTTAGGTTGCCGGTGAGCGACAGAGCAAGATTGTTGAGCGAGTACACATCATGAGGTTTGCACCGCATTTCGCCCAAAAAGCAAAAATGGGAAATTTTCTCATCATGAAGCGCTTATTGTGAGAAATTTTTGCGCGACAAGCGCTTCATTATGGTAAAAAACAGCTATTTTTGGCTGTTTTATATTTTAACTTGAATTCGAGATAAGGGAAGTGGGTATATCCACTGATATGGCATTGTTCTCCAATCAGTTCCTTCCCCCGCTTGCGAGGGAGGGGAATGTTTTGTCATTTCATAGAAAATTTCGAGAAATCATTCAAGGATAATCATCCTCTTCTCCCGAGCTGAGGTTATTTTAAGACACCGCACTCACCCCGCGCGCCTTTTCTTCGGCGCTCAGGGTGAAGATTTCATAGCCGCTGTCGGTGACAGCGAGCATGTGTTCCCATTGCGCGGAGAGCGAGCGGTCTTTGGTGACGGCTGTCCAGCCGTCGGGGAGGATTTTCAGCGCGGCGCGGCCGGCGTTGATCATCGGTTCGATGGTAAAGGTCATGCC
>JAUNKJ010000118.1 GCA_030532785.1 Cardiobacteriaceae bacterium
GACAGTTTGTTTTGCGAGTATTCCTTATGACAATAATTAGAGCGTTGGCTATAAACGCAGGGGGCAGGGTAGGATGGGCGCATGGTGGGCGTAGGGTGGGCTTTAGCCCACCATTGAGAGACTTGAAAAATCGCATGGTGGGCCAAAGCCCACCCTACACATCACAATCACAAAATACTGTTCAAAATAATCATTTTTTACCGCAACAAGCGCTTCACCATGGTAAAAAATCACCATAAACACACAAAACATGAATCATCCATACACCCCTGATTTTTCACGGCATCCCGTAGGTTGGGGTGAACGACGTGAACCCCAACACAAGCGAAAAACGTTGCCTGTTGGGGTTCAGCGCAAGCGCTTCACCGCCAACCTACAAAAATCACTATCAATAGCAAAACATGAATCATCCACATACCCCTGATTTCTCGCGGCAATTGAAAGTGCCGGGCATGACCCCTGCGGCGCAGGAAAAACTCGCGCGCGCCCGCGTCCTCGTCTTCGGTGCGGGCGGTTTGGCGGCGAGCGCCGTGCCGTGGCTTGCGGCGTCCGGCATCGGCCATCTCACGCTTGTCGATGGCGATACCGTCTCCGTGAGCAATCTCCACCGCCAATTGCCCTTTACCTACGCCGACCTCAGCAAACCCAAGGCGGAAACGCTTGCCGCCTATTGCCGCGCGCGCATGGCGGGTGCCACTTGCGCGGCGATCCCCCGCGAACTCGACGGCGCGGAAATTCTGGACGCCCTGCAAGCCCATGATTTGGCGCTCGATTGCACCGACAGCCGCGCCTTTTCCTACCGCCTGAACGATGCTGCGCTCTTGTGTGGCAAACCGGTGGTATTCGCCAATGCGTCAACGCTCGCGGGGCAGCTTTTCATGTTGCATCCGGGGGAAGAGCAACCCTGCTGGCGTTGCCTGTGGCCGGAAGAGCCGCCTGCCACCAGCGCCACGCTTGGCGTCCTCGGCCCGGTGCCGGGCGTGATGGGCATGTTGCAGGCGCTGGAAGCGCTGAAAATCCTCGCGGGATTTGCCGCGCCGCTCGCAGGCGAAGTGCTGCAATACGATTTCGCGCGCCTTGCACAAAGCCGCTTCGCCGTGCCGCGCGCGCCGGATTGCATCCATACGGGGCGCTCCTGATGCACGGTGTGTGGACGCCGCTGTGGCTGTCGTTGAAAGTGGCGCTCTGTGCCGTCGCCATCAGCCTCGCGCTCGGCGTACTCCTCGGTTTTCTTCTCGCGCGCTGCCGTTTTCCCGGACGCGAACTGCTCGACACGCTACTCACCCTGCCGATGGTGATGCCGCCCACGGTACTCGGCTATTACCTGCTGGTACTGCTCGGGCGGCAAAGCGCCTTCGGCCAGTGGCTGAACAGCCTCGGCATCCAGCTTATTTTTACCTGGCAGGGCGCGGTCATCGCCGCGACGGTCGTCGCCTTTCCCCTCATCCTCAAACCGGCGCGCGCCGCGTTCGAGCAGGTCGATCCGCGACTGGAAGCGGCGGCGCGCTGTTTGGGGCTATCGCCTGCGGCAGTGTTCTGGCGCGTCACTTTGCCGCTCGCCTGGCGCGGCATTCTCGCGGGAACGCTGCTCGCCTTCGCCCGCGCGCTCGGCGAATTCGGCGCGACGCTGATGGTCGCAGGCAGCATCCCCGGCAAAACGCAAACGCTCTCCATCGCCATTTACGAAGCGGTACAGGCCGGGCGCGACGGCGACGCGCACGCGATGGTGGCGCTGATTTCCGTGGTGTGCATCGCCGTGCTGCTCGGCGTCGGCGCACTCGCCTCCGGCAAGGTCGCCAAGGCAGGCATCAAATGACCTTCGACATTCATATCGCAAAACGCCTGCCCGGCTTCGCGCTCGATGCCACGTTGCAAACGGACGCGCGGCGCGTCGCCATCTTGGGCGGCAGCGGCAGCGGCAAAACCCTCTTCATGCAGGGGATTGCCGGTCTCTACCGCCCGGACGGCGGCCATGTGCGTATCAACGGGCAATGCTTTTACGACGCGCGCCACTGCCTGCCCACCGCAAAGCGTAACGTCGCCTATCTCTTTCAGGATTATGCGCTTTTCCCGCATTTGACCGTGGCACAAAACATCGCCTTCGGGCTGCAAGGCGGTTGGCGCAACCCGGGCAAACGTACCCGCGCGGAAGTCGCGCACTGGCTGCAACGCCTTGACATCGCCCACCTCGCCGATTTCCATCCGCCGCAGCTTTCCGGCGGACAAAAACAGCGCACGGCGCTCGCGCGCGCGCTGATTCGTCGCCCCTCCGTTTTGCTGCTGGACGAACCCTTCTCCGCGCTCGACACCGGGCTGCGCGACAAAATGCGCCATCTCGTCAGTGACTTGCAGCGCGAATACGACGTGCCGCTGCTGCTGATTACCCACGATCCGGCGGACGCGCAGGCGCTCGGCGACGATTTCTACCAGATGAGCCGCCATGACAACCGCGCCACCTTGCGCCCGCTGCGCGATGCGCCCGCGCCGCGCGAAGCCGAAGTGACGCTCGACATCGTGCCGCGCGTCGGCGGCGTCTCGCTTGGCAATGATGCACGCATCCGCTTGCTGGCAACGCTCTCCCCCTCGGGCATCCATCTCGACGATGCCGCGTCGCAAGCGGGCATGAACCGCAAGGACGTACTCGACGCGCTCGACAGCCTGAACAATCTCGCGGGCGCAGCGCTCTCACGTCGCGACGCGGAAACCCTCACCCTTACCGCACAGGGGCAAGCCTGGCTTGCCCGCTACCGTGAGCAGGAAACGCGGCTGCGCGCACTGCTCGACAGCTTTTCCCTTGAACCAACGGAGTTTTTTGCCATGATCTTCAACATTTCCACCCGCAACCAGCTGAAAGGCGAAGTGAAAGCCGTGCAAGACGGCGCGGTCAACAGCGAAGTGCAAATCGCCATCGGCCAGCACAGCATCACCGCCATCATCACCCGCGCCAGCGTCGAACGCCTCGGCCTCGAAGCGGGCAAAACCGCCTACGCGCTCATCAAGGCCAGCGACGTGATGATCGCGAGCGCAGACGTCGCCGCGAGCATCTCCGCGCGCAACTGCCTCGAAGGCACCGTCGCCCGCATCGAAACCGGCGCGGTCAACGATGAAATCACCCTCGACATCGGCAACGGCCACAGCCTCACCGCCATCATCACCCACGCCAGCGCCGAGCGCCTCGGACTCGCCGTGGGCAAACCGGCGTGCGCGCTGATCAAGGCTTCCAGCGTCATGATGGGCTGCTGATAGTAATTTTTTCTCATGGATAAGCGCTTATTGTGAGAAAATTTCTCACAATAAGCGCTTAATATTGGTAAAAAATCACTATTTTTGATGATTTTGTGAAAGCCCACCCTACGACTTTCCGCCAGACAACAAAAAAAGCGCCTGCCGCATCACGGCAAGCGCTTTTTCTTTGAAGTCATGGATTACCAGTATTTGGCGATTTCTTCGCGCAGGGCTTTGGCGTTCGCCTGGCCTTTTTCGCCGACCAGGGCGCGGCCAGCGATGAAGCATTTGGCGTTGATGCCTTTGAAAAGATGAATGTCTTCGGGGACGATGCCGCCGGTGATCGACAGCTCCAGTCCGAGCTCGGAGAGCGCGCGCATTTTCTCGAGATCGTCTTCCGTCCAGCCCTTGCCCGCGAGTTCGGCGTCGCGCGAGCGGTGGTAGATGGCTTGTTTGATGCCGAGTTTCACCCATTCTTTGGCGTCATCAAGCGTCCAGTTGCCATAGATTTCAATCTGGATTTCACGCGGTTTTTCATATTCATCGGCGACTTTTTTGCACGCGGCGATGGTGGCGATGTGCGCGGCGGCGGAGACGGTGAGCCAGTCGGCACCGGCGTCAAATGCCATTTTCGCGAGAATCGCGCCGCCGTCAGTGGTTTTGAGGTCGCAGACGATGGTGTGGTTTGGGTGATTTTTACGCATGGTGCGCACCGCTTCCATACCGGCGGCGAAGGCGAGGATGGTGCCGACTTCGATGATGTCGACGGCATCCGCCGCGCTGGCGGCGACTTCAATGCCGCTTTGGAGGTCGGTTTGGTCGAGCGCGATTTGCAGTAAGGGTTTGCTCATGGGAATTCCTGGGTTGGGGAACAAAATTGGGGGCGCGTTTGCCAAGGATGCGTCGACAGGTTCAGCACCCTTGGCGTGCCATAATCAGGCACCGAGCGCGGCGTCGATCACGGCGTAGACCTCTTCCGGCGTTTTGCAGCGCAGGATTTTGTCGAGGTCAACGCCGGTTTCTTCGTTGTCCGGGTCTTCGAGGATGGTGGTAACTTCCATCAGGCTTTGCATGTGTTCGTCAGCGTTGCTGCCCGCGAGCGTAATGAAGAGGGATACGGGCGTGTCTTCGCCGGGGAACATCACCGGCTCGGCGAGGGTGACGAGGGCAAAGGCAGTGCGTTTGACGCCGTCTTCCGGGCGCGCGTGCGGCATGGCAAGGCCGGGCGCGATGATGATGTAGGAGCCGAGTTCTTCCACGCAGCGGATGATGGTGTCGTAGTAGCGCGGCTCGACCGCATCGGAGGCGACGAGCAAGTCGGTGCCGATTTTGATGGCTTCGCGCCAGTCGGCGGCACGCGCGCCAAGTTTAACGGACTGGTTTTCCATCAGGGATTGTTTGAAATTCATGGGGTTCTCCTTTTACGGTGGAACGGTTTGGCGCTGCCGCAAGGCAGCGCCGGGAAACGTCAACGTTCGCTGTGGCGCTTAATCAATTCAATCAATTCCGCGCCGAAGGAATTGGCGTTCAGCATATTCTGCACGCCGAGCACCGATTTGTCGTCGCCGACCTGCACTTCCGGGGCAAGGTGCTTGGAGCAGACGATGATGTCGGTCTCCGCGAGTTTGCCCTTGTAGTCAGTGACCGCGCAGGAATCGAGCGCGTGCGGAATATTGCGCGCGTCCAGATACTTCTTGATGTTCATCTTCATCATCATCGATGACCCCTGGCCGCTGCCGCACACCGCAAGAATGCGCACCAGTTTGTCGCCGGAGACTTCGTTTTTCTCTTCGGAAACGGCTTCTGGCGCCGGCTCTTCGAGGCCGTAGCCATCAAGCTGTTCCAGGGTCAAACCTGCCGCAGCCGCAGCCGCTTCTTCGGCGCGCAATTGCTTGCTGGCGAAGGCCATGTACACGAAAGCCAGCGCCAAAATCACGAAGAAGAAGAACGGGATGCTGACGATACCCTGCAACACCGGCGGGAAGAACAGCGCCCAGTCGGCCATGCCCATCCAGCCGTTGAATTCCGCGCCCTGACCGGCGAGCAGATGAATCACCCACGCCGAACCCAGCACCTCGATGATGCCCATCACGAAACAGATTTTCATCACCGCTTTCCAGCCGCCGAACTGGTTGGCAAATACGCCAATCGTCGCGTTGGAGAAGAACATCGGGATAAAGCCGGGGATGATCAGCACTGGCGCGCCGCTCACGAGCAAGAGCCCCACGGCGACAAACTGCCCCAACGCGCCCCAGATGAAGCCGAAGACCATCGCGTTCGGCGAATAGGCATAAATCGCCGCACAGTCAATCGCAAGCACCGCATTCGGAATCAGGCGCTCGGAAATGCCCTTGAACGCTTCGGAAAGTTCGGCGACGAACATGCGCACGCCAACGACAATCACCTGAATCGCCACGGCAAATTTCAAGCCCATCTCGAGAATGTAAATCGACCAGTGCGTCTTGCCCGCCATCGTCTGCAATTCGGTGAGCCCAAAGGAGAGCAAAATGATGCCGAAGAAAAAAGTCATCACAATCGCGGTCGCGGAAATGCTGTCGTGGAAAATATGCAGCCATTTCGGCAGGTTCATGTGATCCACGCTGTCGTTCTTGTCGCCCAGTTTCGGCGCGACCTTCACCGCAATCCACGAGGCAAACTGCTGCTGGTGGCCGATGGAGAAACCGGCGCCTCCCGTCACCGCCTGCGTCGCCTTGTACATGATGTTCGAGGAAATGCCCCAATAGAGCGCCATCAAAATCGCCGTGTAAATAATGGTTTCCCACTGCGACGCGCCGATAATCATGTAGAAGACGGCAACCAGCCCCGCCTGCTGGAACATGATATGCCCGGTCAGCATAATCGTGCGGATGCCCGTCACCCGGCGCAGCAATACCAGCAAGATATTGAGGAACAACGCCAAAATCACCGCGTACCCCACCCAGGCGTAGTTATCGCCCATCGTCTGGATGGTGGACTGCATACTGGTGTACGGATCGATCACCGCACCGGTAAGCCCGTGGACTTCCGAGAGTTTTTCAATCACCGGCTTGAAATTCGACACCAGCGTACTCGCCCCCACCTGCAACATCATGAAGCCGACAATCGTCTTGATCGTCCCCTTGATGATGGTGGTTTTGTCCTTGCGCAACAGAATGTAGCCCAAACAGGCCACGAGACCGAGCAGCAGCGGCGCCTTGCTGAGTATCTGCTCGTTAATCCAGTAAAAAATCTCCATATCAGTACTCTTTGTTCAAACATGGTGGAAGAACACAGCGCCGGTCGTGCGCACGGCATGGCAGACACCAACACTGCACCGCGCGCAATCATAACAGCAAAAAAGATTGCAAAAGATTATTTTTGATGACTCGTGGAAAAATTATTTTGTATTTTTCGTAAAAACTGATGTTTGAAAGAATCATTGTTACGCAACAACGCAGGATGGGCGTCAGCCCATGCGGTATCACGAAACGATCACAGGTACGGTTAGGCACATATAGTGGAATCATCATAAAAGCAGCCATACCGTAGGTTGGTGGTGCATCTCG
>JAUNKJ010000119.1 GCA_030532785.1 Cardiobacteriaceae bacterium
CCGCAAGCGGGGGAGGGAAAATGAAGAACCAGCATACTTTTCAGGACACCACCCGCCCAACTGTCCCTACAATCGCTTCGCGATGGTGGGCTAAAGCCCACCCTACGCTTGTCCGTGGCATGTTTCATGACAGCCATTCGAAGAGATGGTGCAGGGCGCTGAGTATGCCGCGTACCAGCCAATACAGGCCGCGAAGCAGCCAGTAGATGCCTTCGAGAATGTCCGGTAGATACGACCATTTCCAGCGGTCAGGGTTGTCTTCTTCCGTATCGGCATCGTTGTCCGGGGTAGTTTCCGTGGAGCTTTCGTCTTCGTTGTCTTGCATGGCCACAGGCGGTTGGGTTACTGCCCCAGGGTGGCGAGCAGTGCTTGCAGGTCGCTGGCGCAGCGTTCGCGTTTGAGGCGGTCGGCGAGGATGAGGCCTTGCAGTTCGCGGGCGGCGCGGGCGAAGTCGTCGTTGACGATGATGTAGTCGAATTCGCGCCAGTGGCCGATTTGTTCTGCGGCTTGCGCCATGCGTTTGGCGACGGTTTCCGCGCTGTCCTGGCCGCGCGCGGTCAGGCGTTCGCGCAGGGCGTCGAGCGAGGGCGGCAGGAGGAAGACCATGCGGGTGTCCGGGCGTTTTTGCCGCACTTGTTGCGCGCCTTGCCAGTCGATGTTGAGGATGACGTCTTTGCCTTGGGCGAGGAGTTCGTCGACTTTGCCGCCGGAGGTGCCGTAGGCGTGGTGGAAGACTTGCGCCCATTCGAGGAAGTCGCCCTGCGCGGCGAGGGCGTCAAATTCGCTTTGGCTGACAAAGTGATAGTGGACGCCGTTTTCTTCGCCGGGGCGGCATTCGCGGGTGGTGTGGGAGATGGATTCGACGACGTTGTCGAGGGCGTTGACGGCGGCGCCGATGAGTGAGGTTTTGCCGCCGCCGGATGGCGCGGCGACGATCCAAAGCTGGCCTTTCATGTACTCTCCGAAATTTTGGCGCGAGACTTTAGCGATTTTCCCCGTCGGCGGCAATCAGATATTGGTAGACGGCTTTTTTCGCCGCGCCGGTGTGGCGCGCGACGATGCTGGCGGCATCACGATTCGAGACGCCAGCCTCGCGCAAATCATCGGCGAGGGTTTGCCAGCCGTGGTTGTCATGATTGGCGGCGGCGGCTTCGAGGACGAGGACGAATTCACCGCGCGCGTGGTTGGCGTCGGATGCGAGCCACGCGGGGGCGTCGGCGATGCGCAGGCGCACGATTTGCTCGAATTGTTTGGTGAGTTCGCGGGCGATGACGAGGATGCGTTCGCCGCTGTAGAGATCGCGCATGGCGGCGAGGGTGTCGGCGATGCGGTGCGGGGTTTCGAACATCACGGTGGTGCAGGGGCTTGCCGCGAAGGTGTCGAGAAAACGGCTGCGTTCACCGGCGCGGCTGGGGACGAAACCGGCAAAGCGGAAGTCGTCGCCGGGAAGCCCGCTCGCGGAAAGCGCTGCCATCACCGCGCTGGCACCGGGGACGGGGGAGACGGTGATGTTGGCGTCGTGGGCAAGGCGCGTCAAAGTTGCGCCGGGGTCGGAGACGAGCGGCGTGCCCGCGTCGGAAATCAGCGCCACGTCTTCGCCGCCCTGCAGGCGGGCGATGAGCGCTTCGGCGGCACCGCGTTCGTTGTGCTGGTGGAGCGCCACCAGCGGAGTGGCGATGGCGTGGGCGTCCAACAGGCGGCGGCTGACGCGGGTGTCTTCGCAGGCGATAACGGCCACCTGACGCAGGGTGGCAATCGCGCGCGCGGAGAAATCTTCCAGATGGCCGATGGGGGTTGCGACGATGAACAATGTGCCTGCCATGCCTGCTCCTTGGGGAAAAAGGGGGGAGTATACCCGCTCCCCCAAAAAATCAGACAGGACTCTGTCTGTAAGCTTTTGCATAAAGGTCTTTATTCAAAAGGTTGTCTGTCCGATTTTTTCAGAGACCCCGCGATATGGCGAAAAACCCGCCGGGGTGGCGGGTTTGCGGGTTAAAAATGGTCGGCGATGTTGCAGTCTTCAAGGCGGATCATTTCCGCGTTTTGGCCTTCTTCGAAGTTGCTGACGATGATGCGCTCGACGCGTTCCTGCCACAAGGTGCCGAACCGTGCTTTTTCTTCGGCGCTGGCTTCGCCTTTTTTCACTTTCTCCATCAGGGGTTTGATTTCTTCCTTGAAGGGAACGGCCTGCGGGTTGTACACGACTTTCACGCATTTTTCCGGCTTGAGTTCGGGGTCGAGGCGGGTGAAAACGGCGTACATCGGCCCTTCGCTGTTGTCATCCTTGAAGACGAGCAAGTCCTGGCGTTTGTGTTCGGGCGCACCGAATTGTCCACCAAAGCCCTGTTTGCGCGTGGCTCCGGTAATCATGCCAATGACGTTGGCCATCGCGCCGGTAAAGCCGTCATCCTCGCTGCCCTTGAGGATGACGTGGATGCGGCCGCGCACCGGGGGTTCCTCGCCATAAAGCGCTTGCAAGGCCATGCGCGTTTCCATCCATGCGCCTGCCACTGCCGGGCATACATGGCCTGCACTTTTCGCGGCGTCGGCAAAGCGGTATTCAAAAAGGCCGTTGGACGATCCCAGGATTTTCGCAAGGTCATCCTGCATGGTAATCGGCGAAATTTTCTCGAAATATGCGGGGTAGATCACCTCCTGCGCCGCAGCCTTTCCTGCTGCCAACAGAGTCCACGCCAGCAATGCACTCTTCAACACAATCCGCTTTTTCATGATTTGCTCCGTAAAATGGATGGAAAGCGCCGGTATTGCGTACCGGGCGGGTGCAGTATAGGAAAGGCGGTTGTTTATCGCAATGAGAATGACTGTTATTTTCTCTGTGGTGTTTGCGCTTGGGGCGCTATATCATCGGCAGCCATTATCGGGTTGATGAAATGATATTTTTCATATTTTTATGAAAAATGATTGTTTTTTACCATGATGAAGCGCTTTGTGTGAAAAAATTTTGCACGATAAGCGCTTCGTAATGAGAAAATTTCTCATGGGAGGTTTTGTGGAGATTTATCTGGTGGGCGGGGCGGTACGCGACCGTTTGCTCGGGCTGGCGGTGAAGGATCGCGATTATGTGGTGGTGGGGGCAACACCGGAGGAGATGCGCGCGCGCGGTTTTCAGGCGGTGGGGCGCGATTTTCCCGTGTTCATTCATCCCGAAACGGGCGAGGAATATGCGCTGGCGCGGCAGGAGCGCAAGACGGCACCGGGGCATCACGGTTTTGCATTTGCGTTCTCGCCGGATGTGTCGCTGGAAGAAGATTTGCGCCGCCGCGATTTGACGGTGAACGCGATGGCGGAGGATGCCGATGGCGCGGTGATCGATCCTTATGGCGGGGCGCGCGATTTGGAGGCGCGGGTGTTGCGCCATGTGTCGGACGCGTTTGTCGAGGATCCGCTGCGGGTGTTGCGCCTGTTCCGTTTCCATGCGCGTTTTGCGCCGCTGGGGTTTACCGTGGCGGCGGAGACGCTTTCGCTTTGTCGCGAGATGGTGGCGGGCGGTGAATTGGCGACGCTCACCGGCGAGCGGGTGTGGCGCGAGTGCGAGCGTGCGTTGCAGAGCGGGGCGTCGTGGTGCTTTTTCCGTGGCCTGGCGGATGTGGGCGCGTTGTTTGTCCTCTTTGGCGAGGCGACGGTGGATGTGGCGCGTTTGCAGGCGGCATTGCAGGGCGGCAGGGCGGAGACGGCGGCCGAGCGTTTGGCGTTGGCGCTGGAGGGGCAGGGAGCGGCTGCGGCGGCGTTGCAGGCAACGCTGCCGTTGCCCAATGCGGTGCGCCGCTGGATAGGCTGGGTGCAGGATTTTGCGGCGACGGTGCACGATTGGGAGAAGACGGATGCAGAGATGCGTTGGCAGCTCTTCAAGCGTACCGACAGTTTGAAGAATGGCGGCCATGCGTTGCGCCTGGCGCAGGTGCTGGGCGCTACGGCGGCGGAGGCGGATATGCGTGCGCGCCTGCCGGAATTGCAGGCGCTGTCACCTGCGCCATTTGTGACGCAGGGGTTGCAGGGCGCGGCGATAGGGGAAGCGCTGCGCGCGGCGCAGCTGGCGGTGTTGGGAGATGCGGGTTATTCGTGAGCGGGATTTTGATGCTCTAAAAAACATCAAAAAATAGTGTTTTTTTACCATAATGAAGCGCTTATCGTGAGAAATTTTTGCACGATAAGCGCTTTGTGGTGAGAAAAAACATCTATGCTGTTTTGGGGGATGTAGGGTTATGGCGCTTTGCGCCTAACCGTATCTACAATCGCTTCGCGATGGTCGGTTGAAACCCACCCCACAAAAGCTGCCAAAGCGCACAAATAATCCTTGCCCAAGGTTACGTTCTCACGCGGCTATTCCCCTCTCCAAAATCGTGTTGCGCAATCGCTTCATGGCAAAGCGTTTTTGAGAATTTACCGCCACGCGGGCGAAAAACGCTGCGTCAATTTTCCCGTTCTGCGGGAATGTGATTTGGTGCGGCTGTCATCTTCTGGTAATTTTCCGCTCACAGGATAGAGAGGAAACCGATGAATATTCTTGAGCGCGCGTTTATGGTGTCGGCGTATGTCAATGCGGCGGGCGAGCCGGTGAGTCCCCGGCAATTGGTCGATGCCCTTGATATTCCGCTTTCTACCGTCTACCGCCTCATCACCCAGCTGAAGACCTGGGGCTATGTCTGCGACAGTATTCACAGCGGCTGCATTACTTCCGGGCCGCTTTTCCTGCATCACGGCGGCAATTACGCCCGTTTTTCCCTTCTTGCCCATACCGCGCGCGACGGTCTGCGCCAACTCGGTGAGCGCACCGGCGAGACTGCTGCCGTCATCATTGCCACCCCAGTACAGACGGTGTGCGTGGATATGGTGGAGAGCACCCAGCGGCTGCGCTGTTCTTTTGCCGTGGGCGAGGCGCAATCGCCGGTGCGCGGCAGTAGCGCCAAGACGCTGCTCGCCTGGCGTTCCATTGCCGAGCGCGATCAGGTGATTGACCGCCTTCTGCCGCGCGAAGAGGCGCATGCCCTGCGCGAGGAGCTGGCGGTGATCCGCGCCCGGGGTTATGGGCAAAGTCTCGGCGAGGTCGATGTCGGCATTTGGGGCGCGTCCGCGCCGCTGTTGCGCAAGCAGCAGTTGCAGGGGGTGCTGACGGTGATGGTGCCGCATCCGCGCGTGGCCGAGAAGGGCGCGGATTTTTTTACCGACGCGGTGGTGCAGGCCGCCGCGTCCATCAATGAACTGATTGCTTTGCATGCCTGACGAAAAGGAGAAAACCGATGACTGACAAACGTTTCGACCCCAGCCGCAAGATTGCCGCCCCCACCGGCAGCACTTTGCACTGCAAGAACTGGCTGACGGAAGCCGCCTTCCGCATGATCCAGAACAATCTGCATCCCGATGTCGCGGAAAATCCGCAGGCGCTTGTGGTGTATGGCGGCATTGGCCGCGCCGCGCGCAACTGGGAATGCTATGACAAGATTCTGGAAACGCTGCAAAAACTCGACGCCGATGAGACGCTCTTGGTGCAATCGGGGAAACCCGTCGGCGTGTTCAAAACGCATCCTGACGCGCCGCGTGTGTTGATTGCCAACTCCAACCTCGTGCCGCGCTGGGCGACGTGGCAGCATTTCAACGAACTGGATCGCAACGATCTGTTCATGTACGGGCAAATGACCGCCGGAAGCTGGATTTACATCGGCTCGCAGGGCATCGTGCAAGGCACTTACGAAACCTTTGCCGAAGCCGGACGCCAGCATTTCAACGACGACTGGAAGGGCAAATGGATTCTCACTGCCGGCCTCGGCGGCATGGGCGGCGCGCAACCGCTCGCGGCAACGTTTGCGGGCGCGGTTTCGCTCAATATCGAATGCCAGCAATCGAGCATCGATTTCCGCCTGCGCACCGGTTATGTCGATAAGCAAGCCAAGGATTTGGATGACGCACTCGCACTCGTGAAACACCATTGCGAACAGGGTGATGCCGTCTCCATCGCGCTCTTGGGCAACGCCGCCGACATCCTGCCGGAAATCGTCAAACGCGCGAAAGCGGGCGGCATCAAGCCCGATCTGGTGACCGACCAAACCTCGGCGCACGATCTGGTGAACGGCTATCTGCCGCAAGGCTGGACGGTCGAACAATGGAAAGCCGCGCAAAAAGACCACAGCAAACATCCCGAGCTGGAAAAAGCCGCCGCCAAATCCTGCGCGGTGCATGTGCAGGCCATGCTCGACTTGCAGGCGATGGGCGTCTACGCCGTCGATTACGGCAACAACATCCGCCAGGTCGCCTTTGACGAAGGCGTGAAAAACGCCTTCGATTTCCCCGGCTTCGTCCCCGCCTACATCCGCCCGCTCTTCTGCCAGGGCAAAGGCCCCTTCCGCTGGGTGGCGCTCTCCGGCGACCCGGAAGACATCTACAAAACCGACGCCAAAATCAAGGAACTCTTCCCCGACAACCATCACGTCCACCGCTGGCTCGACATGGCGCGCGAACGCATCCACTTCCAGGGACTGCCCGCGCGCATCTGCTGGCTGGGCTTGGGCGAACGCCACCTCGCAGGCCTTGCCTTCAACGAAATGGTGAAAAACGGCGAACTCAAAGG
>JAUNKJ010000120.1 GCA_030532785.1 Cardiobacteriaceae bacterium
CGTGCAAAAATTTTCTCACCATAAGCGCTTCATAATGAGAAAATTTCCCACAACAACCGTAGGGTGGGTGTCAACCCACCATTTACCCGCAGGGTAAAGCGTAGGCTGGGCGGGCACCCACGAAAAACGCGAAGCGTTTTGTCGTGGGAACCCGGTTAGGCGTAGCCGTAACCCAGCGCAATATTGGAATCTTTTGCTGGGTTACGCCCTGCGGGCTAACCCAGCCTACAATCGCTCCGCGATGGTGGGGTCAACCCACCAAAAAGCCCCTCTCCCGCATGCGGGACTCGTCAGAGCTGCGGAGCAGATTGGGGTTGGGGTGAGGGGAAAAATCGCGCAGCGATTTCATGCCAACATATCCCGCCCAAATCGCAAACCGCATGGGTTTACACCCATCCCACGAATCGCTTCGCGATGGTGGGTTGACACCCACCCTACGCCGCGCGTCGCGCGGTTCATTCATGGTGGGCTAAAGCCCACCCTACGATTCGCTGCGCTCCCCCCACCACAAAACGGCAAATCCTCCCAAAATCCCCCGCCCCGGCAAAAAAAATTTACTTTTTTCCATTACCATTTTCATGAGAAATTTTCTCACCCAAAGCGCTTCATCGTGGTAAAAAACTACCATAAACACGCAAAACAATGATAAAATATTGCACAAAATGGCGCTCAAGCTCCGGTCCGGTCCGGTCAACCATGCTCGCCTTGTGGCGGAAAAAGTCAAGGATTATCATCGCCCGCCTTGATTGTTTTTCCCGTCCATCACCAGGAGTTGATCATGAAAAAATCCCTGTTGGCACTGGCCATCGTCTCCGCAGCCGCAAGCGCTGCCGACCACACCAATCTTTACGGCTCGCTCGCCTTCGACGTCGGCGCGATCGACAACAACCAGCCCGGCAGCAGCGCTACGTTTGATGCCAACAATATCAAGGCGCGCTTTGGCATCAAGGGCGAGGAAGACCTCGGCAACGGCATGGCCGCCGTGTTCCACTTTGAGCTTGATGCGGAAAAAGACGGCGGCGACAAGGGCTTGAACAACACCCGCCACGCCTATATCGGCATCAAGGGCGACAGCTGGGGTGCGATCACCCTCGGCAAGCAGCAGGTTTTGAGCAATCTTTACGCCGATAAAACCGATATTTTCCAGTCATTTGATATTCCAGAAGGCTTCTATCCGAAATCCCTGCGCTATACCTCGCCCGACTTCGGCGGCTTTGTCTTTGCCGTCGATGCCGTGATCGACGGCTCGCACACTGTCATCCCCGATGGCAAGCGCAAGCATGTCAACTACTATGACGTGGCGGCGCATTACCGCAACAGCGGCTTTGAGGTCGGTGCAAACTATTGGAAACTGAGTGGCGAAGGTCAAAGTTCCACACTGGGGCCCATTGGCAGCAGCGTCGGCCGCAATGAAGCCATGGGCATTTCCGCCGCCTATGGCAACAGCCAGTTCCGCGTCGCCGGCGATTATTTCCACAGCGCCAGCATTGGCGACCATTACAAACTCGCGGGCGAATACTTCCTCGGCCAGCATACCTTCCGTGCTCTTGCTTCCATGGACGATTTTGACCGCGCCAAGAGCTTTTATACATACCGCGCCGGTTACCAGTTCAACTTCAGCCCACGCACTGCCGCCTGGGTGGAAGGGCAATACGAGGAGCAGGGCAATTTTGATCAGTGGCAGGTGTATACCGGCATGCGCCACGACTTCTGATCGCCGGTTTGCCTGATCCGCGATTTGCAAGTGATTCGACGGCGGCCAATGGCCGCCGTTTTTTTTGTGCGCAGATGTGGGGTGGGTGTCAACCCACCAAAAACCCCTCTCCCCCACCTTTCTCGTCCTTCGGACGAGCTGGCAAGCCAGTCGCCCCGTGGGGGGAGGGGCTTTGATTTGCCCTGCGGGCAAGCGGTGGGTTGACACCCACCCTACGCCGCGCGTTGCGCGGTTGTAGGTACGGTTAGCGCGCAGCGCGTAACCGTACATTTTTCATGATGGTAATCGCTGCGCGATTTTTAACACCCCTCTCTGCTCCGCAGCTCTTCGAGTCCCCAACCTTTCTCGTCCTTCGGACGAGCTGGCAAGCCAGTCGCCCCGTAGGGGGAGGGGCTTTGTTTGCCCTACGGGCAAAACCGCATGGGCGAGGGTTCCCACGTCAAAACGCTTTGCGTTTTGCGTGGGTGCCCGGGGTTACGCCCATCCTACGACTTTGGTGAGAAATTTTCTCATCATAAAGCGCTTATGGTGGGAAATTTTCTCACCATAAGCGCTTCATCATGGTAAAAAATAACGATTTTTGATATTTTTGTGAAAATATTTTGAAAAATGTACGGTTACGGCGCTACGCGCCTGACCGTACCTACACCCATGCGCTTCCCCACCCTACGGCGCATTCCCGTATCAATGCTACAATTGCGCCGTTTTTTACCGGAGCCGTCATGCCCCCCGCCATTCACGTTACCCCGATGCCCACGCAGTGGGTTGGCCCCATGCAGATTACCGGCAATGCTCTCGATGAGGCGTTGTCGGTGCCGCTTGCCACTTATGAATCGCCGCTGTGGCCGTCGGTGGCGCGCGGCGCGAAGTTGTCGCGCCTTTGCGGCGGGATTCGGGTAACGGTGATGGATGCGCGGATGACGCGCTCCGTGGTTTTTTTTCTCGCCGATGCCGGGGAGGCGTTTGCAACCTTGCAGGCGATTGTGGCCGAGGGCGAGGCGCTGGAAGCGGTGGTCGCCGCCACCAGCCGTTTCTGCCGCCTGCTCGATATTCATCCCGAGATTGTCGGCAATCTGCTTTTCCTGCGCTTTGCCTTCGCCACCGGCGATGCCTCCGGCCACAATATGGCGACCAAGGCGGCGGAAGCGCTGATTCACCATCTTCTCGCCCACCATCCGCAACTGCAATACGGCTCGATTTCCGGCAACTATTGCATCGACAAGAAAACGAGCGCGGTGAACGCCATTCTCGGGCGCGGCAAGCGCTGCGTGGCGGAAATCCTGATTCCCAAAGACATTTGCGCGAAACATTTGCGCACCACGGCGGCGCAGATGGTTGATCTCAACACGCGCAAGAATCATATCGGCAGCAATCTTGCGGGCAGTTTGCGCAGTGCCAATGCCCACTACGCCAATATGCTGCTTGCCTTTTATCTCGCAACGGGGCAGGACGCCGCCAATATCGTCGAAGGCTCGCAGGGCATTACCCACTGCGAGGATCGCGACGGCGATCTGTATTTCTCCTGCACCCTGCCCAATCTCATCGTCGGCACTGTGGGCAACGGCAAGGGGCAGGGGCTTGACGTCGTCGAAGAGCATTTGCAGCGCCTCGGCTGCCGCGCGGCGCGTGCCGATGGCGACAACGCCCGCCGTCTCGCCGCGATTTGCGCGGCGACGGTACTCTGCGGCGAACTGTCGCTCATGGCAGCGCAAACCAACCCCGGCGAATTGATGCGCACCCATGTGCTGCTGGAGCGGCGCAATGCCTGATATCCACATCAACCGCCGCAAAATCGAGCATATCGACATCATCCGCGACGATCCGGCGGTGGAGCGCAGCGAAAGCGCCTTTGCCCACATTCGTCTCGCGCACCGCGCCCTGCCGGAAGTGAACCTCGCCGACATCGACACCTCCTGCGAATTCTTGGGCAAAACCCTCGCCTTCCCCCTCATCATTTCTTCTATGACCGGCGGCGATCATGACCTGCTGCGCCACATCAACCAGCGCCTCGCCGAAGCCGCCGAACATTGCCGCGTCGCCCTTGCCGTCGGCTCGCAGCGCGTGATGTTCCATGAAAAGGCGGCGCGCGCGAGCTTCGCCCTGCGCCGCTTTGCCCCGAACGTGCCGCTCATCGGCAACCTCGGCGCAGTGCAATTCAACAAAGGCTTTGCCGGAGAACACATCGCCGCCGCCGTCGACGTCCTGGATGCCGACGGCCTCTACCTCCACCTGAATCCGCTGCAAGAAGCGGTACAGCCCGAAGGCGACACCGAATTCGCGGGCCTCGCCGCCAAACTCCCCGACCTCGTCGCGCAAAGCCCCGTGCCGCTGCTCCTCAAAGAAGTGGGCTGCGGCCTCTCCGTCGCCGACATCGCCCTCGGACGCGCCGCCGGGATTCATCATTTCGACCTCGCCGGCCACGGCGGCACCTCGTGGAGCCGCATCGAAGCGCAACGCCGCCACGACAGCCTCGGCTACACCTTCCAGGACTGGGGCATCCCCAGCGCCGACGCCCTCATCCACGCGCACCGCCACCATCCCGACCTCTGCCTCATCGCCAGCGGCGGCATCCGCAGCGGCCTCGACATGGCCAAAGCCATCGTCCTCGGCGCCGAACTCTGCGGCATCGCCGCCCCCTTCCTCGCTGCCGCCCTCGACTCCAGCGACGCCGTCATCGCCGTCATCGAACGCTTCCGCCGCGAATACCAAACCGCCCTCTTCCTCCTCGGCTGCGCCGACAACCGCGCCCTGCGCGGCAACCCCCGCCACCTCCACCAGCAAGCCCCCTGACAGCCATGACCACACCCACCGGCATCGACAAAATCGCCTTCCACATCCCCGCGCAATACCTGAACCTCGCCGAACTCGCGCGCCGCGACGGCACCGACCCCGACAAATACCACACCGGCATCGGGCAAACCCGCTTCGCCGTCGCCGCCCATGACGAAGACGTGGTCACGCTCGCCGCCAGCGCCGCCGCCCTGATCCTCGACGACGCCGACAAAGCCGCCATCGACACCGTGCTGCTCGCCACCGAAAGCGGCATCGACCAGGCCAAAGCCGCCGCCATCTACGTCCACCAACTCTTGGGACTCAAGCCCAACTGCCGCGCCGTCGAACTCAAGCAAGCCTGCTACAGCGCCACCGCCGGCCTGCAACTCGCCTGCGCCCACGTCGCCCGCTACCCCGAGAAAAAAGTCCTGCTCATCGCCAGCGACATCGCCCGCTACGACCTGCAAACCCCCGGCGAAGCGACGCAAGGCGCCGCCGCCGTCGCCATGCTCATCAGCGCCCAGCCGCGCATCGCCGTGCTCGAAGGCGACAGCGGCTGCCACACCGCCGACGTCATGGACTTCTGGCGTCCCAACCACCGCAGCACCCCGCTCGTCGACGGCAAACTCTCCACCCGCACCTACATCGAAGCCGCGAGCGCCGCCTGCGCCGACTACCTCGCACGCGGCGGCCTCCCCTTCGCCGCCTTCGCGCAATACTGCTACCACCTCCCCTTCAACAAAATGGCGAGCAAAACGCACCAGCGTCTCTGCCAGCAACACGGCATCGCCTTCGACCCGGCAAAACTCGAACCCGGCCTCGCCTACAGCCGCGACATCGGCAACAGCTACACCGCCTCCCTTTATCTAAGCCTCTGCTCCGCACTCGACGCCCGCGACGACTTGGGCGGCAAAGCCATCGCCATGATGAGCTACGGCTCCGGCTGTGTGGCCGAATACTTCGCCCTGCGCATCCAGCCCGGCTACCGCAACCACCTGCACAGCGCATCCCACCGCGCCCAACTCGACAACCGCCGCGCCCTGACACTTGCCGAATACCAACACCTCTGGCAACGCCCCGACAGCAGCGGCCACCCCGACATCACCTTCCCCGCCGACGACAACGCCCCGCGCTACCGCCTGCTTGCCATCGAAAAACACGAACGCCGTTATGGCTATGCATAACGCAAACGAAACGTAGGGTGAGTGTAAACCCCAAAAGCCCCTCCCCCTGTGGGGGAGGGGTTGGGGAGAGGGCAGCAAACAAACAACTTCTCGGATTTTAGCGATTGTAGGCTGGGTTAGGCGTAGCCGTAACCCAGCAAAAACAGCAAACAACGCGATGACTTCAAGCCCCTCCCTCTCGAGGGGGAGGGGATGGGGGAGAGGGGGATAAGAAAATCTCGCAACGATTGTAGGTTGGCGGTTCATTGCAAGGCGCTTCGACAAGCTCAGCGACCTTGCAATGCCCCAACAACAATTCACAAAAAACCCACAAAAATAGTCATTTTTTACCACAACAAGCGCTTCATCATGGTAAAAAAACACCATATGAAGCGCTTTATATAGACGATTTTTACCACAACCCGGAGACATCCATGCAAATCATCCGCAGCCGTGAATTCACCGCCGAACGCCCCTGGGGCGCACTCGACATCGCCAACATGAACGGCATCACCACCCGCCTGCACTGGACCGACCAACCCTACAAATGGCACATCAACGACGGCGAAGAAATCTTTGCCGTGATGGACGGCGTCGTCGACATGCACTACAAAGACCACGGCGAAACCAAAATCGCCCGCCTCGCCGCCGGCGACATCTTCTACGCCAGCATCGGCACGGAACACGTCGCCCACCCGCAAGGCGCAGCACGCATCCTCGTCATCGAACAGGAAGGCAGCGTATAACGACCTGAGTTCGGGATAAGGAAACTGGATACCCACTGATATGGCATTGTTCCTCAATCAGTTCCTTCCCCCGCTTGCGGGGGACTGGCTTGCCAGCTCGTCCGCAGGGACGAGATTGTTAGGATGGGGGTGTAAAATGCGCAGCATTTTTTATGGATTTGAAATGAAAACT
>JAUNKJ010000121.1 GCA_030532785.1 Cardiobacteriaceae bacterium
CGTCCGCAGGGACGAGATTGTGAGGATGGGGGTGTAAAATGCGCAGCATTTTTTATGAATTTGAAATGAAAACTTCGTTTTCAACACCCCCACCCTGCCCCTCCCCCGCAAGCGGGGGAGGGTAGTGGTTTGTCATTTCATAGAATATTCCGAGAAACCATTTAAAGCAGATCGTTCTCTTATCCCGAACTCAGGTTACCCGTATGCCGCTGCCCACAAAAAACGCCCCGAGGCGGGGCGTTTGCGCTGTGGCAAGGGTTTAGGGCTTGATGGCGCGCGGGGGGACGACTTGTTCCATGAGGTCGTTGTTCCATTTGCCGTCGACGCGGATTTGCGAAATCGCGCCGAAGTTCAAGGCTTCGATGAGGTTGTGGCTCAGGTACACATAGGTGCCAGGCTGTTTGAAGGTGTACATGGCCGCGCCCGCCGAGCCTGCGGCGATGACCCAGCTTTCGATGTCCTGCACGGGTTTGTCGGCAAGGTTGCCGCGCTCCCAGACGTATTCGCCGTGGCCGCCGATGAGGTGCGGGTAGGATTGGCGGTTGGCCTGCGAGTGGTAGAGCATCACGGTTTCGCCGACTTTGGAGGTCATGGCGTTGTCGCCCAAAAGCTGGCCTTTGACTTCGCCGAAGACGATGTGGCTCGGGATGAGGGTGTCCATGGCGCGCTTGTCGTCGGCGTAGGAGTCGGCGGCGCTGGCAAAGCGCATGAATTTGCCGTCCTTGTCTTTGGGGATGTAGTAGTCCTGTTCGCCGATGTAGTAGGCGCGGTCGTATTTGAGCGGGTTGCCGTCTTTGTCTTTGAGGCCTTCTTTGGGCAGGACGACGATGGCGCCGTTCATGCCGTGGACGACGTGCCACGGGATCATCGCGCCGCCGGGGGCGCAGTGGTAGATGTGGATGCCGGGTTTGATGGCTTTCCAGCGCAGGACGACTTCCTGACCGGGGGCGACGTTGGTGAGTTCGCCGCCGCCGAGCGCGCCGGTTGAGGCGTGGAAGTCGATGTTGTGTACGAGTTTGTTGCTGGAGAGATTGCGCAGGGTGAGTTCGACGTAGTCGCCTTCATGCACGACCATGAGGGGGCCGGGGACGGTGCCGTTGAAGGTGAACGCCCACATGAAGACGCCGGGTTCGACTTCGATTTCCTTTTCCACGATGTCCATGGTGTATTTGACCAAGCGCGGCTTGGCCGGGTGTTCGAGGCTGTGTTCCTGTACGAAGGGCGGGTCGAGCAGTTTCGGCTCGACGACTTCGAGGCCGCTCAGGTCTTCGGCCTGGGTGCCGACTTCGTAGCCTTCGAGGCCGCCGGTGTGGGTGGTTTTTTCCTGGGCCACGGCCGGGAATGCGGCGGCGATGGCGAGCGCGAGGAACATTTTCTTCATGGGAGACTCCTGTTGTTGAAGGGGGAAAATCAGTAGCACACGGTGTTGGCGGTGTTCATGCGGATGCGGCCGACTTCGGCGATGCCGGAGAGCGGGATGTCGGGCAGGCGTTGCTGTTTCTGCAAGTCAAAGACGCCGAGCTTGTTGCTGCGCGCGGTGCCGAAGAGGAGGTATTTGCTGTCGCCGCTGACCCAGACGTCGTTGACGTTTTCTTCGTAGCCGAAGGGGATGACGGTGCCGTTGTCCATGTCGTCAAAGGGGTAGATGCCGATGGCCTCATCACCGGCGACGATGAGGTATTGATCCATCCAGCCAGTGCGGAAACGGTTGGGCGGAAAGGAGATTTGGTATTCCTGCGGTTCGTCGCTTTCATCGAGGCGGTAGATTTTCAGGTTGCCGCGCTTGTCGCCGAAGATGACGTGGCGGGTGGCGTTGTCGATATAGGGTTCGACCATCGGCTGGTTCAGGCTGCGCGAATCGTGCATCTTGCCGGTTTTGATCACGCGGCCGCTGTCGTTGAAATAGATGATGCCTTCGTCGGCGTAGTAGGTGTTGAAGGCGATGACCTTGTCCTCGAAGCTCGGCGCGCCGAGGCCGAAGCCGCGCGTGTCGCCGATGTCGATGTCCGACCAGCCTTCCTGCGGTTTGTTCAAGTTATAACGATGAATCAGCGGGGTGTTTTCCTGCAGCACCCACACGGTGCGGCTGTAGACGCTGAAGATGATGTTGTAGCGGGTGTAGAGGCTCTGGAAGGTACGCGGGATGATCTCCACCTTGCCGTTTGCGGCATCGAGTACGGCGAGGTTTTCAAAGAGGACGAGCAGCATTTTGCTGCTGTTGGGGATGAAGATGATGCGGTACACCGTGCCGGGCAGCGGGTGGCGCGTGGTGTCGCGGTTTTTCAGGTTGACGGTGTACACGGCGCGATCCACGCGGTCGGAAAAGGCGAGATAGGGCGAATCGGTACTCGCCGCAAAGACTTTCGCCGCGACCGGAATTTTCAGGCTGTCGATCTGTTTGCCTGCGTTCAAATCCACCACGGCAATGCTGGGAATGGCGGTTCCGGCGATGAACACATGGCGCGCCGGGTTGTACAGCGCCGCCTCCTGGGCAAAGGCGATGCCGCAAAACGCGAGCCATGCCAAGAGTTTCTTCATGGCGCTTCCGCCCCGGCGATGGCCTTTTCGATGCCCGCGACCAATTGTTTCGCGCCGCTTTGGTAATCAAAGACATCGAGCAGCTTGCCCTCGCGGTCGAGGAGATAAATCAGCGTTGAATGGTAGACCACATAAGCGCTGCCTTCGGGCAGGGCATCGGGGTCGATTTTCTTGCCATCGAGTTGGTAGCCATAGGAGGCATTGAAGTTTTTCACCGTCTGGTCAATCGCTTCGCGCGAGCCGACGAGGGCGAGGATGCGTTTGTCGAAAAAGCCGGTGTATTTGCCGAGGATGTCTGCGGTGTCGCGCTTGGGGTCGATGGTGATGAAAATCGGCTGGAGGCGCTCGGGTTTGTCGATTTGCGCCAGCACCTGCTTGAAATCGTAGAGCGTGGTCGGGCAAACGTCGGGGCAGTGGGTAAAGCCGAAGGCAATCAGTTGGTATTGATCGGGAAAATCCGCCTGGGTTTTCGTCTCGCCCTGGGCATCGACGAGCGCGTATTCATAGGAAGGAGCGGCCACGGCAGAGAGGGAAGCGAAAGCCGCAAGGCAGAACAGTCGGCGGACAGGACGGAACATGACGGCGCTCCCGGATGAAAGATGACGGAAATCATACGCAAGCGCTCAGGGTTTCATCTTGACTTTTATCAACAATATTAAATATTTTTAGGATTGTTTTTTATAAAAACACAAATGAGAAATTTTCTCATGAAGAAGCGCTTGTCGTGGGAAATTTTCTCATTATAAGCGCTTATAGGTGGTAAAAAACAACTATTTTTCCCTGTTTTGTGGTTTTTTATTTGCACCCATTCCACGAAACGCTGCGCGACTACGCCTTGTTAACCTGAGTTTGGGATAAGGAAAGTGGATATGTCCACCAGTATAGCGTTGTTCCTCAATCAGTTCCTTCCCCCGCTTGCGAGGGACTGGAACAGCTCGTCCGCAAGGACGAGATTGTGAGGATGGGGGTGTAAAATGCGCAGCATTTTTAATGGCTATGGAATGAAAACTTCGTTTTCAACACCCCCACCCTGTCCCTCCCCCGCAAGCGGGGGAGGGGAATGGTTTGTCATTTCATAGAAAATTTTGAGGAATCGTTCAGGAATAATCGCCCTCTTATCCCGAACTCAGGTTTGTTATCGCTTGCAGAAACCCTTGGCCTGCAGAAAGGGCAGCATGTGCGGGCGTACCGGTTTGCCGAGGGTTTTTGCGATCGCTTGCTGCC
This sequence comes from Cardiobacteriaceae bacterium, assembly GCA_030532785.1. Classification (GTDB taxonomy): domain Bacteria; phylum Pseudomonadota; class Gammaproteobacteria; order Cardiobacteriales; family Cardiobacteriaceae; genus JAUMXB01. The sequence continues at coordinate 3,763 of JAUNKJ010000121.1, forward strand.
AGTCGATGACTTTGCCGCCGCGCGCTTCGTAGTAGGCGCGCACGCTGTCGTTGTAGGCGGCGAGCGCTTGGGCATCGGGGGCGGTGTAGCCGTTTTCGCTGACGCTCACTGCGCGCGGCAATCGCGGGCGATGGCGCGGCGTTTCCGCCGGGTGGCCGAGGCAGAGGCCGAAGAGGGGGATGACGTGTTGCGGCAGGGCGAGGCATTCGGCGGCACGGGCGATGTCGTTGCGCAGGGCGCCGATGAAGACGCCGCCCAGGCCCAGCGATTCGGCGGCGAGGAGGCAGTTCTGCGCCATGATGCCGGCGTCGACCGCGCCGATGACGAGCGCTTCCGTCCAGTCGCTTTGCACGTCGGGGACGAGTTGGCGGTGTTTGTGGTAATCGACGCAGAAAACGAGGAATTCTGCGGCGTCGACCACATAGCGCTGCCCGGCGGCGACGTCGCACAGCGCTGCGCGCAAGGCGCTGTCAGTCACGCGGATGATGTGCACGCATTGCATATAGCTGGAGGTGGAGGCGGCGCGCCCGGCGTCGAGGATGGCGGCGAGCTGTTCCGGGGCGATGGCTTCGTCGCGGTACTGGCGGATGGAGCGGTGCGCGAGCAGGGTGGCAAGGGCGGGGGCGCTGGGCAATGGGGTATCGGACATGGCCATTCCTGTCAGTAGGGGAAGAAGAGGGGGACGGCAAGCAGCGCAACGCACATGACGACGCATTGCAGGCCGAGGCCGACTTTGACGTAATCCATGAAGCGGTAGCTGCCGGGAACGAGGACGAGGGTGTTGACCGGCGAGGCGATGGGGGTGCAGAAGGCGGAGGAGGCGGCGATGGCGACCATCATCAACAGCGGCTGCGGGTTGAAGCCGAGGCCGAGGGCGGTACTCATGGCAACGGGCGCCATGAGGACGCTGGTGGCGGTGTTGGAGATGAATTGGCTCAGCAAGGAGGTGAGGAGGAAGAAGGCGGCGGCGATGAGGATGGGTTCGGCGTTTTGCAGGGCAGCGACGATGTGTTGCACCACAAAGGCGAGCGCGCCGCTTTTTTCCATGGCGGTGGACATCGGCAGCAGGCAGGCGATGAGGACGAGGCTCATGGGGTTCAGCGACTGGTAGGCTTCGCGGATGCTGAGGCAGCCGGTGGCGACCATGAGAAAGGCGGCGAGGAGGATGGCGGTGAGGTTGTCGAGCCAGCCGGTAGCCATGCACAGCAGCAGGCCGCTCATGATGCCGATCGCCCAGCCCGCTTTGTCGAGATGCACCGGGGCGTCGTCGAGTTCGAGCGGGGTGTTGAAAACGAGCAAATCCTTGGAAGCGTTGCCCAGACGGCGGATTTGCGCCCAATCGCCCACGAGGAGGAGGGCGTCGGAGGCTTGCAGTTTGGTGTTCTGGTAATCGAGATACAGCACTTCGTCGCCACGGCGCACGCCGATGGCGCTCAGGCCGTAGCGGTCGCGGAAATCCGCTTCCTGCAGGGACTTGCCGATGAGGGTGGAGCGCGGCGTAACCAGCACCTCGGCAAAACCGAAGGCCTGCTGGATGCGCAGGAGCTGGTTGTCATCGACAGGCAGCGATTGCAGCGCCATGTCCTGCATCAGTTTTTCCGCGTATTCCGGCTCGATGTAGAGCCAGAGAATATCGGCGCGCTGCACCGTGGTATTGATCAGGACCGGCACGAAAGACGAGAGCAGGCGCCCCTGGCGCTCGACGGCAAAGAGCGTTGCCGCATAGCGGCGGCGCAGGCGCGCGTCGAGTACCGTCTTGCCGATGAGCGGGCTGTCGTCGCGCGGCACGAATTTGTACAGGCGGCGCTCGATGTTGTATTGCGCGGCGAGTTCCGAGAGAGTGTGGCGGCCGGCAGCGTTTTCGCCGTAATTCTTGCTCGGCAGCAGCCACTGCGCCACGGTGAGCAAATACACCATGCCCACCGCCAGCACAATCAGCCCCACCGGGGTGAACGAGAAAAAGCTGAAGGGTTCATAACCGCCCGCCTGCAACGCCTCGCTGACCACGAGGTTGGGCGGGGTGCCGATCAGGGTGAGCATACCGCCGATCAGCGCGGCAAAGGCCATCGGCATCATCAAATGGCTTGCGAACTGGCCGGTGCGCCGCACCATGGTGAGGATCACCGGAATCAGCAGGGCAACCGTCCCCGTTGAACTCATCAAACCGGAGAGTATCGCCACCAACGGCAGCAAAAACAGCAGGGTACGCCTTTTGCTCCCGCCGCTCACCCTGAGCAGCCAATTGCCGGTGAGCGCGGCGACGCCGGTGCGCATCAGGCCGTCGCCCACCACAAACAGCCCGGCAATCATCAGCAGCACCGAATTGCTGAAGCCCGCGACCGCTTCCTTGGGGGTAACAATGCCGGACAGCGCCAGCGTCAGCATCACCGCAAACGCCACCATATCCATGCGGAAACGGTCCCAGACAAAAACGACGACCGTAACCGCAAGCAGCGCGAAAACAAAGAGCATTTCCCAGTTCATGGCAGATTCCGAGGCAAGATGAAAGCGCGCGATATTATCATTTTTTTAACGTATCCTCAGTGCGAGATAAAAGAGTGACTGTTCCTGGACGGTTTCTCAAAATTTTCTATGGAGTGACAAACCATTCCCTCTCCCGCTTGCGGGGGACTCTCGCTTACGCGAGCTGTTCCAGTGGCTTGCCAGCTCGTCCGCAGGGACGAGATTGTTAAGATGGGGGTGTAGGGCGTGTTGATAATTCAGATTTTTATACAATGAACTTCAAATAAAGCAACGAACTAAAGCCCCTCC
>JAUNKJ010000122.1 GCA_030532785.1 Cardiobacteriaceae bacterium
ATTCAAAGGGTTAAAAAACGAACCCTATGCCATTTTTTGGGGAAGCGGCTATATTCTGTGTTGGGGTTCACGTTGTTCACCCCAACCTACAATCGCTGCGCGATACCGCATGGGCGAGGGTTCCCACGTCAAAACGTTCGCGTTTTGCGTGGGTGTCCGGGGTTACATCCATCCTACGGCTTTGATTTTGCATTTGGAGGCGGACGTTGCTGCGTATTGCAGGCAAAAAAACCGGGCGTTCGCCCGGTTTTTTTCTGTGCGCAGGGGTTTTAACTGCCAAATTGCTGGTTGATGTGCGCGATGAGGTTTTGCCGTTCTGTTTTGTTGAGGCCGCTGATGGCACTGAGTTTTTGGTCGAGCGGGATGGGGTTGCCGCCGTTTTTCGGCTGGATGCCAAGGAGGAGGAGGCCGTCGTCGTGTTCGCCGATGACCCACGGTTTGTTTTTGCCGAACTGGAGGACGATGTTGCGCGTTTGTCCGTCGAGTTCGACGGCGTATTTGTTGCCCTGTTGGTTGACGGCGACGGCGGCGGGTTGCCACGGTTGTGCGCCGGGGGCGTTGAAGGCGGCGATGATTTTGCGCTGGCGCGGCATGGCGATGAAGAAGAGGTAGATGCCTGCCCACAGCATGAGGAGGGCGACGGCGACGAAGAAGGCGAGGAAGCCGATGCGGTTGCCGATTTTATCGATGGCGAGGTCGAGGCTGACTTGCTGCGGGTTGCTGGCGTTGGCGACGGCCATGACTTCATAGTCTTTTTTGGAGAAATCGAAGAAGGCGAAGGATTTTTTGTAGGTGTTGCCCTGGTCGCGGATGGTGGCCTTGCAGTCGGTGAAGGCGAATTTGCGGGTTTTGCATTCGCCGTCGATACGGGCGTTTTCCAGGATTTGCGGGTTTTTGCCGATTTGGTGGTCGGTGTAGATGTCGTGGGCGACGCCGTATTGCCACCAGCCGATGCCGGCTCCGCCGAGGAGCATGAGGAGGCCGAGGAAGAGCATCATGGCGAAGTTCTGGGTGATTTTGGTGAGTTTCAGGGGTTTGTTGGGGAAGGGGAGGGCGGGGAGGTTCATGAGCGTCCTTTTTATTTTTGGTGAGTAAATGGTGTTTTTTTACCGCAAGAAGCGCTTCTTGGTGGTAAAAAACAGCTATTGAAAGCGCTTATGGCGATATTATTTTCTCGTATTCCACGAAATCGGTTTCAGATGCCAGTTGCCGGTAGAGCGCGCGTGCGCCGTGGTTGCCGGCATGGGTTTTCCAAAATACGCGTTCGCTGCCCTGCTTGCGGGCGAGGGCAATAATGTGCTCGATGAGCTGCCGCGCGATGCCCTGGCGGCGCGCTTCGCGTGCCACGAGGAGGTCTTCGATGTAGATGACGCTGCCGATGCGCCAGCTGTTCCATTGTTCGTGGTAGTGGGCAAAGGCAAGGAGGCGTTCGTCTGCGAAGGCACCGATGCCGTGGATGACGGGCGGTTCGGCGGTGATGCGTTGCCAGGTGATGTCGGTGGCCGCATCAGGAAGGGTTTGCGCCGCAAGGTTGAGGTATTCGTGCCATAACGGCAGCCATTGCGCATAATCGGCGGTATGCAGTTTTCTGATTTTTGTTTTTTTGCTATTCATGATGTTTTTTTATTGCGATAAGCGCTTTATGATGGTAAAAAATACCTATATGAAGCGCTTGGTATGGTGATTTTTTATCATTTTTCTTTCAGGGTGCCGTAGCGGCGGTCGCGGGCGGCGTATTGCGCAAGGGCATGGTCAAAATCCTCGGTGCTGAAATCCGGCCATAGCGTGTCGCAGAAGACCATTTCCGCGTAGGCGGTTTCCCAGAGGTGGAAGTTGCTGAGGCGTTGTTCGCCGCTGGTGCGAATCAGCAAGTCGACGGGGGGCATTTGCGGCAGGGGGCGGTGTGCGGCGAAGGTGGCGCTGTCGAGGTTTTCTGCGGCGATGCCGGCGCGGATGAGGTTGCGCGCGGTTTCCATGATCGCCCATTGGCCGCTGTAGTTGATGGCGAAGACGACGTTGAGGGCGCGGTTGCTGGCGGTTTGCGCTTCGACGTCGGCCATGGTGGCGGCGAGTTTGGGGGAGAGGGTGTCGCGGTCGCCCAAGAAGTGGAGGCGGATGCCGTTGTCGGCCATTTTCCGCCATTTTTCTTCAATCGAAGAGAGCATCAGGTCCATCAAAACAGAAACTTCCGTTTGCGGACGCTGCCAGTTCTCGGTGCTGAAGGCGAAAAGCGACAGCCACGGAATGCCCGCCTTGCGGCAGTGCGATACGATGCGCTCCACGGTGTCGCGTCCGGCGCGGTGGCCGAAGACGCGGGGGCGGTTGCGCGCTTTCGCCCAGCGGCCGTTGCCGTCCATGATGATGGCGATGTGCGCGGGCAGCGGGGCGGTGGGCATTAGAGTTCCATCAGTTCCTGTTCTTTTTTGCCGAGGACTTTGTCGATTTCGCCGACGTAGTGGTCGGTGAGTTTCTGGATGTCGGCTTCGGCGCGGCGCTCGTCGTCTTCGGAGATTTCCTTGTTGGTGACGAGTTGTTTGACGGCGTGGTTGGCGTCGCGGCGGATGTTGCGCACGGCGACTTTGCTTTGTTCGCCTTCGCCGCGCACGACTTTGACGAGTTCCTTGCGGCGTTCTTCGGTGAGCGGCGGCAGGTTGATGTGGATGTTTTGCCCGGCGGTGTTGGGGGTGAGGCCGAGATCGGAGTCGATGAGCGCTTTTTCGATGACTTTGACCATGTCGCGTTCCCAAATCTGGATGTTCAGGGTGCGGTGGTCGGTGACGGTGATGTTGGCGGCCTGGGTGAGGGGGACGAGGGAGCCGTAGTATTCGACTTCAACGTGATCCAAGAGGCTCGGGTTGGCACGGCCGGTGCGGATTTTGGTGAGGTCGTTTTCCAGCGTGGCCACGCTTTTTTTCATGCGGCTTTCCGCATCTTTCAGGATGTTCTGGGTCATGTTCTGTCCTTTTATGAATGTACGACGGTGCCGACGTCTTCGCCCATGACGGCGCGCACGATTTCGCCGGGGCGGGTCATGTCGAAGACGAGGAGGGGCATGTCATTGTCGCGGCACATCACGATGGAGGTGGCGTCCATGACTTCAAGCCCTTCGGTCAGCACTTGCTGGTAGCTGAGGGAGGCGTATCTTACCGCATCCTGGTGGCGTTTCGGGTCCTTCGTGTAGATGCCGTCGACTTTGGTGGCCTTGAGCATGGCGTCCACTTCGAGTTCGATGGCACGCAGGCTCGCGGCGGAATCGGTGGTGAAGAAGGGGTTGCCGGTGCCGGCGGCGCAGATGACGACGCGGCCTTTTTCCAGATGGCGGATGGCGCGGCGGCGGATAAAGGATTCGCAGACTTCTTCGATGCGCATCGCGGAGGTGGTGCGCACTTCGAGGCCTTGTTGTTCCATGGCGTCCTGAAGCGCGAGGGCGTTCATGACGGTGGCGAGCATGCCCATGTGGTCGCCGGTAACGCGTTCCATGCCAAGGGCGGCGAGTTGCGCGCCGCGAAAGAGGTTGCCGCCGCCGACGACGATGGCGACCTGCACGCCTGCTTCCTGCAATATTTTGACTTCCTTGGCGATGCGGGTGACGACTTCCGCATCAAGGCCGAAGGAGAGTTCGCCCATCAGCGCTTCGCCGCTCATTTTCAGCAAGATGCGGCGGTATTTCGGTTGTTTGTCCTGCATTGAAGCCTCCGTAGACTGTGCCGTTGAAGATGATGTGTTGGGGCGTGTTGACGTGGAATTTACAGAGGGACAAAAGACAGTTTGAAATCCTGAAAATTTCGTCGCTGCGCGGCTTTTATTACCCCTCACCCCCACCCCTCTCCCGTAGGGAGAGGGGTTTTAAGCCCTGACCGGGCAAAAAAAACCGCCGTAAAAAGCGGCGGTTTGTGGCGTTGCGGGCGAACGCTTATTCACCCTTGGCTTGCGCCATGACTTCGGCAACGAAATCGGTTTCTTCTTTTTCGATGCCTTCGCCGAGTTCGTAACGCACGAAGCGGATGACTTTGGCGTTGTGCTTGGCGAGCAGTTGTTCGATAGTCATGTCCGGCTCCTTGATGAAGGATTGCCCCATCAGGGTGACTTCGCCAAAGAGTTTCTTCATCGCGCCTTCCACCATTTTTTCAATGATGTTGGCAGGCTTGCCGCTGGCTTGCGCCTTGGCAGTGTGGATTTCGTTTTCCTTGTCGAGGAAGTCCTGCGGCAAGGATGCGGCATCGAGCGCGATGGGGTTGCTCGCGGCAACGTGCATGGCGATGTCTTTGGCAAGCTGGATGTCGCCGCCTTCCACTTCTACCAAGACGCCGATTTTCTGGCCGTGCAGGTAGGAGCCGATGACGCCGCTTTCGCTTTTCAGGGTGACAAAGCGGCGCACGCTCATGTTTTCGCCGATTTTGGCGACGAGTGCACGGCGTTTTTCGTCAACGGTGACGCCGGGTTCAAAGGCGCTGGCGTTCAGTGCGTCAACGCTGTCGAGGTTTTGTTCGCGGGCGATGTCGGCCAGACGGCTGGCAAAACCGCGAAATTCGTCGCCCATGGCCACGAAGTCGGTTTCACAGTTGGCTTCGAGCAGGGTGGCGACTTTGTTGTCGGCAGAAGCGGATACGACCAGCGCACCTTCGGCGGCGACGCGGCCGGCTTTTTTGTCGGCCTTGGCAAGACCGGTTTTGCGCATGTGTTCGATGGCGGCTTCGATGTCGCCGCCCACTTCCTGAAGCGCTTTCTTGCACTCCATCATGCCGGCGCCGGTGCGTTCACGCAGCTCTTTGACCAACTGGGCAGAAATACTCATTCTTTTGTTCTCCTGAATGCATGGGGCGACGCCTGCGGGCGTCGCCGGGGTGTCGATTATTCGGCGCTCGCGTCTGCGGCTTCTTCAGTGCTTTCCACCGCGCTTTCGAGGGCGGCTTCGGCATCTTCGCCACCGGTGGTGACAGCGCTTTTCGCGGCCTGGATGGCATCGGCGGCGGCTTCGACGTAGAGGCGGATGGCGCGCACGGAGTCGTCGTTGCCGGGGATGATGTAGTCAACGCCGTCTACCTGGTTGTTGGTATCAACGATGCCGACGACGGGGATGCCGAGTTTGTTGGCTTCTTTGATGGCGATGTGCTCATGGCCGACGTCAATGACGAAGAGGACATCCGGCAGTTGGCGCATGTGGCGGATACCTTTGAGGGCGCGCTCGAGTTTTTCGCGCTCGCGGCCAAGCATGATGACTTCTTTCTTGGAGAGTTTCTCGAAAGTGCCGTCTTCGCCCATTTTCTCGATTTCTTCGAGGCGGCGGATGGATTGGCGGATGGTTTTGAAGTTGGTCATCATGCCGCCGAGCCAGCGGAAGTTGACGTAGGGCATGCCGCAACGGGTGGCTGCCTTTTCAACGGATTCGGTAGCGCTGCGCTTGGTGCCGACGAACATCACGCGGCCGCCGTTGGAAACGACGGCACCGAGGAAATTCAGGGCGTCGTTCAGCATGGGGACGGTTTTTTCGAGGTTGATGATGTGGATGTCGCCGCGCTTGCCGTAGATGTAGGGCGCCATTTTCGGGTTCCAGAAACGGGTGCGGTGACCAAAGTGCGCGCCGGCTTCGAACAGTTCGCGCATATTGACTGAACTCATAAATACTCCAGATATAAAGGGTTTTGCCTCCAGACGCCCAACAACGCCAACCCGGATTGCTGCGGGCACCCGGCGCTGCTTAAGGGTATCTGTGTGTTGTCTTGCCTTATCGGCGGGCGCTTTATACCATAGCCGCCCTTTTTTACCAACCGCAATTTGCCTCATGGCCATCATCCTGAAAACCGCGAGCGACCTCGCCGCCATGCGCGAAGCCGGCGCGATCGCCGCCGATGTCCTCGACATGATTACCCCGCACGTCCTGCCCGGCGTTTCCACCGAAGCGCTCGACAAACTCTGCCACGACTACATGCGCGAAGAGCACGGCGTCGTCTCCGCCTGCCTTGGCTACGGCAGCCCGCCGTTTCCCAAGGCGACCTGCATCTCGGTGAACCACGTCGTCTGCCACGGCATCCCCGGCAGCAAGGTTTTGAAAGACGGCGACATCGTCAATATAGATGTCACCGTGATCAAAAACGGTTTTCACGGCGACACCAGCCGCATGTACGCCGTCGGCAACATCAGCGTCATGGCCAGACGCCTGATTGACGTCACCTACGAAGCCCTGTGGCGCGGCATCCGCGCGGTAAAACCCGGCGCGACCTTGGGCGACATCGGCCACATCATCCAGAGCTATGCCGAAGGGCAGCGCTTCTCGGTGGTGCGCGATTTCTGCGGCCACGGCATCGGACGCGGCTTTCACGAAGACCCGCAAGTCGCGCATTACGGCAAGGCAGGGCAGGGCGTTGTCCTGAAACCGGGCATGACCTTTACCATCGAACCGATGATCAACGCCGGCCGCGCCGCGCTGAAAA
>JAUNKJ010000002.1:0-20299 GCA_030532785.1 Cardiobacteriaceae bacterium
GGCGGTCGCCGTAGACGTTGTCGATGCGGTTGACCGGGGTGAAGTATTTCGCCGGGTTCATGCCGGGTAGCGGGAAGACGGCGGTTTTGCGGTCGTAGGCGCGGTGCCATTCGCCGGTGAGGTCGGCAAGCGTATGCGGCGCGTGGACGAGCGGGTTGTCGTCTTGCGGCCATTCTCCGGCTTCGACTTTGCGCACTTCTTCGCGGATGGCGAGCATGGCGTCGCAGAAGCGGTCGAGTTCGGCCAAGGATTCGCTTTCGGTGGGTTCGATCATGAGGGTGCCGGGGACGGGGAAGCTCATGGTCGGGGCGTGGAAGCCGTAGTCCATGAGGCGTTTGGCGAAGTCGTCGACGCTGATGCCGGCGCTGTCTTTGAAAGGACGCACGTCGACGATGCATTCGTGGGCGACGCGGCCGTTTTCATCCGTATAAAGAATGGGGTAGGCGTCTTTCAAGCGGTGGGCGATGTAGTTGGCGTTGAGTAGCGCCATGTGGGTGGCGGCGCGCAGGCCTTTTTCGCCCATCATGCGGATGTACATCCACGAGATGAGGGTGACGAGCGCGCTGCCCCACGGTGCGGCGCTGACCGCCAGTCCGCCGCCGTCGTTGTTGACGACGCTGTGGCCGGGGAGGAAGGGGGCGAGGTGTTTGCGCACGCCGATGGGGCCGACGCCGGGGCCGCCGCCGCCGTGGGGGATGGCGAAGGTTTTGTGCAGGTTCAGGTGCGAGACGTCGGAGCCGTAGAGGCCGGGGGCGGCGATGGCAACCTGGGCGTTCAGGTTGGCGCCGTCGAGGTAGACCTGGCCGCCGTTTTCATGGACGACGTCGCACACGGCGCGGATGTGGCGCTCGAAGATGCCGTGGGTCGAGGGGTAGGTGACCATGACGCAGGCAAGGTTGTCCTTGTGCTGTTCGGCTTTGGCGCGCAGGTCGTCAAGGTCGATGTCGCCGCTGTCCAGCGTTTTGACGACGACGACTTTCATGCCGGCAAGGGCGGCGGAGGCGGGGTTGGTGCCGTGTGCCGAGGCGGGGATGAGGCAGATGTCGCGATGGCCTTCGCCGCGCGATTCGTGGTAGTTGCGAATGACGAGAAGGCCTGCGTATTCGCCCTGCGCGCCGGAGTTGGGCTGGAGCGAGACGGCGTCGTAGCCGGTGATGGTGGCGAGCATTTGTTCAAGGCTGGCGAAGAGTTCGCGGTAGCCCTGGGTTTGCTCTGCCGGGGCGAAGGGGTGGAGGTTGGCGAATTGCGGCCAGGTGACGCCCTGCATTTCGGCAGCGGCGTTCAACTTCATGGTGCAGGAGCCGAGCGGGATCATGGTGCGGTCGAGCGCGAGATCGTAGTCGGAGAGTTTGCGCAGGTAGCGCATCATTTCCGTTTCGCTGTGGTAGCGGTCAAAGACGGGGTGGGTGAGGAATGCGCTTTGGCGCACAAGCGCTTGCGGCAGGGCGGCGTCGGCTTGCGGCAGGGCGCTTTCCTTGCCGGTGACGAGCGCGAGCAGGGTTTGCGCTTCGGCTTCGGTGGAGCGCTCATCAAGCGCGATGCCGATGTGGGTTTCATCGACGCGGCGCAGGTTGTATCCGGCATCCAGCGCGCGTGCCATCGCCGCGTCTGCGGCCTGGGCATCAGGCAGGGCGACGGTCACGGTATCGAAGAAATCGGGGTTGACGGTGAGTCCTGCGGCTTTGAGGCCAGCGGCCAGGCGTGCGGCAAGGGCGTGAACGCGGCTTGCGATCGCTTTCAGGCCTTCCGCGCCGTGATAGACGGCGTAGCAGCCAGCCATGATGGCGAGGAGCGCTTGCGCGGTGCAGACGTTGCTGGTCGCTTTTTCGCGGCGGATGTGCTGTTCGCGGGTTTGCAGGGCGAGACGGTAGGCGGGCTTGCCTTTGCTGTCGACGGATACGCCGACGAGACGCCCCGGCATGGTGCGCTTGAATTCGTCGCGCGTCGCCATGAACGCGGCGTGCGGGCCGCCGAAGCCCATGGGTACGCCGAAGCGCTGCGAATTGCCGATGACGATGTCCGCGCCCATGTCGCCGGGCGGGGTGAAGAGGGTGAGCGCCAGGAGATCGCTCGCGACGCACAGCACCGCCTGTTGGCCATGCAGCAATTCGGCAATGTCGCGCAGGTCGTGATAGCTGCCGCGCGTATCCGGCACTTGTACCAATGCGCCAAAACATTCACCGAGCGCGTCTTGGGCAAAGCAATCAACAATTTGCACATCAACGCCGAGATAACGCGCGCGGGTCAGCACCACATCAATGGTCTGCGGATGCACGTTGGCGTCTACATAGAACACGTCGCTCTTCGCCTTGCTCTGGCGGCGGGCGAGCATCATCGCCTCCGCAGCGGCGCTGGCTTCATCGAGCAGCGAGGCGTTGGCGATGTCCATGCCGGTCAAATCGGCGACCATGGTTTGGTAATTCAGCAGCGCTTCAAGACGCCCCTGCGAGATTTCCGGTTGATAGGGGGTGTAGGCGGTGTACCACGCCGGATTTTCCAGCACATTGCGCTGAATAACGGGCGGCACGATGGTGTCGTAATAACCCTGGCCGATGAGCGAGCGCTTCACGCTGTTTTTTGCGGCGATTTCGCCGAGCGCGGCGAGCGCTTCGTCTTCGGCCAGCGCTTGCGGCAAATCGAGCGCTTTGGCCAGGCGAATATCCGCCGGGACAATGGCATCGACCATCGCCTCCAATGACGAAAATCCCAGGGCTTGCAACATCTTCTGCTGTTCATCCGCGCGCGGGCCGATATGACGATCGGCAAACTGTCTGACATCCACCATAAAAATTCCCCTAAAAAGCGAATTCGCACAAAAAACCATCCCGCAAGCGGGATGGCATCACAATCTTCTGATTAACCGGCAATAAATGCTTTGTATGCCGCTTCGTCCATCAGCTTGTCCAGCTCGGAGGCATCGGACAGGCGAATCTCGTAAACCCAGCCGTCGCCCTCGGCGCTGTCGTTGACCGTGGCCGGGGCGTCAACCAAAACATCGTTCACGGCGACAATCTCGCCCGACACCGGGCTTTTCACTTCGCCCGCCGCCTTTACCGACTCGATCACCGCCGCTTCGTCGCCTGCGGCAAAGCTCGCGCCCACTTCCGGCAGCTCCACATACACAATATCGCCGAGCTCCGATTGCGCATGGTCAGTAATGCCTACACGGCCGACATCGCCATTGACTTCAATCCACTCATGATCTTCGGTAAAGCGTTTCATCATTCTTCCTTTTCCTCGGGTTAAAAACGGCGTCATCTTAACAAAAAGCAAGCCGCCGCGTCATGCCCCAACGAGCCGTCGGCGGCGCGGGAACTGTGATACCATCGCGCCTTTCGTTTTATTCAGGAGACCAGTCGATGAATCTCATCATCCTCGGCGCGCCCGGTTCGGGCAAAGGCACGCAATCGGCAGAACTCGTCAACCACTACGGCTTGACCCACCTTTCCACCGGCGACATGCTGCGTGCGGAAATCGCCGCCGGCAGCGAGCTTGGCCTTGCCGCGAAAAGCATCATGGATCGCGGCGATCTGGTTTCCGACGACATCGTCATCGCCATGATCGCCAACCGTCTCAACGACAAGGGCGCGCTCTTCGACGGCTTCCCGCGCACCCTGGCGCAAGCCGAAGCGCTTGACAAACTGCTTGCCGAACGCGGACAAAAAATCGACGCCGTGCTTCATCTCGACGTTGACCGCGAAGAAATCGTCAAACGCATGTTGGCGCGTGGCCGCGAAGACGACAATGAAGACACCATCCGCAACCGCTTCAACGTCTTTGAAGCGCAAACCAAACCCGTCGCCGATCACTACGCCGACCGCCTGCACCACATCGCGGGCATGGGCGAGATTAGCGCCATCACTGGCCGCATCCGTCAAGTCATTGACAACCTGAAATAACATAAAATCCGCAAAAATAGTGATTTTTTACCATCGTGAAGCGCTTGTCGTGAGAAAATTTCTCATGATAAGCGCTTATCAATGGGAAAATTTCCCAAACAAAGCCCCTCTCCCTTGAGGGAGAGGGGTTGGGGAGAGGGGGATAATCTTGTGAACGGCAGACATTATCGGCGCTTCTCCATCTTTCAACCCCACCCACCACAAACACCATGAGCGGCAACAGCATCGGCAAACTCCTCACCCTCACCACCTTCGGCGAAAGCCACGGCACAGCCATCGGCGGCATCCTCGACGGCTGCCCGCCAAGCATTGCGCTTGATCTTGACGCCATCCAGCACGAACTTGACCGCCGCAAACCTGGCACCTCGCGCCACGTCACCCCGCGCAAGGAAACCGACACCGTCCACATCCTCTCCGGCCTCTTCGACGGCAAAACCACCGGCACCCCCATCGGCCTCCTCATCCACAACGAAGACCAGCGCAGCCAGGACTACGGCGCGATCAAAGACCAATTCCGCCCCGGTCATGCCGACTACACCTACCACCACAAATACGGCATCCGCGACTATCGCGGCGGCGGCCGCTCCTCCGCGCGCGAAACCGCGATCCGCGTCGCTGGCGGCGCGATTGCCAAACAAATCCTCGCCGCTCTTGCAGGCACGCGCATCCGCGCCTGCGTCTCGCAAATCGGCGAACACCCCCTCGAATTCGTCGACTGGGCGCATGTCGCGGAAAACGCCTTCCAATGCCCGAACGATCATCAAATACCCATGCTGGAAAGATACTTGGGCGACATCCGCCGCGCGGGCGACTCCATCGGCGCGGCGATTACCGTCGTCGCGGAAAACGTCCCCGTGGGCTTGGGCGAACCCGTTTTCGATCGCCTCGATGCCGACATTGCCAAAGCCATGATGGGCATCAACGCCGTCAAAGGCGTGGAAATCGGCGACGGCTTTGCATCCGTCGCCCAGCGCGGCAGCGAACACCGCGACGAACGCAGCGCCGCACGCGGCTTTCACAGCAACCACGCGGGCGGCATCCTCGGCGGCATTTCCAGCGGGCAGGACATCGTCGCGCGCATCGCCTTCAAACCCACCAGCTCCATCCACGTCCCCGGACAAAGCACCGATATATACGGCAACGACTGCACCGTCGTCACCAAAGGGCGGCACGACCCCTGCGTCGCACTTCGCGCCTGCCCCATCGTCGAAGCCATGATGGCGCTCGTACTCTGCGATCACTACCTGCGCCAACGCGGGCAGAACGGAAAACCAACTTCGTAGGGTGAGTGTCAACCCACCGTTTCGCAGGTTGGTGGTGAGGCGTTAGGGCGTGTTGACAATTCAGATTCTTATGCAATGAACTTCATACAAAGCAACGAACTAAAGCCCCTTTCCCCCTGGAGGGGTTAGGGAGAGGGGGGGAGAGAAAATCGCGTGGCGATAAAATATCCAATATTTCAGATTATTTTCCGAACCTCTGTAAATTCAACTCTTGAAATGTCAACAGCCCCTAGATTCGCAGGTTGATGGTGCATTTCGACAAGATCAACAATCGTGCATCGAACTCCAATATTTTGAAATGTATTATGTTGGGGTTCGCCTGACGGCTCACCATCAACCTATATCTCATCTCAGTTCTGTTTTTGATTGGTTTGATAGTAAAAAACACAAAATAATTAAAAATAGTCATTTTTTACCATGACCAAGCGCTTATCATGAGAAAATTTCTCATCCACTCCTCGGCTTCACACATTCAGGAGGACACCATGGATCATCACATCGAACTGCTGGATACCCACGTCAGCTACAAGGGTGAACAGCGTTTTTACCGCGACAGGGCCGAGCCGCTCGGGCGCGAAGTGGAACTGGCCATTTATGTACCCGTCGCCTCGCTCCTCAAAGAACGCCACTGCCCGGTGTTGTACTACCTGCCGGAACTGGGCAGCAGCGCACGCGAAACCGCCAACCAAAGCGATTACCAGCGCTATGCCAACCGCTACGACATCATCCTCGTCGTCCCCGACGTCTTCGCCCACCTTCGCGGCAGCAGCGGCGAACAACTCGCGGCCTACCAGCAAGATCGGAAAAATATCGAGCAATATCTGACACAAAGCCTGCCACGCGTCCTCGAACACCATTTCCGCACCTTCGACGCCTGGAGCCTGATGGGCTACGGCTTCGGCGGCACCGTCGCCCTTGACCTCGCCCTGCGCCACCCCGGCCTCTATCGCGGGGTTTCGCTCTATGCACCGTGGCTCGGTTTCCACGGTTCTCTTTGGTATCAGGAACTTGGCGTGGAATTGCCGAGCGACATCGACCCGTTGTCCCTGCTGGAAACCGGCGAAAAAACCCTGCAAATCCCGCTGTGGCTCGATCAGGGTGATGAAGACCCGCTGCTCGGCCAGCAAATCCAGTACGAAGCGGTGCAACGCGTCCTCGGCGACCAGCCCGTGTCCTGCACCCTCAACACCCGCAAGCGCTACGACCACAGCTTCTTCTTCGTCCATTCCCACACGCGGGAACATATTGTTTTCCATGATGATTGCTACGACGGGGTAGAAGGCTGAGCATTGCCGCCTTTGCCAAGAGTGGCACAGGTTTTTCAGGGGGGCGCGAAAATCCCCTCCCCGTAAGGGGGAGGGGATTTTTTATACTGTTTTCATTGAAAATTTTCTTGTTGCTGCGGAGCGGAAGAAAAAAGTATCACTTTCGCAAAATGAATTCCCAATGTATTTCTGCAATTAGCGATTACACGTGTCAAATTTCGCGTATGTATCGTGAGATTATGTTAATGTACGCTCCGTCACACAGTTATGGCTGTCTCCATAACAATTTGTTTTTGATAATTTTATTTTCAAAAAGCAAAATCATGAAGTG
Organism: Cardiobacteriaceae bacterium; assembly: GCA_030532785.1. Lineage (GTDB taxonomy): Bacteria > Pseudomonadota > Gammaproteobacteria > Cardiobacteriales > Cardiobacteriaceae > JAUMXB01. The sequence continues at coordinate 6,779 of JAUNKJ010000002.1, forward strand.
CTTCCACTTCGCAAAACTCGCCGCTGTTTCCTGGTTGGCCGCGATGCGCCGGTCAATCCCGAAGGTTTGTTTATCCTGAAAACACGACTGGAGAAAATGATGCAAGCTGATGTCAAGCAATATGTTATGCCGGTTTTCCGTTTCAGCCTGATCGCTGCAGGGCTGGCTTTCGCCACGACGGCCATGGCGGATGACAGTTGTCCGCACCGTGGCGACCTTGACGCGATTTATTGCGATGCCGACAAGGATATGGTCGCCGATCCGCCGACGGATGCGAAAAAATTCCGCGATCCGAAAACGCTGATTTTCGCCTTTACGCCGGTGGAAGACCCGACGGTCTATGAGAAACTTTTCCAGCCGTTCATGGGGCATTTGTCCGAATGTGTGGGGCGCAAGACGGTGTTCTTCGCCGTGCAGTCGAACTCTGCGGAAATCGAAGCGATGCGTTCCGGACGCCTGCACATCGCCGCCTTCTCGACCGGGCCGACCAACTTTGCGGTCAATATCGCCGGTGCCGTGCCTTTTGCCATTCGCGGTACGGAAAACGGCCCGGAAGGTGTTGCCATCAAGATGATCGTGCGCAAGGACAGCCCTTATGAAAAATTGGCCGATCTGAAAGGCAAGAATGTCGCGCACACCTCGCCGTCTTCCAACTCCGGCAACCTCGCCCCGCGCGCGCTTTTCCCCGAGCAGGGGCTTGTGCCTGACGAGGATTACAAGGTGGTGTTTTCCGGCAAGCATGACCAATCCATTCTCGGCGTCAAATCCGGCGATTACGATGCCGCGCCAGTTGCCAGCGATGTGCTGCAACACATGATCGAACGCGGCGTGGTTGGTGCCGATGATTTCCGCGTGCTTTACACCAGCGACATGTTCCCCACCGATTCCTATGCCCATGCGCATGATTTGGAACCGAAACTGGTGGAAAAAATCAAGCAGTGCTTCTTCGACTACCGCATTCCGCCGGAAATGGCGAAAGGCCTGGGGGGCGACCGCTTCCTGCCTGCCAATTACGAAAAAGACTGGGAACTGGTGCGCAAGGTGGCCACGGCTGCCGGACAAAGCCTGAACCGCAGCGGTTACGAGGCGGAAAACGCCAAGAAAAAATAAGTTTGACGATTCATACGGAAAAGCAGGGAGAAGCATGAGCGCTGTTCTGCAGATTAGCGGCCTGACCAAGGCCTACAAGCCCGGAAAACCGGTACTCAAAGGCATTGATTTGTGTTTTGAGGGCAGTGGATTGACGGCGATTATCGGCCCCTCCGGGACAGGGAAATCCACGCTGATCCGCATTATCAACCGCCTGATCGACCCCAGCGACGGCTCGATTCTCTTTCAGGGCGAAGAGCTGTCCCGCGTCAAGGGGCGGGCGCTGCGCGAGGCGCGGCGGCGCATCGGCATGGTGTTTCAGGAATACAACCTTGTCGAGCGCCTGACTGTCATGGAAAACCTGCTCACCGGGCGTTTGGGCTATGTGTCGCCGCTGAACGCCTGGCTGCGCCGCTTCCCTGCCGGGGACATCGCCTATGCCTACCATTTGCTGGAAGTGGTCGGTCTCGCCGATTTCGCCAATCAGCGCGCCGACAGCCTTTCCGGCGGGCAACGCCAGCGTGTCGGCATTGCCCGCGCCCTGATGCAGCGCCCGCAAATCCTGCTCGCGGACGAACCGACGTCTTCGCTTGACCCGAAAACCTCGGTGGAAATCATGGAATTGCTCAAATCGCAGGGCATGGACCAGCAGATTCCCGTACTCGTCAATATCCACGATGTCGGCCTCGCGCGGCGCTACGCTGACCGCATCGTCGGCATGAATGGCGGCAAGGTCGTGTTCGATGATGTTCCCGCCGCGTTGAGCGACGAGGTACTGAACACGATTTACGGTGGCAAGGATTGGCTGCAATGAACGCGCCGTCCCATTCCCTGCCCGCTGCCGTGCGTCCTTTCCGCGCCTCGTGGGGCGCGCGGCTGTTGACGCTGGCGCTTGTCGCCTATGCCGTTTACGCCCTCGGGCAGCTCGATTTTTCCGCCGAGCGCTTTATCAAAGGTCTCGACAACGGCGCACGCTTCCTCGGACGCATGTTCCCGCCCAATTTCAAGGACTGGTCGCAGTTGCTGACTGGCCTGGTTGAAAGCCTGCAAATCGCGGTGCTTGCGACTTTCTTCGGCGTGCTGCTGTCCCTGCCTATCGCCATTCTTGGCGCGCGCAATTTGATGCCCGCCTGGGCGACGTGGCCTGCGCGATTTGTCGTTACTTTCTGCCGCGCCTTCAACCCGGTGATCGTCGCCATCATCTTTATCAAGGCGGTCGGTTTCGGCCCGCTGGCGGGGATTCTCGCGCTGGTCGTCGCCTCGATCGGCTTTGTCGGCAAGCTGTTCATGGAAACCATCGAAGAAATCTCGATGAAACAGATCGAAGCGGTGCGCGCCACCGGTGCGCCTTTCGCTTCTGTCGTGGTTTACGGCGTCCTGCCGCAGGTGATGGCGCGCCTCGTCGGCTTTTGCACCTACCAGCTCGACGCCAACCTGCGCAATTCCACCATGGTCGGCATCGTCGGCGCGGGCGGTATCGGCGGTACGCTGTTCGCCGCCTTCCAGCGCTTTGAGTACGATTTCGTCCTCGCCATTCTGATCACCATCATTGCCGTCGTCCTTCTCGGTGAACTGGCCGCCAATGCGGTCAAACGGATTTTCAATGTCTGACGCCCATCACACCGCGCTCCCCGCGTGTCTCTGGCAGCGCCACACGCTCGGCGAAAAACTCGCGCGCACCGCATTCTGGCTCGGCATCGGCATCGCCGTGGTGCTGTCGTTGCAAAACATCAACGTTATCTGGGAATTCCTCTGGGATGCGCCGGAGCAGATGCTCGACATGGTACAGCGCATGTTCCCGCCCGATTACGCCTATTACCGCATGGCGGTACACGAAGCGCTGATGGAAACCTTCCATATCGCCACGTTGGGAACCCTCTTTGCCCTCATTGCCGCGCTGCCGTTGTCGATACTCGCGGCGCATAATCTCACGCCCAACCGCGCGCTCAACTTCTTCGCCAAGACGCTGCTCGTCGCCAGCCGTTCCGTCAACTCGCTCGTCTGGGCATTGCTCTTCATTGCCATTTTTGGCCCCGGCGCACTGGCTGGCACCATCGCCATCGCCTGCCGCTCCGTCGGCTTCATCGGCAAATTGCTCGGCGAAGCGCTGGAAGAAGTACCGCGTGGCCCCATCGAAGCGCTGAAAGCGGCAGGGGCAACCCAGAGCAGCCAAATCCTCTACGGCTACTGGCCTGCGGTAAAACCGGCCTTCTGGTCAATCATGCTGCTGCGCTGGGACATCAACGTGCGCGAATCCTCGGTGCTTGGCCTCGTCGGCGCGGGCGGCATCGGCATGGTCATGAATTCGGCGATCGACCTTTTCGAGTGGGATCGCGTTGCCGTTATCCTGCTGACCATCTTCGCTGTCGTCGTCATCGCCGAAATCGTCATCACCTACTTCCGTCGCCGCCTGCTTTGAGGCGATTATTGTTATGTTGTTTCATGTTTTGTTAAATTATAATATTTTTTTACCATCATGAAGCGCTTATTGCGGTAAAAAATGACGATAATTCATAGTTTTTTGCAAAAAAATCTTGCGGATATGCAGGCTTTGGCGCGCGCGGTGCGGGTGTATGTGCCAAACGGCGGGGAAGAGCTGCTGCTGGTGGCCTCTGCCGCTGATGCGCTGCAAGGTTTTGCTGCCTGGCAATGCGTGCTTGATGAAGCGACGCTGCTTGGCATTGCCGTGGTGCCTGATGCACGGCGGCAGGGCATTGCCGCGCGGCTGTTGCAGGCAAGCGAGGCGCAATTGCCTGACGTTAAAATTTTTTTTCTCGAAGTGCGCGCGGGCAATCATGGCGCGCAAGCGCTTTATCGCGCGCACGGTTATCGCGAGATCGCGCGCCGCGCCGCCTATTATGGCGATGAAGATGCCCTGATTTTTTGCAAGGAACGCCGATGATACCTTTCACTTTCGCCGATGCTCGTCCGCACTGGCAAGCGCTTACGGCGCGCACCCCGCTCATTCATGTGCTGACCAATCCGCTCGCCATTCATTTCAGCGCCAATGCCTTGCTCGCGGTGGGCGCATCACCGGCGATGGTCGAGGCGGAGCAGGAAGTGGGCGCGTTTACCGCCGTTGCCGCCAATTTGCTCATCAATATCGGGACGTTGCACGATGGCCGCCTGGCGGCGATGCGCAAGGCGGCGCAAACGGCGCAGGCGCGGGGCAAGCCGTGGGTGCTGGACCCGGTCGCGGTCGGCGATGTAATCGCGTATCGCACTGATTTCGCACGGGAATTGTTGCAGTATTGCCCTGCTGTCGTGCGCGGAAATGCGGCGGAAATTCTCTTTTTGGCGGGGGAGAAGGGCGTGCAACGCGGCGCGGATTCCTTGAGCGGCAGCGATGAAGCCCTGCATGCGGCGGAAAAACTCGCGCGGGAACAGGGGTGTGTGGTGGTGGTGACCGGCGCGCGCGATTTCATCACCGATGGCGCGCAGACGTTTTACACCACGGGCGGCGATGTGCGGCAAACACGCTTGACCGCCTGCGGCTGCACGCTTTCCGCGCTGGTGGCGGCTTTTGTGGCAGGGCAGGGCGATGCACTTCTGGGCAGTGCCGCTGCCTGCGCGGTGATGAAACGCGCGGGTGATCATGCGGCGCGCGCGCGGGGCATGGGCGAATTCGCGGCGCGGCTGATGGATGGCTTGACTTGGGAATGTTATGAAAGTATTTGATTTGTCTTTGTATCTCGTCCTTGATGCTGCGATTTGCGGCGATGCGCTGCTGGCGACGGCGGAAACGGCGCTGGCCAACGGCGTCACTATCCTGCAATTGCGCGGCCACAAAACGGCGTGGACAAAGCGCGACTGGTACGCGGCGGCGTTGGCGCTGAAGCCGCTGTGCGCGGCGGCAGGGGTGCCGTTCATCATCAATGATCAGGTGGACATTGCGCTCGCGGTCGATGCCGACGGTGTGCATGTGGGGCAGGGCGATTTGCCGGTGTCAGTGGTGAGAAGTTTGATTGGCAGGGAAAAAATCCTCGGGCTTTCCACGCACAGCGTGGCGCAGGTCGAGGCGGTGGATACGGCCATCGTGGATTACATCGGCATGGGGCCGGTGTTTGCCACCCGTTCAAAAACGGATACCGATCCGGTGATTGGCACGGACGGGCTGCGCGCGATGGTGGCGGCGAAGCGCCTGCCGGGCGTGGCGATTGGTGGTATCAAGGGCGAACATGCGGCAGCGATTCGCGCCATCAACCCCGACGGCATCGCGGTGATTTCCGCGATTTGCGGGCAGGGCGATGTGGCGGCTGCCACCAGGGCTTTGCGATAGAGCAGGGAAGCGGCGATAGCCGGTTGTCAAGATTGATTCACGGTAAAACACACTATATAGTGCCCGAGGTTTTCAAAAGGACTATATCTTGTGTTTGGAGAGAGCATGAACACGGTGGTGACGGTTACGCTAGGGCTGGAGCGCATTGCCTTTCACGAGGGGGAAACGCTGCTCGCCGGGCTGGAACGCAGCGGCTTTGCCGCGATTGAACGCCAATGCAGCCAGGGCTATTGCGGCGCATGCCGGATGCGCGTCATCAGCGGCGAGATTCATTATCCCGAAGGCAAGCCGCTCGCCTATTTGCCGCGCGGCGACGTACTCACCTGCTGCGCGGTGCCAACGAGCGATGTGCTGCTGGAAGAGCCGCCGTTGCCGGAGGATGATGAGGAAGAGGATCGTCATTCATGAATCGTGCAAAAATAGTCGTTTTTTGCCATGATGAAGCGCTTATCGTGAGAAATTTTATCACGATAAGCGCTTCATCATGATAAAATTTACCATTTCTTGCGGCGCGGAAATGGCCTTTGCTTTGCACGGGTTGCGCCGCTATAGTATGCACCTCTTTTTCAGCGGGCGAAGTTTGTCCATGTTGCGAATTTCCTTCTCTTTTTTGCTTGTTGCCGCGTTGACCGGATGTTCGTCCGGCAATGCCAACATTTCCGCCGGTACGCACAATCTTTCCAAGGGCGATTGCCGCAATATTGAAGTGTGCGAGGGCGGGCAGTGCCGCAGCTATCGCGAATCGCTGACCCAGGCGCAGTGCGCGATGCTCGGCGGCGAATTTACCCCGCGCAACCCGAAAAGCGGCTGGCTGTTCTGATGCGCCAGGTCCGCAAGTACGCGAACCGCCGTTTGTATGACACGGGCGCGAGCCGCTATGTATCGCTGGAAGATGTGCGCGCGCTTTTTGCCGAGGGCGAGGCGGTTTGCGTGATTGACGCCACGAGCGGCGCCGACATTACCCGCGCGGTGCTTTTCCAGATTTTGGCGGAGGAGGAGCTGAAAGGGCGCACGCCGGTGCTGCCGCAGCGCATGCTCGCCGAACTCGCTTCTTATGAGGACGGGCTGCTCGCCGGGATTCTCGGCAATTATCTTGAACAGTGCATGACGCTTTTCCTGAACCATCAGCATGTTTTCCGCGATCAGATGACGGATTTCGACGGCGAAAGCCCGGTCGAAACCCTGCGCCAGATGATGGACACCCAGCAGGCGCTGCTTGCTGCCAAGGCCGCGCAACCGGCCTGATTTTTTCCCTTTCCCAAACCCATGAGGACACGCCATTGACCCATCACGACTGGACCATCGACGATGCCGAAGCCCAATACAACGTCTCCGGCTGGGGCGCGGGCTATTTCGTCATCAACGGCGACGGCAATCTTGCCGTTACCGCCAATGGCGCGCGCGAAGTGCCGCTCGTCGAGCTGATTGAGGGCATGAAGGCGCGCGGCAAACAGATGCCCGTGCTGCTGCGCATCCAGAATTTGCTGGAAAACCAGATTCGCGAGCTGAATGAAACCTTTGCCAAAGCCATTCGTGAGGCCAACTATCAGGGCGAATATCGCGGCGTGTTCCCGATCAAGGTCAATCAGCAAGCGCAAGTCATTGAAGACATTGTGCGTTTCGGCGCGCCGTACCAGCACGGCCTCGAAGCCGGATCGAAAGCGGAGCTGATGATTGCGCTTTCCATGTTGCAGGAGCCGGGCGCGCTCATCGTCTGCAACGGCTACAAAGACCGCGAATTTGTCGAACTCGGCCTCGGCATGACCAAGCTCGGCTTCAACGTGATTTTCGTGATCGAAACCCCCGCCGAACTGCCCATCATCGTGGAAAGCTCGCAGCGCATGGGCATCCGCCCGATGGTCGGCGTGCGCACCAAACTCTTCTCCCACGTCTCCGGCCACTGGAATTCGACGAGCGGCGACCGCTCGATGTTTGGACTCAACGCGAGCCAACTCGTCGGCGTCATCGATGGTCTCAAAGACGCAGGGATGCTCAATTGCCTGCAATTTTTGCACTACCACCTGGGGTCGCAAATTCCCAACATCCGCGACATCCGCACCGGGGTGCGCGAAGCCTGCCGCTACTACGCCGAACTCGTGGAAGAAGGCGCACCGATGCGTTATCTCGACCTCGGCGGCGGTTTGGCGGTCGACTACGACGGCAGCCGCTCCAGCGCCATCCACAGCCGCAACTACGGCCTTGAGGAATACTGCGCCGACGTCGTCGAAACCATCCAGACCGTACTCGACGAAGAAGGCATTGCGCATCCCACCATCGTTACCGAATCGGGGCGCGCCGTGACCGCCTACTCCAGCGTCTTGCTCTTCGATATTCTTGATGTGACAGGCTTTTCCGACGCAAAAATGCCGCCGCTGCGCGAAGGTGAAGACAACGCCATGCTGCGCAACCTGCATTACACCTACGGCGCGCTCTCCGCGAAAACCGCGCAGGAATGCTTCAACGACGCCGTCTACTACCGTGACGAAGCGCGCGACGCCTTCATGCGCGGCAATCTGCCGCTGCGCGTCAGAAGCGAAGTCGAGCAAATCTTCATGTGCATCATGAAAGAAGTCTCGAAAATCGCCGACGACGAACCCGACGCCATCTCCGAGCCGGACATCCTGAAGAAAATGCTCGCCGACATTTATTACGGCAACTTCAGCGTCTTCCAGTCCTTGCCCGACGCCTGGGCGATCGACCAAATCTTCCCCGTCGTGCCGTTGCACCGCCTCAACGAACGCCCGACGCGCAACGTCATCATCGCCGACATGACCTGCGACTCCGACGGAAAAATCGACCACTTCGTGAGCGACGGCGACATCAGCAACGTCCTGCCCCTGCACGACATCCGCGACGGCGAGGACTACTACCTCGGCGCCTTCCTCGTCGGAGCCTACCAGGAAACGCTGGGCGATTTGCACAACCTGCTTGGCGACACCCACGTCGTCTCCGTCTACATCCACGAAGACGGCAGCATTGATTTCGTTGACGAAGTGGAAGGCGACACCGTCGCCGACGTGTTGAGCTACGTCGAATACCAGCCCGCCAACCTGCTTGCGCAATTCCGCCAGACCGCGGAACGCGCCGTGCGCAACGGCACCATCACCGCCGCCGAGCGCCAACACCTCGTCGACGCCTTCGCCACCGGCCTGCGTGGCTATACCTACTACGAACCGTGAAATGACAGGAAAATATTTATGAAAAGAAAAATCTATCGTGCACTCCTAATTTTTTGCGCTTTAATTAACTGGCCTTTAATAGCACAAAATAATGTTGAGTCAGAATTTATAGAAGAAAAAGGAGAAGATGCTTATCTTTTATTTGAAAATGGCAAAGTATTTTTGCTTGTCACATATTCATACGAGATACCTCCATTAGTTATGTTGAATAGCAAAGACACGGTTTTTTGTTCAACAGAAGCGATAGATCGCCAAATTACAAATGGAAAGGTTTTATTTATTTATCAGGTTGCACGTGGTAATGATGAAACATGTGCTCATATTGTGTTTGATAAAGTATCAGTAATTTTAAATTCCAACAGCGCTTATTCGACTGATACATTGAGTTTTATTCGCAAACAATAACTTGAACAGGAGCCAACCATGTCCCACGTCCTTATCATCGGTGCCGGCGGCGTCTCCAACGTCGTCGTCCACAAATGCGCGCAAGCCAAAGACACCTTCACGCAAATCACGTTGGCGAGCCGCACCCTGAAAAAATGCAACGACATCGCCCTCGCCGTGAAAAACAAATATGGCGTCGAAGTGAAAACCCGCGAAATCGACGCCGACAACGTCGGGCAAATGATTCAGCTCATTGAAGAAATCAAGCCCGACCTCGTCATGAACATCGCGCTGCCCTATCAGGATTTGCCCATCATGGATGCCTGTCTCGCCACCGGCGTCGACTACCTTGACACCGCCAACTACGAGCCGCCGGAAGAAGCCAAATTCGAATACAAATGGCAATGGGCGTACCACGACCGCTATAAAGACAAAGGCATCATGGCGCTCTTGGGCAGCGGCTTCGACCCGGGCGTCACCAACGTCTTCACCGCCTACATCAAAAAGCATCTCCTTGACGAAATTCACGAACTCGACATCATCGACGCCAACGCCGGCGACCACGGCCTGCCCTTTGCCACCAACTTCAACCCGGAAATCAACATCCGCGAAGTCACCGCCGATGCCAAACACTGGGAAAACGGCGACTGGCAAATCACCCCTGCGCTCTCCAACAAACGCGTCTTCGACTTTCCCGCCGGCATCGGCGAGAAAAACATCTACATGATGTACCACGAAGAACTGGAATCCATCGTCAAACACTTCCCGGAAATCAAAACCGCGCGCTTCTGGATGACCTTCTCCGACAACTATCTCAATCATTTGAAAGTGCTGGAAAACGTCGGCATGACCTCCATCGAGCCTGTCATGTTCGAAGGCCGGGAAATCATCCCCATCCAGTTCCTGAAAGCCGTGCTGCCCGACCCCGCATCGCTCGGCCCGCGCACCAAAGGCAAAACCTGCATCGGTTGCGTCGCCAAAGGCGTGAAAAACGGCCAGGAAAAAACCGTCTACATCTACAACATCTGCGACCACGAAGCAGCCTATGCCGAAGTCGGCTCGCAAGCCATCTCCTACACCACCGGCGTCCCCGCGATGGTCGGCGGCATGATGATGCTGCAAGGCAAATGGCGCGGCGCGGGTGTCTTCAACATGGAACAATTCGACCCCGATCCCTTCCTCGACGTTCTCGCCCAATACGGCCTGCCGTGGGAAGTGGTTGAGCTGTAATATTGAAATCGTAGGTCGGGCACTTTGTGTCCGACATTTGTTTGATGTCGACCATCAATGGCCGACCTGCGGTTGCTGTAGTAAATTGATGAGAATTTTTACCGGAATAAGCGCTTGATGATGGTAAAAATCAACTATTTTTGATGATTTTTTGGATAATCTGTGCCCAATCTTCCTCTTCACCATTCTCGGCTGTTGTCAGTCGAGCATCAAACAGAAAGCAAACATCGGCGGCAAAGCGGCCAGCTTGCGTTTCATAATGATGTAGGAGAAGAAAAATGCTGAAAATTGTGCAACATACACCGGCGTGGGTATGGGGTGTATTGCTGCTGTTGCTGGTGCTTGGTTTTTGGCAAAGCCGCACGCGCGCCGTGCCGCGTGGCGCGCTGTTATTGTTGCCAGTGATGATGCCCGTGTTTGCCGTGTATGGATTGGTCGCCAGTTTCGGCTGGTCGGCAGTGGCATTGGGCGGTTGGCTGGCAGGGCTATTGCTGCCGTTGGGGGTGTTGCGTTTTTTGCCTGCCATGCCCGGCGTGCATCGCCGTGAAGATGGGCGTATCCATGTGCCGGGAAGCAGGTGGCCAGGAGTATGGATGCTGGCCATTTTTGTGATTCGTTATGTTTTGGGGGCGGCAGCGGCGCGTCATTGGCCGGGCATGGAAAATGTGGCACTGGTTTTGCCGGTGGCGTTTGCCTTGGGGATGCTGGGTGGCCTTTTTGTGCTGCGCAGCGTGCGAATTTTGCGTGCGGTGTCTGCATAGCGGTTGCTGTGATAATAGATATATTTGGTAAAATTTCTCATTTTAATCGCTTATGGTGAGAATATTTATCACGACAAGCGCTTGATGATGGTAAGAAACGACTATTTTTGATGATTTTTTGGAGAGTATATGCGTAGCCTGTCTTTCCGCCGTTTCCAGCAAAAAAAGTGCAAGCAAAAAGCGCAACGCCATTTGCGCAACAATCTGTTTGCCCGAGAAGAACGCACGCCGAAGCGCATCGGCATCCATGCGGCAACGCCGAAGCTCTGTTCCTGCCATATGTGCGGCAATCCGCGCCGTTACGAAGGGGAGGGGACGTTGCAAGAGCGCAAACATGGGATGGTGGATGAATTGAAGTTTTTGGATGATGAATGATGATTTTATCGTTGTTTTTTATCGTGATAAGCGCTTCGTGATGGTAAAAAACAACGATTTTTGTGTGTTTTGTGAGACAACGTTGTTGCCAGTGCGTCAACGGGCAAAAAGCGCGGAGTCGGCGCGCGATTATGCTAAGATACGCGCTGTTTTTTTGTCCCCTTAAACTTAGGAGTTTCTGTAAATGGCTGTAGAACGTACACTTTCCATTGTCAAACCCGATGCTGTCGCCAAAAACGTGATTGGCGAGATTTACAGCCGTTTCGAAAAGGCGGGCTTGCGCGTTGTGGCCGCGAAGATGAAGCAGCTTTCCCGCGCCGATGCCGAAGGTTTTTATGCCGTGCACAAAGAGCGTCCTTTCTTCAATGATCTGGTCGAGTTCATGATTTCCGGCCCGGTGATGATTCAGGTGCTGGAAGGCGAGGGCGCGATTGCCAAGAACCGCGAGGTGATGGGCGCGACCAACCCGAAAGAAGCCGCGCCGGGTACTATCCGCGCTGATTTTGCGGAAAGCATTGATGCCAATGCGGTGCACGGTTCCGATGCGCCGGAAACGGCCAAGGTGGAAATCGCCTTTTTCTTCAAAGATGATGAAATCTGCCCGCGTAAATAAGGCATGAAGGACGATCGCATCAATCTTTTCGATCTGACGCCGCGCGCCCTGGGTGACTGGTTTGTTGCCCAGGGCGAAAAGCCGTTTCGTGCCAAGCAATTGATGAAATGGCTTTACCACGAGCGCGTGATCGATTTTGATGCGATGACCGATCTCGGCAAGGCGACCCGCGCGATGCTCAAGGAGCGGGCGACGCTGGTGTTCCCGACGATTATTGCCGATCAGCTCGCAAGCGACGGCACGCGCAAATGGGTGTTCCGCTACGCTTGCGGTAACAGCATTGAAACCGTCTTCATCCCCGAGGACGATCGCGGCACGCTTTGCATTTCCTCGCAGGCCGGTTGTGCGCTGGCCTGCCCGTTTTGTTCCACCGCGCACGAGGGCTTCAACCGCAATCTCAGCACCGGCGAAATCGTGGTGCAGGTGTGGAAGGCCAAGGATTTGCTCGGCTGCGGACAGAGCGACAAGCGGGTGGTGACCAATGTGGTGCTGATGGGGATGGGCGAGCCGCTGGTCAATTTCAACAATGTGTTGCCGGCCACGGAAATTTTCATGGACGACCTCGCCTTTGGCCTGTCCAAGCGGCGCGTGACCCTGAGTACTTCCGGCATTGTCCCCGCCATCCACAAGCTGCGCGAGGTCACGGATTTGAGCCTTGCCGTCTCCCTGCACGCGCCGAACGACGCGCTGCGCAACGAGATTGTGCCGGTCAACGCCCGCTACGGGCTGGACGCGCTGCTCGATGCCTGCAGACAGTATGTGGAACACAACAACCAGCACGGCGGCGTCACCTGGGAATATGTGATGCTGAAAGACGTGAACGACAGCCTTGAGCATGCCCGCGAACTGGCGCTTCTGCTGCGCGATGTGCCGGGCAAGATTAACCTGATTCCTTTCAATCCCTTCCCCGGCAGCCGTTTCGAGTGTTCGTCGCGCAACCGCATCATGGCCTTCCAGCGCCATTTGCAGGAAGCCGGTTATGTGGCGACGATCCGCAAGACCCGGGGAGAGGATATCGATGCCGCCTGCGGCCAACTGGTCGGGCAAGTCAATGACCGGAGCCGGCGCGAACGCCGGCTCAAGCGAGTGGAAATGGAGAGCATATGATGACGAGCAAGAAAACAAGCGGCCTGCGGGCAACGTTTCTGGCAGCGGCGCTGCTGGCGGGCGCCTGCTCCACCAGCCCGAACAGCGAGCGGAGCAGCCGTGGGCCGAACTACGACAAGGCCTACGACGACTACATCGCCCTGGGCGCACAATATTTGCAGATGGGGCGTTTCGACCTCGCCGAACCCAAGCTCAAGCGCGCCATCGAAATCAATTCGCAGAACCCGGAAGCGTGGAACGTCCTCGCCGTGCTTTACGAGGAAAAGCGCGACATCGCCAGCGGTTATCAAGTCTATGAAAAGTTGGTGTCCTCGCATCCCAATTACACTCTGGGCTTCATGAACTTTGCCACCTTCCTCTGCAAGTTCGACCGCGAGCCGGAACGGCAAAACCTCTATGGCCGGATGCGCGCCAAGGGCGGCGAATTCACCACGCTCTCCTATATCGCCGAGGGCAACTGCGAGCGTGAAAAAGGGCGGATGAGCGGCGCGGAAGGCGCTTACC
>JAUNKJ010000002.1:20311-42962 GCA_030532785.1 Cardiobacteriaceae bacterium
GCGCATTGCTGCCGCTCGCGCGCATTGCCGTGGACAAGCAGGATTACGCGAGTGCCCTGCGCTATCTGAAAGTCGTGCATACCTATGTGGGCTACAGCGCTGACAGCGCCTACCTCGGCATTCTTGCCGCCCGTGCCACCGGCGACAGCCGTCTCGAAGAAGAGCTGGTACGGGTGATGCGCGGCAACTACAGCGATTCGCCACTGGCCAAACAACTGGGACTCTGATTGCCATGACAGAACAGGACTGGAACGACGAACAGCCCATCGATGACATCGGTGCGCTGCTCGCCAAAACCCGCGAGGAAAAAGGGCTTTCCCTCGCCTCCGCCTCCATGCAGACCAAGCTCAGCGTGGAAATCATCGAAAAGCTGGAAAGCAACCGCTTCCAGGAAATCGGCGCGCCGGTATTTTCCCGTGGGTATTTGAGCATTTATGCGCGTTTCCTTGGCCTCAACCAGGCAGCCTTCACCCGCGCCTTCAATGCGCTCAGCATGGATACGCCCACCGAATTGCGCCTGACCTCGGCCAATGTCGCGAGCCAGAAAAAATCCTACAAGCGCACGCCGTGGAAGGCGTGGCTGATGCTGGTGCCGCTTTTTGCCGTGGCCGGGGTGGTTGTCGTGCAAGTGGCGGACAACGAATCGTGGCTGATGCGGCAAATCCGTGGTGCCTTTGCTACGCCGACGGACACGCCACCTGTGGAAAACGCGCCGCAACAAACCGGGGGCGACGACATCATCCTGCAAATCGGCCCGGATGCGCCGCTGCCAACAGACCCCACGCCGCTGGAAAATGCGGACGGGCAGGGGGAAATCCCGCTGGTGGCGCTGGAAAGCACGGATGAGGCAAACGGCGGCGAAGCGCCTGCCGAAACGGAAGCGGAAACCCCTGCTTCTGCCGCATTGCCGCAGGCCGCCGAACTTCGCGTGCAGGGGGAAACCTGGCTCGAAGTGAAAAGCGCGACCGGACGCGTCGTCGCCTCTGCCATCCTCAAGAAGGGCGATGTGGTCGCGTTGCCGCTCGCGGAAGCGCCGTTTGCCATGAATATCGGGCGTCCGGCGGATGTCATCGTGATGCTCGGCGATACCCCGGTTGACCTTGCCCCGTTCAAGCAGAAAGGCTCGGAGCGCCGCTTCAGCGTCAGTTTCACGGAGGCGCAGCCATGAGCCGCGAGGCGATCCAGTCGGTGCGCGGCATGCGCGACATTTTTGCGCCTTATGCCCTGCAACTGGAGCGCTTGCACGCCGTGAGCCACGCGCTCCTGCAACGCTACGGCTATCTGCCCGCACAAACGCCGCTCCTGGAAAAAACCGGCCTTTTTGCGCGCAGCATCGGCGAGGAAACCGACATCGTCAGCAAGGAAATGTACACCTTTGCCGACCGCAACGACGAAAGCCTCACCCTGCGCCCGGAAGCCACCGCCGGGGTGGTACGCGCCCTTATCGAAAACGGCATGTTGCAACAAACGCAGCGCCTTTATGTGGAAGGGCCGATGTTCCGCTACGAGCGCCCGCAGAAAGGGCGCTACCGCCAGTTCACGCAAATCAGCGTCGAAGCCTTCGGCATGGCCGATCCCGCGCTGGACGTGGAATTGATGGCGGTCAGTGCGGCGCTTTTCCGCGAACTGGGCGTGTATGACAAGGTAACCCTGGAAATCAACACCATCGGCCTGCCGGAAGAGCGGCGAGCCTACCAGCAAGCGCTGGTCGCTTATCTGCAAGACCATGTGGACGCGCTGGATGACGACAGCCGCAGACGTCTCACCACCAACCCCTTGCGCATTCTCGACAGCAAGGACGCGGGCGTGCAGCGCGTGCTTGATGGCGCACCGGTACTCGCCGATGCGCTCGGCGAAGCCTCGCGCGCGCATTTCGCCACGGTGAAAGCGCTGCTCGATGCGCTCGGCATTGCCTACCGCGAAAATCCGCGGCTGGTGCGCGGGCTGGATTACTACTGCCACAGCGTCTTCGAGTGGACGACCACCGCGCTGGGCGCGCAAGGCACGGTCTGCGCCGGTGGCCGCTATGACGGACTGGTGGAACAACTGGGCGGCAAAGCGACGCCGGCTGCCGGATTCGCCTTTGGCGTGGACCGCATTGCGCTCCTTTGTGAAGACACGCTGGCGGTGTCCGCCGCTCCCGATGTTTATGCCATTGCCGCCGACCCGGCGCTGATGGCGAAACTCCTGCCCGCCTGCGAAGTGCTGCGGGCGCAGGGCTTGCGCGTGGTGGTACAGACCGACGGACAAAGCCTGAAAAACCAGTTGAAAAAGGCCGACAAATCCGGTGCCGCCCACGCCCTCATCATCGGCGAGAGCGAAGCGCAGGCCAACGCCTTTACCCTGAAAACGCTTGCGAGCGGCGAACAGCACACCTTGCCGCTTGCAGACATTCTTGCCCGGCTGGGCATTGCTGATACGGGAATGCAAGCATGACAGACAGAACCGATGAAGAAACCGTTGACCTGATCCTCAACTGGCTGCGCCAATACGGTCTTACCGTCGCAGGCGGTCTGGGGCTGGGCATTGCCGGTATCTTTGCCTACGACTGGTGGCAGGGATCGCAGGAAAAAAGCGCACAGGCGCAGTCCGAACAACTGATTGCATTGCGCGAAGCGGTAGAGGCCAAGCGCTTTGACGACGCGCAGGCGCTCTTTGCGAAAATGGACAGCGGCAAGGGCGAAATGGCGGCGATGGCGCAACTGCTGGTCGCCAAGGCCAAAATCGGTGCGGGCGACAGGGCTGCTGCGAAAACCCATCTCGACAGCGCCGCCGCCGCCAGCGATGTTTTCATCGCCCAGAGCGCGCGCTGGCATCTCGCCCAGCTTGCGGCGGCAGATGCGCAGTGGGATGACGTTCTCGCCCAGGTGCAGGGCTTGCAGACCTCCGTCTATGCCGTACCCGCGCTGGAGCTGAAAGCGCTTGCGCATCAGGCGAAAAACGAACCGGAGCAAGCGCTGGCGGCGCTGGAAGACGCGCAAAGCCGTATGCCCAATCCTTTCCTCGAAGTGCAAATCCAGGCACTGAAACAGCAATTGTTGACCCGGGGTTCCTGACATGAACGCCACGTTACGGCATATCCTGCTCGGCAGCGCCTTGCTCGCGCTCACCGCCTGCAGCACCACCGACTTTTTCCTCGGCGAAGACAACCGCCCGGCGGCGAAAGCGCTGCCCGCCACCGCCAACAGCGTGCAAACCAGCGTGTTGTGGACGCAGCGCCTCGGCAAGGAAAATTCCGCAGGCGGACTGGCCTTGCAGCCGGACAGCGACGGCGAGCGCATCTTTGCGGTGAGCGCCGACGGCCGCCTCTCCGCCTTTGATGCCGACAGCGGTGCCACGCTTTATCAAGTACGCCTCGGCAACCGCATCAGTGCCGGGGTTGCCGCCGCGCCCGGCTATCTCTACGTCGGTACCCACAACGGCGACCTCCTCGCCCTCAATGCCGAAGACGGCACACCGGCGTGGCGTCAGGCGCTTGGCGGACAAATGATCAGCCGCCCGGCTTCCGACGGGCAAATCGTCGTCGCCCGCACCCAGGATGGCCGCATCAGCGCCTTCCGTGCCGACAGCGGCCAACTCCTGTGGCGTTACCACATCAACGAACCCGCCTTTACCATGCGCGGCAACGCCAGCCCCGTCATCGGCGGTGGCGTAGTCATCGTGACCAGCGACAGCGGCTACTTCGTTGTCCTGCAACAGGAAAACGGTCTGCCCGTGGTCGAGCAGCGCCTGGCCATCGGGCGTGGCAGTGGCCGCGTGTCGCGCATGGTCGACATGGACGCCACCCCCATGGTCAACCGTGGCCTCCTCTTCGGTGCCGCCTACCAGTCCATGATGTTCGCCGTCGACCTCGAACGCGGCGCACCCGCCTGGCAGCAGGAAGCCGTCTCCACCCCGCGCGATTTCGCCCTCTCGCAAGACGGCCTCTTCCTCTCCACCGACATCGACCACATCGCCGCCCTCAACCAGCAGGACGGCAGCATCCGCTGGCAAAGCGCGGCGCTGGAAGGCCGCGGCCTGTCGCCGGTCTTCGCCATCCCTGGCCGCATCGGCGTACTCGACCGCGAAGGCTATCTGCACTGGCTCGACGACCAGCGCGGCACACTGCTGGGACAGACGCGCATCGGCCGCGCCGCCGCCAGCGCACCGCCCCTGGTGCTGCGCGACAAAATCGTCTGGCAACTGGATGACGGACGCCTCGTCGCCTTCCGACCGCAATAAACCGCCCAGGAATCATCGTGCAAGATACTGACGCCACCGTACCCGCCACGCGCCTGCCCGTCGTTGCCCTCGTCGGCCGCCCCAACGTCGGCAAATCCACGCTGTTCAACGTACTCACCCGCAGCCGCGACTCCATCGTCTCCGACATGCCGGGACTCACCCGCGACCGCAACTACGGCCGTGCCCAATTGGGCGGCCTCGACTGCCGCGTCATCGACACCGGCGGCCTCCTGCGCGAAGAAGAAAGCGAAATCGACTACCGCGTCGACAGCCAGGCACGTGAAGCCATCCACGAAGCCGACGTCGTCGTCTTCGTCGTTGACGGCAAGGAAGGCCTCACCGCCGTCGACGAAAAAATTGCCCACGAACTGCGGCGCATCGACAAACCCGTCATCCTCGCCGTCAACAAAACCGACTTTGGCGACCCCGACATCATCATGGCCGACTTCTACGCCCTCGGCATGACCCCCATCCTCGCCATCGCCGCTGAACACCGGCGCGGCACCGCCAAACTCGGACAAATGGCCGCAGACCTCATCCGCGCCATGCCCGAAGCGCAATTCCTCCTCGGCGAAGAAGACGCCCCCCTCCCGGCAGAAGAGGGCATCATGCTCGCTATCGTCGGCCGCCCCAACGCCGGCAAATCCACCCTCATCAACCGCCTCATCGGCGAAGAACGCCTCGTCGCGAGCCCCATTGCCGGCACCACCCGCGACGCCATCGACGTCCCCTATGTCGACCACGAAGGCGACATCTTCACCCTCATCGACACCGCCGGCATCCGCCGCAAGGCACGCGTCTCCGATAAAGTGGAAAAATTCTCCATCGTCAAAACCCTGGACGCCATCGAACGCGCCAACGTCGTCATCCTCATGCTCGACGCCCACCAAGGCGTCACCGACCAGGACGCCCACCTTCTGGGCGAAATCGTGCGTCGCGGCCGCGCGCTCATCATCGCCGTCAACAAATGGGACCACCTCGACGAAGAAAAACGCGACGCCGTGCGCGAACAATTCGCACGCAAACTGCGCTTCGTCGACTACGCCGAAGTCTTCTACATCTCCGCCCTGCACGGCAGCAACATCCGCCAACTCATCCCCGCCGTGAAACGCGTCTACGCCGCCGCCATGGCCGAACTCTCCACCAACAAACTCACCGACGCCCTGCAACTCGCCTACCGCCGCCACCAGCCCCCGCTCGTCAGCGGCTATGCCATCAAACTGCAATACGCGCACCAGGGCGGCCGCAACCCGCCACACATCATCATCCACGGCTCGCGCACCAGCAACGTCCCCGCCAGCTACGAACAATACCTCGCCAAATTCTTCCGCAAACACTTCAAACTCGACGGCACCCCGGTACGCATCAGCTTCCGCGACAAACACAATCCCTACCAAAACAAGGAATGAGAAAATTTCTCATCAAGAAGCGCTTACCATGAGAATATTTCTCAAGATAAGCGCTTTATAATGGTAAAAAACTATTATTTTTACTGTTTTTATGAATATAGTGGAATCAATACAAAACCGAAATCCATTCCTGCAAGTACTTCGACAGGCCAGTTCGACAAGCTCACTGAGCCTGTCGAAGTGTGCTTGTCGAAGCATCCGATTTTTTTCTTCGATTTTATGATGATTCCACTATAAAAGCCGTTTGTATTTCAAACGGCTTTTTCACGATCCTTCCGCAAACACTTCCAACTTGACGGCACCCCGGTACGTACAGCTTCTGCGACAAACACAATCCCTACCAAAACAAAGAATGAGAAAATTTCTCATCAATAAGCGCTTTTTATGAGAAAATTTCTCACGATAAGCGTTTATAGGTGGTAAAAATCTAATATTTTTGCTGTTTTTATGAATATAGTTAAATCAACAAAAAACAGAACGGAGATGTAGGTTGGTGGTGCATTTCGGCAGGCTCAATAACCGTCGTTAGGCGAATCCCAATATCATGAATTCCAAAATGTTGGGGTTCGTGCTACGCACTTACCACCAAACTACGGTATGGCTGCTTTTATGATGATTCCACTATAAAAGTCGTTTGTATTGCAAACGGCTTTTCCCTATTGGGCGATTTGCCTATGTGTGGGTGAAACAGTCGCGCCATATCCCCATCATCCGTTTATGGGGTTTTCAGCATGTCTTCGTATCCCTGCCATTGGCCGTTATCGTCATATTGATAGCGGTGGTGGATGAAAAGCTCGCCATCAACATATTTCTTGAAATCAACGATATTGCCCCGTACATCGCGTTGCACGACGATGTAGCTGCGCTGCTGGTGCGCTTTTTCTGCCGTGATTTTCTCTTCATCTTTCACTTTGAAGGGCAGGCGGTAGTTGCTGTAAAACCCGGTGTAATACTCCGTGTTCATGGGCGTTTCTTCTGCAAACAAGGGCAATGATAGGGAGAGAAACAGGCAGGCGATGGGCATGATGGGGCGCATGTTGCGGTTCTCTTTGGTTGATGGTGGCAGGCAGCTTGTAGGCTGGGTTACGCGGCGTTGCCGCTAACCCAGCTTATGTTTGCGGTGGAGCTTAAAGGTGGGCTTGCGCCCATTTTGCAAAAAGATTTTATAAAATCGTCAAGAGTGGTGATTTTTTACCACCATAAAGCGCTTATTGTGAGAAATTTTTGCACGATAAGCGCTTAACAGTGAGAAAATATATCATTAATGGCGGAAGTGACGCATGCCGGTGAAGATCATGGTGATGCCGTGTTCGTTGGCGGCGTCGATGACTTCCTGGTCGCGGATGGAGCCGCCGGGCTGGATGATGGCTTTGACGCCAGCGGCGGCTGCGGCATCGACGCCGTCGCGGAAGGGGAAGAAGGCGTCGCTGGCAAGGACTGCGCCGCTGATGTCGTAGCCTTCGTCCTGGGCTTTCATGACGGCGAGTTTGGCGGCGTAGACGCGGCTGGTTTGTCCGCCGCCGATGCCGATGGTGGCGCGGTTTTTCGCAAGGACGATGGCGTTGGATTTGACGGCTTTGACGGCTTGCCAGGCGAAGAGGAGGTCTTTGAGTTCGTCGTGGCTGGGTTCGCGTTCGGTGACGATGTTCAGGTCTTCGTGGTTGAGGTGGCCGTTGTCCCAGTCCTGGACGAGGATGCCGCCGCGCACGGCGCTGACTTGCCAGCCGTGGCTGTGGTGGCCGTCGTTTTTGATTTCCAGCGCGCGGATGGCGGGTTTGCTGGCGAGGATGTCGAGGGCGGCGTCGCTGTAGGCGGGGGCGAGGATGACTTCAACGAATTGGCGCGAGAGGATTTCGCGCGCGGTGTCTTCGTCGAGTCCGCGGTTGAAGGCGATGATGCCGCCGAAGGCGGAGGTGGGGTCGCAGCGGTAGGCGGCGTTGTAGGCGGTGAGGATGTTGTCGCCAAGGGCGATGCCGCAGGGGTTGGCGTGTTTGACGATGACGCAGGCGGGGTCTTCGTCGTAGTTGAGGACGGTGCGCAGGGCGGCGTCGGCGTCGGCGAGGTTGTTGTAGGAGAGTGCTTTGCCCTGGCGCTGGCGTGCGGTGGCGAGGCTGGTGGCGACGGGGTGGTGGCTTTTGTAGAAGGCGGCGCGCTGGTGGGGGTTTTCGCCGTAGCGCAGGGTGTCGGCGAGTTGGTAGTTGAGGGCGAGTTGTTCGGGGAAGGTGGCGTCGCTTTGCGGGAGGAAGGTTTGCGAGAGGAAGGCGGAGATGGCGCGGTCGTAGTCGGCGGTGTGGGTGAAGGCTTTGACGGCGAGGCGGCGTCTGAAGTCGAGGTCGTAGCTGCCATCTTCCAGCGCCTGGATGAGGTCGGGGTAGTCGGAGGGGTCGACGACGACACCGACGGCATCGTGGTTTTTCGCAGCCGATCTCAACATGGCGGGGCCGCCAATGTCGATGTTTTCGATGGCGTCTTCGAGAGTGCAACCTTCGCGGGCGACAGTTTCGCGGAAGGGGTAGAGGTTGACGACGACAAGATCAATCGGGGCGATGTTGTGGCTTGCCATCACGGCTTCGTCTTGCCCGCGACGCCCGAGGATGCCGCCGTGCACCACGGGGTGCAGGGTTTTCACCCGGCCGCTCATGATTTCTGGGAAGCCGGTGTGGGCGCTGACGTCGGTCACTTCAATACCCGCGTCGCGCAGGGCGCTGGCGGTGCCACCGGTGGAGAGGATGTCGATGTCAAGCGCGCGCAAGTGGCGGGCAAAGTCAATCAGGCCGCTTTTGTCGGCTACGCTCAGAAGGGCGCGTCGGGGAATGATGGCAGGCATGGTTCGCTTCCGGTCAAAAACGCGCATGATACTAGATGCCTCCTGCCTTGGCAGTACGCTTTTCGGCCGACAATGCTAGAATGCGCAGCCTTACGTCCTGCAACACCCCGGAACATGCGCGATTTCAAATGGCTTTTCATCGGTTTGCCCGCAGTGTGCAGCACTGCCTGGGCCATCCAGTGTCCGGCGGATCCGTTGGCGGCCTTTACCACGCTTGGCGGCGACCGCGACGACGAACAGCTCTACATCGATTCCGACCTCTCCGAAGGCAATTTCCGCCAGACCGATTTCGAGGGCAAGGTCAACCTGCGTTACCGCGATCTGCATCTGCAAGCGCCGCGCCTGCGCTATTCGCCGGAAAGCGGCAATGCCGAGCTGCTTGAAGGCGGCGTTTTCGGCTCGCCGCGTCTTGCCGTTCGCGCCGCAGACGGCCACTACAGCGCCAATGACGACGCGGGACGCTTCAACCGCGCCGAATACTTCATGAAAAACGAGCAGGGCATGGCCGCGCTGGGATCGGCGGACAACATCGTGGTTGACCGCGACAACCAGCAAGGCCTCTTCCACAACGTCACCTGGACCACCTGCGAACGCGCCTCGCCCGCGTGGAACCTCAAGGCCGGCAAACTCGAAGTGGACCAGCAGGAAGAGCGCGCCTACGCCAGCAACGTCACCCTGCGCATCAAAGACACCCCGGTGTTCTACCTGCCCTACATCAGCTTCCCCACCTCCAACAAACGCGCCAGCGGCTTCCTCCTGCCCTCTGCCGCCTCCAGCGAATCGCGCGGCCTGGAACTCTACATCCCCTACTACTTCAACATCGCCCCCAACCAGGACGCCACCGTCGCCCTGCGCCCGATGAGCCAGCGCGGCCTCATGGCCGAAGGCGAATACCGCTACCTCGGGCAAAAACAGAACTTCGAATTCCAGGGCACCTTCCTCCCCGCCGACCGCAAGGCCGACGCCAACCGCTGGAGCGCCCGCGCCTTCCACCAATACCGCTTCAACGACCACTGGCGCGCGGAAACCCTGTGGCAGCACGTCTCCGACCTCCACTACCTGCAAGACTTCAAATCCCCGCTGCGCACCTACGACGACTGGTACTTCGAACGCTATTTCCGCGTCGACGGCAACACCCCCGCCGGCAACTTCCTCTTCCGCGTCCAGGACTTCGAACGCGTCGACGCCAACGTCCTCCCCGGCAGCAACCCCTACAGCCGCGCGCCGCAACTCCTCTACACCAAAGGCTGGCAACAGGGCGACTGGAAAATCGACCTCCACGGCGAAGCCACCCGCTTCCAGAAAAAAACCCTCGGTGCCGCCAACCGCTTCGACGCCGGCATAGACGCCAGCTACCGCCTCTCGCGCCCCTACGGCTACCTCGAACCCGCAGCCAGCCTGCGCCTCACCCACTACGACTTCGGCTCGCGCGACGACGCCCTCAAAGGCACGCGCCACACCCGCCTCCTCCCCACCCTGAGCGTAGACGGCAAACTCGAATTCGAGCGCGACTTCCACTGGCTGGGCGACACCTGGACACAAACCCTCGAACCGCGCCTCTTCTACCTCTACACCCCCTACAAAGACCAATCCGCGCTGCCGCTTTTCGACAGCGCCGAACACGACCTCTCCTGGGAATCCCTCTTCGCCCGCAACCGCTTCAGCGGTGCCGACCGCATCGGCGACGCCAACCAACTCACCACCGCCATCACCACCCGCTTCTTCCGCAACAGCGACGGCCAGGAAAAATTCAACCTCTCCCTCGGACAAATCCAATACTTTGAAGACCGCAAAGTCCGCCTCTCCGGCAGCACCCCCGAACGCGAAGGCAAATCCCTCCTCGTCGCCGCCGGCCACTACAACATCGACCGCCACTGGTCGCTCGGCAGCGTCAGCTTCTGGGACACCGACGAAAACGAAATCCGCCGCAACCGCCTGAACCTCCGCTACCGCCTCGACACAGACCGCTTCATCGAACTCGGCCACCACTTCAAAAGCGACGACTACGACCAAATCTCGCTCGCGGGCGTCTGGCGCTTCAACGACCGCTGGCGCGGCTTCGCCCGCCAGGACTACTCCTTCCGCGCCGACCGCGCCTTCAACAGCGTCCTCGGCATCGAATACGACGACTGCTGCTGGGCTTGGCGTCTCGCCGGCCGCCACTACCGCGACACCCCGGAAAGCAGCAAAACCCACAACGCCGTCTACCTTGAATTCGTCCTCAAGGGACTCGGCAACATGGGCAGCCGCTCCGGCGACATGCTCGAAAAACAAATCAACGGATTCAAACGTTTGCCTGAGGAGAGAGAATTTTGAAAAAATATCTGCCCCTGCTTTGCTGGCTCGCCATCCACAACGCCAGCGCCCTGCAATTCGGCCCCCCCGTCCAGGCCGACAGCGGCCAGACACTTGACGACATCGCCCTCATCGTCAACAACACCGCCATCAGCCGCAGAACCCTTGCCGCCGAACTCGACCTCGCCCGCCGCGTCATCGGCGCGCCCGCCGACGCCCCCCCGGCACTCGTGACCGAACGCGCCATGGACCAGGTCATCATGAAACACCTCCTTGACGACCTCCTCGCCCGCGCCAACATCCAGATCACCCCCGAAGAAATCCAACGCGGCCTCGCCCTCATCGCCCGGCAAAACGGCATCGGCGAAGCCGAACTCCTGCGCCGCGTCAAACAGGACACCGGCCTCGACGAAACCGCCTACCGCGCCCAACTCGCAGAAGACCTCGCCCAGGAAAAACTCAAACAAGCCCTCATCGCCGACACCATCCGCATCAGCGAAGAAGCCATCGACGACCAAATCACGCAAATCGTCCGCGAACAAGGCAGCACCATCCACGTCCAGGACCTCCTCATCCGCGTCCCCGAAGGCGACCCCAAAGAACGCGGCCAGGCCGTCAAAGACAGCATCGCCGCCGTCTCCGCCGCCGTCGCTGCCAGCCACGACCTGCGCGACGCCGCCAACCGCGTCCCTGGTGCCCGCTTTGCCGACCTCGGCGTCATCAACATCGGACAAATCCCGCCCAACTTCGCCCGCGCCGTCGTCACCCTCGCCCCCGGCGAAATGGTGCCGCAACCCGTCATCGACAGCGACGGCATGCACTTCCTCAAAGTCGTCTCCAAAACCGCCGGCGGCGACGCCACCGTCATCCCCGAAGGCAAAGTGCGCCACATCCTCCTGCGCAGCCAATCCGCCCTCGACGACAAAACCCAGGAAGAAAACATCCGCCGCCTCCACGCCCAACTCAGCGCCGGAGCCAACTTCGCCGAACTCGCGCGCCGCCACTCCCACGACCAGGCCTCCGCCGTCAAAGGCGGCGAACTCGGCTGGATCAGCGCCGACCAAGTCGCCCCCGAATTCGCCCGCGCCATGCTCGCCACCCCGCCGGGAACCCTCTCCGCCCCCTTCAAAAGCAGCTTCGGCTGGCACATCCTCATCGTCGACGAACTGCGCAACGTCGACAGAAGCGAAGAAAAACTGCGCGAACGCATCCGCGACAGCCTCTACAACAAAGCCGTCGAAGAAGCCTGGCAACAAAAACTGCTGGAACTGCGCGAAAACGCCTACATCGTCATTAAGTAAATAAGTAAATGGTAAAAAATCACCATCATAAGCGCTTTGTATAGTAATCTTTTACCACCATGAAGCGCTTATCGTGATAAAAAATTACCATAAAACACCATTTCATGAAACCGTAGGGTGGGTGTCAACCCACCATCGCGCAGCGACTCGTAGGGTGGGCTTCAGCCCACCAAAAAACCTTCCCTTCACGGGAGAGGGAATGGGGAAGAGGGGAAATTGCGAAGCGACTCGTAGGATGGGCGTAAGCCCATGCGGTATCGCGAAGCGATTTTACGCCAGCGACTCGCTTGTAGGGTGGGCTTCAGCCCACCATTAACGTAGTTTGTGCAGGTACGGTTAGCGCCAAAGCGCGTAACCGTACATCAAGAAATCATTTGTACGGTTACGCTGCTGCGCACCTAACCTACCTACAGACCAAAACACAACGCAAGCAATAATGATAAAAAACCACCATACAAAGCGCTTATAATAATCATTTTTTACCATCATGAAGCGCTTATTGCGGTAAAAAACCACCATAAAACCCGATTATTTGAAAAAAGGAAAAAACGTGAGCGAAGTCCGTGCCGCCAAATCCCTCGGGCAACATTTCCTGCGCGATGAAAGCGTCATCGCCCACATGGTCGCGGAAATTGACCCGCGCCCCGGCGACGCCATCGTGGAAATCGGCCCCGGCCTCGGCGCCCTGACCCTGCCGGTACTCATGCGCTGCCAAGCCCTGACCGCCATCGAATTCGACCCGCGCGTCCTCGACATCCTCGCGCGCAAAGCCAAACCCCACGGCGACCTCACCCTCATCCACGACGACATCCTCAACATCGACCTCGCCGCCTTGCCACTCGCCAAACCCCTGCGCCTCATCGGCAACCTCCCCTACAACCTCTCCTCGCCCATCCTCTTCCACTGCCTCGCCGCCCGCGCCGCCATCGCCGACATGCACTTCATGCTGCAAAAAGAAGTCGTCGAACGCATCGTCGCCGAACCCGGCAGCAAAGCCTACGGCCGCCTCGGCATCATGATCCGGCAGCAATGCGACGCCGAACCACTCCTCGACATCCCCCCGCAAGCCTTTGACCCACCGCCGAAAGTCGACTCGGCCGTCGTGCGCCTCGTGCCGCTCGCCGCGCCGCGCTGGCCAGTGACCGACGAAGCCGCCTTTGCCCTGCTCGTGCGCACCGCCTTCGGCCAGCGGCGCAAAATGATACGCAAATCGCTGGGACAATGGTTCGATGGCGCGGATTTTGCTGCCCTTGACATCGACCCCACCGCACGCGCGGAAAACCTCGGCGGCGACGACTACGCCGCCCTCACGCAACGGATGCTGGAGAAAAAACATGAGTGAACACGTCATCATCACCGGCCACACCCGCGGCCTCGGCGCGGCACTGGCCAACGCCTGGCTCGACCTCGACGCCAACGTCTTCGGCATCGCGCGGCGCAGCAACAGCGAACTGAAAAACGCTTACCCCGCACACTTCCAGGAAATGCGCGCCGACCTCGGCGACAGCAACGCCCTCATGCACGTCGCGCGCAGCAACGCACTGCGCGACTTCTGCCGCGACAGCAAACGCCTCTGGCTCTTCAACAACGCCGGCAGCGTCCAGCCCGCCAAAGTCCTCGGCGAACAAGACAACAACGCCATCATCCACGCCGTCCACCTCAACATCTTGGCGCCCCTCCTCCTCGCCAACGCCGTCGTCGCCGCCGCAGGTGCGAAAACCCAAGTCAACATCGTCCACATCGGCAGCGGTGCCGCCGCCACCGCCTACCCCGGCTGGAGCATCTACGGCGCGAGCAAAGCCGCCCTCAAACAACACGCCCGCGTCGGCCTCATGGAAAACACGCAAACCCGCATCGTCTGCATCGCCCCCGGCGTCGTCGACACCGACATGCAAACGGAAATCCGAAGCGACACCCGCTTCCCGCTGCGTGACCGCTTCCAGCACCTCCACGACAGCGGCACGCTGCAAGACGCCGACGACACCGCCATCAAAATCGTCTCCTACTGCTTGAGCCACGAATTCGGCCAGGAAGCGGCAGTGGACGTGCGCCAGATACTCGGCGATTAACCGCTGTTGGCAATTCATCCCTTGACGCAATGAATTCTAAATAAAGCAACGAACTAAAGCCCCTCCCCCTCGAGGGGGAGGGGTTGGGGAGAGGGGGATAGAAAAAATCGCGCAGCGATGAAAACTCTGAAGATTTCAAATTATTTTCCGTAGCCTTGTAAATGTCATTCACCAATTGTCAACAGCCCCTAACTCCCCTGCAAAAAAACAGCAAAATTTCCCTTGTTAAAAAAGGCCATAGCGGAACAAAACGCTATGGCCGCATTTTTGCGCATGAAATCCTGCTTGGCGTTTGCCTTGCTTTGGGAGTAAGCTGCATATGAATGGAATGTAACCAAACGGTAAGCCCGTCGCGCCGTTTGCACCACCGGAGTCCTGAAAACATGAAACATTTTGCCAAACGTCTCTTGCTGGTCAGTACATTGTTCCTCGCCCAACCCGTGGCAGCGGGGGAGGGCGCTGTCGTGGCGGACAACCCTGGCGCAGGGCAGGCGGAAAGCGCCCAGCCGCTCATGGCGAAAGTCCCCGCGCGCATTGTGCCGCGCCGCGAAACCGCCATCGCCAAGGCCACCGCCAGCAACACGCCCGCCCGCGCGGCACGTCCCCGCTACGAACAGCACCGCCCGGCGAGCGAAGGATTGGCAGCCGTGTCGCGCCACGGCCTCTGGGGCTTTGTGGATCGCCAGGGGCAGGAAATCATCGCCCCGCAATTTGAAGCCGTGTGGGAATTTCGCGAAGGCATGGCGGCGGTGAAGAAAAACGGGCGCTGGGGCTTTATCGACGCCAGCGGACGCATGATCATCGCCGCGCAATACGACAACGCGCTTTCCTTTGGCGAAGGTCGCGCGCCTGTCGAGAAAAACGGGCGTTGGGGCTTTATTGATGCCAGTGGCCGCGAAGTTATCACCCCGCGTTACGACAAAGTCTGGCCGTTTGAAAACGGACGCGCCATCGTCGTCAACAACGGCCACCACCGCCAGATTGACCGCAACGGCCAGAACATGCACGCCGCCGCCATCGCGAAAAGATAATGAAATTCTCATCTGCGCCTGTTTTGCAGGCGTTTTTTCTTGCCTGAAGAAAAAGTGTGCAGGGAAAAACGTTGCAATTGGCAAAATAACGATAAAAACCCTTTCTCTCCGTGCCTTTTTGCGCGAAGATATGCCGCTTTCACACGAGGAGAGAACACCATGAAAAAAATCCTGTTGACCGCCGCAATGTTGCTGGCGCATCCATTATTTGCCGCCGAAAAGCTGCGCATCGGCATTGAGGGGGAATACCCGCCGTTTTCCGCCGTCGACGCGCAGGGACAGTTGCACGGTTTCGACGTGGACATCGCCCTTGCCCTTTGCGCCGAAATGCAGCGCGATTGCGAACTGGTGCAAACCGCGTGGGACGGCCTCATCCCCTCGCTCAACAGCCAGAAAATCGATGCCATCGTCGCCTCGATGTCGGCCACCGAAGAGCGACGCCAAAGCGTGGATTTCACGGAAAAATATTACGCCAATGCGGGGAAATTCGTCCTCGCCCAGGGCGCGGCGGAAGGCATTGCCGCTGACAACTGGCGCGAATCGCTGAAAGGCAAAACCCTCGGCGTGCAACGCGCCACCATTCATGACCGCTATGCCTCTGAAACCGCGAAAGATATCTTTGCCGATATTCGCCGCTACAACACCCAGGAAGAAGCCAATCTCGATCTCGTTGCCGGACGCATCGACGTCAGCCTCGCCGACCAAACCGCGCTCGCCAGCGGCTTTCTCGCCAGTGCCGACGGCAAAGGCTTTGCCCTCGCCGCCCCCGTCATCAACGACCCCGCGTTTTACGGCGAAGGCGTCTCCATCGCCATCCGCAAGGGCGACGATGCCCTGCGCGACAGCCTGAACACCGCCATCCGCGCCATTCGCGCCAACGGCGAATACCAGAAAATCAACAGCAAATACTTCGATTTCGATATTTACTGAAAAATAGTGTTTTTTTACCATCATGAAGCGCTTCGTACGAGAAATTTTCTCATGGTAAGCGCTTATATATGAGAAAATTTACCATTTTGACCTGGAGCAAAACATGAAAAAACTCGCCATCTCCCTCATCGCTGCCGCGAGCCTCATCGCCCACGCCGACACCCTGCGCATCGGCGTTGAAGGCGCTTATCCGCCGTTCTCCTTCAAAACCGAGCAGGGCGAACTCACCGGCTTCGACATCGATTTCGCCCGCGCCCTCTGCACGGAAATCAAAGCCGAATGCGAACTTGTGGAAATCGCCTGGGACGGCCTCATCCCCTCGCTCAACAGCCAAAAAATCGACGCCATCATCGCCTCGATGGCCGCCACTGACGAGCGCCGTCAAAACGTTGATTTCAGTAACAAATACTACAACCGCAGCGGCGGCAAATTCGTGATGGAAAGTGATGCCGCCGCGCAACTCAACGAAGACAACTACAAAACCGTCCTCAAAGGCAAAATCGTCGGCGTGCAGCGCAGCACCATCCACGAGCGCTTCCTCGAAGGCGAACTGAAAGACACCCTCGACCGCATCCAAAGCTACAACACCCAGGAAGAAGCGCTGCTCGACCTGCAAGCCGGACGCCTCGATGCCGTCTATGCCGACGCCACCCAGCTCACCAGCGGCTTCCTCGCCAGCAGCGACAGCGCCGGCTTTGCCGCCGCCGCGCCGAAATTCCGCGTGCAAAAATACTACGGCGACGGCTCCTCCATCGCCATCCGCAAAGGCGAAGATGCGCTGCGCGAGCGCTTCAATGCCGGCATCCTCGCCCTGCGCGATAACGGCAAATACAAGGAAATCAACGATAAATATTTCGAGGAAGACATCTACGGCGACGAGTGATATTTCATAAACCGCCGTTTTTCCCATACCGTAGGGACGTAGCATACTACGTCCCTACATCCATCATCATGCCCGCCATCGTGAAGCAATCATGCGCAGGGTGGGTGTCAACCCACCATCAAAAGCAGTTCGCTGCCCGGTCATTGATGGTGGACATCAAACCCTATCCCCCGCAAACCGATAATCCCCCAAACTCTCCTATATAATGCCGCGCGTTTCCCGCCGGATATTGCCATGCCCGCCACTGCCACCCGCATCGAAGCCCTGCTCTTTACCCGCGAGCAACCCTTGCCGCGCGTCGTCATCGCCGATGCCCTGATGCTTGACGAAGCCGAAGTCGAGGCCGGATTGCAGGCGCTCGTCGCGCGTTATCAGGAAAGCGCGATGGAAGTCGTCGAAGTCGCGGGCGGCTGGCGGCTGCAATTGCGCGCCGCGCATTACGCCGACCTGCAAGCGCTGGAAAACCGTGAACCGCCGCGCTACTCGCGCGCCTTCTGGGAAACTCTCGCCTATATCGCTTACCACCAACCCTGCACCCGCGCGGAAATCGACGCCGTGCGCGGGGTCAGCACCGGCAGCGGTATCTATCGCCAACTCTTTGATCTGGAATGGATACGCGTCGTCGGCCATCGCGAACTGCCGGGACGCCCCGAACTGCTCGCAACCACCCGCGATTTTTTGAACGATTTCGCCCTGAAAGCGCTGGACGAATTGCCACCGCTGCCGGACGCGGAAGCCCCCACAGTCGATGACGACATGCAACAAGGAACCCCCACATGAAAGACCCCCAGGAACGCATCCAAAAATGGCTCGCCGCGCGCGGCCTCGGCTCGCGCCGCGAAATCGAAGGCTGGATCCGCGACGGCCGCCTGCGCGTCAACGGCAAACCCGCCGAACTCGGGCAGAAAATCACCGGCCACGAACGCCTGAGCCTTGACGGCCGCCCGCTGCGCGTCTCGCCCGACAAAGACCCGCCGCGCAAAATCCTCATGTATCACAAACCCGTGGGCGAAATCTGCACGCGCAAAGACCCGGAAGGACGCAAATCCGTGTTCCACAGCCTGCCGCGCCTGCGCCAGGGACGCTGGGTCAGCATCGGCCGCCTTGACCTCAACACCGCAGGCCTTCTCCTTTTCACCAACGACGGCAACCTCGCCAACCTCCTCATGCACCCCAGCGCGGAAATCGAGCGCGAATACTGGGTGCGCGTTGCTGGCGACGTCAGCGAAGAAACCCTCGACATGCTGCGCCGTGGCGTGGAACTCGAAGACGGCTTCGCCAAATTCGACGACATCCAGCCGCTGCACGCCCTGCATGATGACGACGAACAATACAACCGCTATTTCAGCGTGGTCTTGAAAGAAGGACGTAACCGCGAAGTGCGCCGCCTGTGGGAAGCGGCGGGTTGTCAGGTCAGCCGCCTGAAACGCACCCGCTTCGGCAACATCAACCTGCCCAAGGAACTCGCCGCTGGCCGCTACCGCGAATTGTCGGTCGCCGAAAGCAACGCCTTGCTCTCCCTCATCCGCAAAAAACCGCGCCCGGAGAAAAAACCGCCTGCGCCGCGTTGATAACCTAGATTCGGGATAAGAACGGCGGATAAGTACACTGGTATCTCGTTGTTCCTCAATTAGTTCCTTCCCCCGCTTGCGGGGGACTGGCTTGCCAGCTCGTCCGCAGGGACGAGATTGTGAGGATGGGGGTGTAAAATGCGCAGCATTTTTACGGCTATGGAATGAAAACTTCGTTTTCAACACCCCCACCCTGCCCCTCCCCCGCAAGCAGGGCGACTGGCTTTGCCAGCTCGTCCGAAGGACGAGAAAGTAATGGTTTGTCATTTCATAGAAAATTTCGAGAAATCATTCAGAGACGACAGTTCTCTTATCCCGAACTCAGGTTATATAGTCATTTTTTACCATCATGAAGCGCTTATGGTGGTAAAAACACACGATAAAAGGAGAAAAAATGAAACATAAAATTCTGCTCGGCATCGCCATGCCCATCTTTCTCAGCGCCTGCGGCGGCTACCCCGGCGGCGGCAATCTCGCCCAGGACATCGCCCGCAACATGCTCGTCCAGCAATGCCACACCAGCATCAACCAGCAAAGCCTGTGGCAAAGCGCCAAACTCATTCTCGGCGCGGAAGCGCAACAATGGGAAAACCGCGTCTGCCAGTGCGCCGCACAGGAAGCCAGCCAGCAAATGGGCATGGAACACATGATGCAACTGGGCAGCGGCCAGGCGGATCAGGCACTGATCAACCTCACGGTGCAGGCCGCCGTCAATTGCTACCAGCGCTTTGCTGCGCAGGGGTTTCGTTAAGGATTTTAGATTTGCAGGGTGGGCTTTGGCTCACCATCCATGTAGATACTGTTAGCGCCGCTGGCGCGTAACCGTAGAAAATGCTGTGGAAAATGTACGGTTACGGCGCTTCGCGCCTAACCGTACCTACAATCTCACTACCAACCTATAGCGGGGAAGCGGCTATACAAAAGTGCCGGTCGTAGGATGGGCGTAAGCCCATGCAGTATCGCGCAGCGATTGTAAGGATGTTGCCTGCAACGTCCTTTTTAAATTGAATGCAAATCAACATTGTAGGATGGGTGTCAACCCATGCGGTATCGCGAAGCGATTTCACACCAGCACATGTCATCAACATCGCAAACCGCATGGGCTTACGCCCATCCTACGTTTTTGTTCCATGAAATGATTTAAAATAGTGATTTTTTACCATCATGAAGCGCTTTTGGTGAGAAATTTTCTCATCATGAGCGCTTTATGGTGGGAAAATTTCTCATTTGTTGGTGTTTATTGCCCGCGCAGGAAGAGTTTGTCGAGGTCGGCGAGGGTGAGTTGTGTCCAGGTGGGGCGGCCGTGGTTGCATTGGTTGGCGGAGGGGGTGTCTTCCATGTCGCGCAGGAGGCGGTTCATTTCGTTGAGGGAGAGGGTGTCGTGGGCGCGGACGGCTTTGTGGCAGGCGAGGGTGGAGAGGATTTTGTCGTGGAGGCGTTCGAGTTGGCGACTCGCTGGGTAGTCGCGTAGTTCGGCGAGGACGTCGGCAAGGAGGGCGGCGGCGGGGGCGCGTTTCAGGAGGCTTGGGAGGGCGGTGATGCGGATGTGGTCTTTTTCCGCTTGCCAGTCGAAGCCGAGTTGTTTGAGATAGGGGGTGTGTTGTTCGAGGTTGTCGAGGTCGATGGCATCCAGCGTGAGTTTTTCGGGGACGAGGAGGCGTTGCGCGGGGGTGGTTTGCGCGTGGTGCTGGGCTTTGAGGCGTTCGTAGACGATGCGTTCGTGGGCGGCGTGCATGTCGATGATGAGGAGGCCGTGGGCGTTTTGTGCGAGGATGTAGATGCCGTGGAGTTGGCCGAGGGCGTAGCCGAGGGGGTGTTCTTCGTGGGGTTCCTGGTTGTGGGTTTCGTTTTCAGGTTGTACGGGGGCGGCGGGGAGTTGGCTTGCCCATTGGTAGTAGGCGGCGCTTTCGGCGATTTTGCCGCGTGTTGGGGCGGCGCTGGTGTTGCGCGGGAAGGCGAGCGGTGTTTGTCGTGGGGTTGGGGTGGTGAGGTTGAGGTTGGGCGCGGGGCGCGTGGGGGTTTGTGCTTGGGGTTCGGGGGTTTTGGGGGTGATGCGGTGGCCGCGCAGGGCGTGGTTCAAGGTGCTGTAGATGAAGTCGTGGGTCATGCGGGCTTCGCGGAAGCGGACTTCGTGTTTGGCGGGGTGGGCGTTGACGTCGACGAGTTCGGGGTTGATGTCGAGGTGGAGGACGAAGATGGGGTGGCGGCCGCCGTAGAGGACGTCTTCGTAGGCTTGTTTGATGGCGTGGACGATGACTTTGTCGCGGATGATGCGGCCGTTGATGAAGAAGTGCTGGCGGTCGGTTTGGCTGTGGCTGTAGGTGGGCAGTCCTACCCAGCCCCAGAGGCGCATGTCGGGGTTTTGTGCGTCGATGGCGACGGATTGTTCGAGCATGTCGGTTCCCATGACGCTGGCGATGCGGGCTTCGTGGCTGTCGCCGCCGTAGCGGGCGAGGGTTTTGCCGTTGTCGCGCAGGGTGAGGGTGATGCCGGGGTGGCTTAGGGCGAGGTGTTGCACGAGTTGCTGGATGTGCTGGCGTTCGGTGCGTTCGCTTTTGAGGAATTTTTTGCGCGCGGGGGTGTTGTAGAAGAGGTCGCGGATGTCGATGGTGGTGCCGACGGGATGTGGCGCGGGGGTGATGTCGGGGCCGAGGTGGGGGGTGATGCGGTAGCCGTGGTCGCTGTCGGCTTGGCGGCTGGTGAGGGTGGTTTTGGAGATGGAGGCGATGCTGGGCAGGGCTTCGCCGCGAAAGCCGAGGGTGAGGACGTGTTCGAGGTCGTCGAAGGTTCTGATTTTGCTGGTGGCGTGGGTGGAGAAGGCAAGCGCTAGGTCGTCGGGGTGGATGCCTGATCCGTCGTCGCGCACGGTGATGCGTTTGCCGCCGGCTTCTTCGATGTCGATGTCGATGTTTTTCGCGCCGGCGTCGATGGCGTTTTCCACGACTTCTTTGACGACGGAGGCGGGGCGTTCGATGACTTCGCCGGCGGCGATTTGGTTGATGAGGTGGGCGGGGAGTTGGGCGATGCGGGGCATGTTATGAAAAGGTTAAAAATAGTGGTTTTTTATCATAGATAAGCGCTTGTGGTGAGAAAATTTTTCAAATAATACAATAGTTATATACCATGTTTTTCTGTGAATGTTGAAAAGAGAGAAATTATTTCTTCGCTTAGTGAACTGATTTTTTTCCAAAAAGGGACAGCGACGTCATGTCTATATTTGAGTGGCATGTGGGTAAAAATTTGACCTCTTTGAGATGGATATTTTAAAGACAGATACCAGTCATCAATTGTAATTTTATTTGCTATTAAAAACTCCGACATAATAAATAACTCACTGTTTTTATCGATATCAATTGTAATATTTTTGATAAGTTTCGAGAGTTCTTTTTCTTCTGGAAATATTTCCTCGAATTTATTTGTGAGATCAGTAAATTTATGTGTATTCGGAGAGTTTTTTTTGATATTGATAGCTCCTTTTAGGAAAAGTTCTATGCCATGATAAAAATTGAATAGAATAGGAATTGAAAGGTTTAGGTCACTCCAAGTGGTTTGTTTTTCATATTCTTCTGGAGTGATTGGGTTGTCGGAAGTTACGACAGTTTTATTATCATTTTCTACAATGTTATTGGATGCTAGGTTACTAAGACGAAAAAATTTTTCTCCGATAGTGAAGTATGATAGCGGAGATGGGGTATCTTTAGTATGAGTAGTCATTGTAAATATATCCGATCTTATTTGTCTAATTATGAATATGTTTTATCACCTAGGAAAATCCGCGAGCGGCAATTGGGCAAACCAGTCTTCCCAGATGTCCGGTGTCAGCAGGCGCGCTTTGCCGAGGACGATGACTTGCACTTTTTTGACGTTTTCGGGAAAGGCGACGTCTTTGGGCAGGTGCACGGTTTGCTCTTGCTGGCTTTTGGATACGGTAGCTTCAGTCATGGCGGCTCCTATATGCGGGTGGGATATGAGCAGGTTGTAGGGGCTGTTGACATTTCGTGGGGGAAATTTACAAAGCTTAAAAATATATTGAAATATTAAAGGCTATAAAAGATATGGGAAGCTTTGCTTCTGCCCTCACCCCAACCCCTCTCCCACGGGAGAGGGGCTTTAG
>JAUNKJ010000123.1 GCA_030532785.1 Cardiobacteriaceae bacterium
CCGCAAGCGGGGGAAGGAACTGATTGGAGAACAACGCTATATCAGTGGATATATCTACCCTTCTTATCCCGAGCTGAGGTTTTTTATCATTATTTTGCGTTTTTTACGTGTTTTTTATCGCAATAAGCGCTTCATGATAGTAAAAAGTGATTATTTTTTGGTGTTTTTGTTGATTTATTTAATGTTCATCGTATAGGTATCTGAATTGTCAACCGCCCCTGGCCACCTCTCATGGATGACAGGCTTCATACAAGGGCGTCAGACGTTGCAGGGTATCCACGAGCCAGCGGCGGGCGTCGTGGTTGTCGAGGGCATCGCGTTCCAGGTGTTTGCCAATGCAGTAGAAATCTTCCGCTTCGCGAAAACGGATGCGCGGTGCGGCGTCGACAACGCCGGGGTAATCGGCGTATTCGTCTGCCGCGCCGTGCCACAATTCGAAATCGGCGTAGGCGTTGGCGTCGAGTGCGTCCGGCCAGCGGTTGTAGTGGGCAAGGGTTGTGGTGGAGATGCCGGCTTTGTAGCAGTGCCAGTCGAGGCTTGCGGTCAGGCGACGGCGGTTGAGAAGGATGGAGAGAATGGCGGCACTGCCCTGCCAGTCGCGGTATTTGAAGTAGGCGAAGAAGTGGGCGCGAACTTGCCAGCCGTTGCACCAGCGTTCGATGTGCGGCGGGGCGTAGGGTTCGCCGAGGTCTGCCGCCACTTGCAGGATGAGGGCACGCCAGTTTTCCCACGCGGTTTTGTAATCGGCTTTGATTTGCGGGATGGCTTCCGGGGCGTAGCGGCGCAGTTGTGCGAACTGGAAGCAGGGGAGATTGAAGAGATCGCAGCTTTGCGCCGTGAGCCGGGGTTCGATACCGGGTTTTATGGTGTTTTTTCTCATTTCAAAGGTTTTTTTTTGAACAGGTTATATGCCATCAACAGTCAACAGCTCTGCGAGCCTGATGTTTTTTTGTAACCTGAGTTCGGGATAAGGAAAGTTGGGATATAGCGGCTCCCCGAAAAATGGCATAGACAACTCTTTGAATAAAGCCTTTTATTCAAAAGGTTAAAAAACAAACCCTATGCCATTTTTTTGGGGAAGCGGCTATATCCACTGATATGGCATTGTTTCTCAATCCGTTCAAATCCATAAAAAATGCTTCGCATTTTACACCCCCATCCTAACAATCTCGTCCCTACGGACGAGCTGTTCCAGTCCCCCGCAAGCGGGGAAAGGAACTGATTGGAGAACAACGCTATATCAGTGGATATATATCCCGAACTGAGGTTGGATTACGGCTACGCCTAACCGGGTTCCCACGACAAAACGCTTCGCGTTTTTCGTGGGGTTCCGCCCAGCGAATCGCTATCGCTACGCGTTGTTTTTATACTCCTCTCCCCGCCCTTTCTCGCCCTTCGGACGAGCTGGCGAAGTCAGTCGCCCCGTAGGGGGAAGGGCTTTTTGGGTGGGTTGACACCCACCCTACGGGTTTGGGGTTTCGCGCGCTGCAGAGCGCTTATTCGCCCAACACGGAGACGATTTGCCGCACCCCGGCGCGCAGCGCTTGCCCCAGGGTTTTGATTTGCAGGAGGTCGGTGCGGCGGTGGGTGATCATGATGTTGATGTTGTTGCGATTAAAGGCGTAGTGGATGCTCATGCCCTGGGGGTGGCGCGGGGCGAAGGCCATGCTGGCGATGCCGTTGTGGGCGCCGAGGGTGGCGGTGTGGAGGAAGTCTTCGTTCAGGAGCCGCAGGCCTTCGTCGCGGAAGAGCGCGCTGGGGTTTTCCAGGCGGCGGCCGGCTTCCTGAAGCGCCAAAAGATGATAGTGGATGCCCCGGCCTTCGCGGCAGTGGGCGAGGCGTTGTCCGTGGGCGGCGATGCTGTCTTCGAGGTGGTGGTGGCTCAGGGTGCCGTCGTGCATGGCGGCGGCGGCGGCGAGCGAGGCGTCGGTGACGGGGCGCATGATGTCGAGGCGGCCGTGGCGGAAGTGGCGCATGTCGACGGCTTCGCGGATGCTGCGCACGAGGCCGTAGACTTCGTGTTGCGCGTATTGGAGGAGGAGCTGGATGATGGCGTCGCCTGGGAGGTTGCGCAGGGTTTTGCGGTCTTCGTCGGTGAGGAAGATGTCAACGGCGGTGAGTGCCATTTTTTCCGCTTGCTGGCGGTATTGGGCGAGGCCGTCGCGCAGGCGTTCTTCGGTGTTGTGTTCGATGGTCCAGGCAAGGGGAATGCGGTCGAGGTGGGCGGGGAGCGCGTTTTTGCACTGGTAGGGGGTGTTGTCGTGGTGGTATTGCGCGCGCTGGACGATGGCTTGCAGCGTTGCGGTGTTGGTGCG
Source organism: Cardiobacteriaceae bacterium (assembly GCA_030532785.1). GTDB lineage: Bacteria > Pseudomonadota > Gammaproteobacteria > Cardiobacteriales > Cardiobacteriaceae > JAUMXB01. Next base: position 2,316 of record JAUNKJ010000123.1, read on the forward strand.
CGAGGTTTCGGCGTGGAGGTAGAGGCGGTCGTCGCGGTAGTGGCAGCAGTAGTTCAAGGGTTTGTATGCCCACAGTTCTGGCGCGCCGCCGAAGAGGGCGTCGTGGAGGCCGTCGGTGCTGTCGTTGTAGCGGCGGGCGTCGAGAGAGACGACGAAGAGCGCGTCTTCGACGATGTCCCAGATACGGCGGTTGTCGTCGCGGCTGATGAGTTGGGCGCGGACTTCAAGGGCGTTTTGCGCGGCGAGGATGGAGGGTGCGCCGAAGGGGATTTCCAGGTTGCTGTCGCCGCTTTCGGCGATGGCGCAGAGGGCTTTTTCGATTTGCGCGGGGTTGGCGATGCGCAGGCGGTCGTCGAGGACGCGGATTTTCCAGCCGCAGCCTTCGTGGATGACGACGATGTGGCGGGCGGCGTCGGCGCTGCGGTATTGGTCGCGCGGCAGGTGCGGGCGGCGCGAGACGCCGCGCAGGATGTCCCATTGCGCCATGCACAGCGGCTGGCCGTCGGCGTTGTGCGCTTGCGGCAGTTGGCCGTTCAGGTATTCGACGTGTACATGGAGCATGGCGTTGATGAAGTGGGCGACGCGTTTCAGCCCGCGTTGTGCGGCGTGCCAGTCGATGGCGAGCGCGATGTTGCCCGCGAGCGGCAGGCTGCGGTGATCACGCAGGCGTTGTTCGGCGATGACGTCGGCGTTCCAGTACGGCAGGCCGCTGTCGGGGTCGGTGCGTTGCAGTTCGCTTTGCAGGGCGATGCCTTCGCCGCTGGCGAAGCGGGCGAGCGCGTCGCGCGAGTGTTCGCGCGTTTTTTCATCCGCTACCGGGGCAAGCCAGTCGCAGGTGCGGGTGAGTGTTTCTTCGAGGGCGGGCAGCGGCAGCGGCGGCAGGTCGTGCGTCATGTCATTCCCCATGGTTGACCTCCACGCGTTCGACGCGGCGGTAGCCTTTGGGCAGCCATTGCCCTTTGTGGCCGCGCGTCTGGCGGTAGGCGTCGAAGTCTTTGGGCTGGATGAGCATTTTCTGCTTGCCCGCGTAGAGGATGGCGGTGCTGTTCTCGCGGAGGATGGCGATGTGTTGCAGGCGTTGTCCGGCAAGGAAATCCTTGCGCGCGATGCCGATCAACTGGTTGCCCTTGCCTTTGTCGAGTGCCGGGAGTTCGTCGGCGGCAAAGAGGATGACGCGGCCTTCGTTGCTGATGGCGAGGATCAGGCTGTCTGCGCCGATGGTCTGCAAAAAGAAGGCTTTGGCATCGCCGGTGGTAACGAGCGCTTTGCCGCTGCGCGTTTTCGACACCAGCGCTTCGCCGCTGGTGATGAAGCCGTAGCCGTTGTCGGCGGCGACGAGATAGCGCGCCTCGTTTTCCACGGCGACGATGGCCACCGCATGGCTTTTGGCATCAAGCGCGAGGCTTCCGGAGAGCGGTTCGCCGTAGCTGCGCGCAGACGGCAGGCCGTGGATGGGCAGGGTAAAGCAGCGGCCGTCGTCGGCGAGGATGGCGAGCGACTGGTTGCTGCGCGCGGCGGTTTGCGTGAGGAACTGGTCGCCGGTTTTGTAGGAAAGTGTTGTGCCGTCAATCTGTTGCCCTTTGGCAGCGCGTATCCAGCCCATGTGCGAGAGGATGACGGTTACCGCTTCCGAGGGCGCGAGTTCGCTTTCGTCGAGCGCCTGCGCCGCTTCACGCTCGACGAGCAGGGTGCGGCGCGCGTCGCCGTATTGCTCGGCATCCGCTTCGAGTTCATGGGCAATCAGTTTCAAGAGCGAGCTGCGGTTGCCAAGCAACTCTTCCAATTCTGCTTTTTCCGCGAGCAACGCCGCCTGTTCGTCACGGATTTTCATTTCTTCGAGGCGTGCCAGATGGCGCAGGCGCGTGTTCAGAATCGCCTCCGCCTGAATCTCGGAGAGCGCAAATGTCGCCATCAGCTCCGCTTTCGGCTCATCGGATTCGCGCACGATGCGGATGACTTCATCGAGATTCAAAAAAGCGGCGAGGAGGCCGTCCAGAATGTGCAGGCGCGCATCGACGGCGGCCAAGCGGTGATTCAAGCGGCGGATCACCGTCTCCTCGCGAAACGCGAGCCATTCGCAGAGTACGCGCTTCAGCGATTTCACCTGCGGACGGCCATCAAGGCCGATCATGTTGAGCTGCACGCGGTAGTTTTTTTCCAAGTCCGTCGTTGCAAACAAATGCTGCATCAGGCGCTGGGTATCGACGCGGTTTGAGCGCGGCACGAGTACGAGGCGGATCGGGTTTTCATGGTCGGATTCGTCGCGCAAATCTTCGAGCCAGGCGAGCTTCTTCGCCTGCATCTGTTTCGCGATCTGTTCCTGCACGCGGCTGCCCGACACCTGATACGGCAATTCTTCGATGACGATATTGCCCTCTTCGAGGCGGTAACGCGCGCGTACCTTGACGCTGCCCTGCCCCTTGCGGTACATCGCCTGCAATTCGTGGCGCGGGGTAATCAGCTCGCCGCCAGTGGGGAAATCGGGCGCGGGAATGTGTTGCGCGAGCGCGTCTTCATCGAGCGCCGGATTTTCCAGGAGCGCCAGACAGGCCTTGACCACCTCGCGGATATTGTGCGGCGGAATGTCGGTACTCATGCCGACGGCAATGCCGCTGCCGCCGTTGATGAGAATATTGGGCAGACGCGCCGGAAGATGCGCCGGTTCGCGCAGGGTGCCGTCGAAATTCGCGACCCATTGCACCGTGCCCTGCTCCAGTTCTTCGAGAAGAGATTTGGCATAGGGCGTGAGCTTGGACTCGGTATAGCGCATCGCGGCAAAGGATTTGGGATCATCGGGGCTGCCCCAGTTGCCCTGCCCGTCCACCAGCGGATAACGGTAGGAAAACGGCTGCGCCATCAGCACCATCGCCTCGTAACAGGCGGAATCGCCGTGCGGATGATATTTGCCGATCACATCGCCCACGGTGCGCGCCGATTTCTTGTATTTCGCCGTGGCGGAAAGTCCCAGCTCGCTCATCGCATAGACGAGACGGCGCTGCACCGGCTTCAGGCCATCGCCAATATGGGGCAAGGCGCGGTCGAGAATGACATACATCGCATAATCAAGATACGCCTTCTCGGCAAAACGGGAGAGCGGCTGGCGCTCATCGGAAAGATGGATAGTGTCTTGCATGTTTGGGTTAAAAATAGTGGTTTTTTATCATAGAAAAGCGCTTTTCGTGATAAAAATCACGCACAAAACATCTCATAACAGATTTTTCTTATTGCATCATGATTCACTTTTCACGATAAATATCCCGGCGATTGCCTACTTTGACCACCAAAACGGTCAGGATGTCATCTTCGATGCGAACGATCACGCGGCAATCTCCTACACGGTAACGCCAAAACTCTCCCCACATTTTTCCTTGCAAGGCACGTCCCAGCGCGCGCGGATTATCCAGTGGCGCAATGCGTTCCTGCAAGAAGCGCAAAATACGACGCGCCACCACCTTGTCCAGCTTGCGCAATTCCTTTTCCGCATCGCGGACAAACTCAACCTTCCAGGCCATAGGCTGTCAACAAATCATCAAGCGCCACGCTGTCCTGCCGTCCGGCCTTGAAATCGGCGAGGCGCTCGGCTGCCGTGGCCGCATCTTCCATATCGTCGAGGTAATCCAGAATGGCCGCGCGGGCATGCCACGCCGCGCTTTTGCCGGTGGATTTCGCAAATTTTTCCAGACGGCTTTCCACATCGCGTTCCAGTTCAATCATGGGGAGGCTCCTTGATGCACAGGGGGCGTATTGTAGGGTGTTCCCCGATGTTTTTTGATGTTTTCATGTTTTTAATAAAAATAGTGATTTTTTACCACTTAAAAGCGCTTATCGTGAGAAATTTTCTCATGATAAGCGCTTTTTGATGGTAAAAAAGCACTATTTCTAAGCAATTCATCTTGGTACACGACAAAACTTTTCAACTCATTAAAAGCACGGAGCAAAAGCCCC
>JAUNKJ010000124.1 GCA_030532785.1 Cardiobacteriaceae bacterium
CTTTAGTCCGTTGCTTTGTTTGAAGTTCATCGTCCAAAAGTCTGAATTGTCAACAACCCCTACGGCATACCCACAAAAAAACCGCTCTTGCGAGCGGTTTTTTTATCCATGCAGAAAGGATTACTGCTGCGGCTTCACGCCGGTGGCGTCTTCCGCCTGCTTGATGATTTCCGCAGCCTGTTCGTCCACGGTTTTTTCGCCGGTCATGTTGGCGACCGCGGCTTCCACTTTGGCACCGGCTTCGCTTGCCATTTCCTTGCCTTTCTCCACGGCGGCTTCCGCGCCGGCTTTGACATCGGCAGCGACTTCCTTGCCTTTTTCCATGGCAGCAGCAGCGCCCGCTTCGACTTTGGCAGCGGCTTCGCTTGCCATCTCCTTGCCTTTTTCAACGGCGTCACCCGCCATTTCCTTGCCTTTTTCCATGGCGGCTTCCGCACCGGCTTTCACGTCAGCGGCGACTTCCTTGCCTTTTTCCACAGCCGCTTCCGCGCCAGCTTTGACATCGGCGGCGACTTCCTGGGTTTTTTCGGCAACGGCTTCCGCGCCGGCCTTGATTTCCGCAGCGGCCTTGTCCATCGCGCTGGCAGCGTCGGCTTTCACTTCTTGTGCCTTGTCGGCCACGACTTCGGCGTTGGCTTTGACGTCATTGGCGGCGGCTTTGGCGGCTTCCTTGGTTTTCTTTTCGGTGTCTTCCGAGCAGGCGGTCAAAAGGGCGGCAGCGAGCAGCGGCAACATCCAGGTTTTGGGGGAAAGTTTCATCGTTGATCTCCGGTTGGAAAGGAAAGAGCGGCGAGTATAGCATTGCGTTTTTGCCGCCGGATTGCCATTTTTCAAGGCGAAAATATTCCATAAAATCATGGTTTATGATGTTTTTTTACCGCGAGAAGCGCTTGATGATGGTAAAAAACCACTATTTTTGAGCGGTTTTTGCTTGTGAAAAACTGTGGCATTATTCTTGGACATTTTTTGCGGGAGCGTGTGATGGCTGAGCATGGCTGGTTTTTCTGGGCGATGGCGTCTGCCGTGTTTGCGGCGCTGACGGCGATTTTCGCCAAGGTGGGTTTGCAGGGAGTGGATTCGGATTTCGCGACGTTTATCCGTACCTTGGTGATTATTGCGGCGCTGGCGCTGTTTTTGAGTTACAGCGGCAAGTGGCAGCATCCGGGGACGTTGTCGGCGAAAAATTGGGGGTTTTTGCTGCTGTCGGGGCTGGCGACGGGGGCGTCGTGGCTCGCGTATTTCAAGGCGTTGCAGATGGGCGAGGCGTCGAAAGTCGCGCCGGTGGACAAGTTCAGCCTGGTGCTGGTGGCGCTGATGGCGGTGATTTTTTTGAAAGAGCGGCCGAGCGCGCAGGAATGGACGGGAATAGCGCTGGTGGCGGCAGGGGTGTTGTTGCTGGCGTGGCGCAGATAGTGGTTTTTTCTCATTGATAAGCGCTTGTTGTGGGAAATTTTCTCGAAATAAGCGCTTTATGGTGGTAAAAAAATGCTATTTTAGGTTGTTTTTTGTTGTAGGCCGGCCATTTATAGCCGCTTCCCCAAAAAATGGCCGACAGCAAACAAGCGTCGGGCAGAAATGCCCAACGGTTTGCCCTGCGGGCAAAGCAGCATGGGCGAGGGTTCCCGCGTCAAAACGCTTCGCGTTTTGCGTGGGTGCCCGGGGTTACGCCCATCCTACGAACCGCTGCGCGGCGGTGGGCTGAAGCCCACCCTACGGTTATTCTCGCGCTTAAAAATCCACGCAACGGCCTTTGCGTTCCCAGTCGCCGTAGCGCGTGGGTTCCGGGCCGCTGGGGCCGCCGATTTCTTCCGGTTTGCCGGGGGCGTTTTCCGCTGCGGGGGCGGCGGGTGTGTCCGCTTGTGTTTGTTGCGGGGGGTAGCGTTGCGGCTTGGGTTTGGGCGTGTCGGTCATGGTGTCCTCGGCATGGCAGATGGGTTTGCGGCCGCTATAATAGTCACGCCCGTTTACAAAATACAGGTTGCCCTTGGATACTGCTTTGCCTTATGCCGTTTATGCCTTGCATGGCGCTGATGTTTCTGCGTTTTTGCAGGGACAGTTGACGTGCGACATGCGTGATGTCGATGCCGGCGCGTGGCGTTTTGCCGCGTATTGCACGGCGCAGGGCAAGGTGCTGGCAACGCTTGCGCTCGCCTTTGATGGCGAGCAGTACTGGCTGGCGTTGCCTGCCGATCTCGCGGAGAAGACGGTTGCCCGTTTGCGCATGTTTGTGTTGCGCAGCGATGTGCGTTTTGAAGCGCGAGGGGAACGGTTGTATGCCGTGACTGCCGCCGCTCAAGCGCAAGGCGTGCGTCGCGAAGACGGGGCGGTGGTGCTTGATGGCTTGCCCGGCATGGCCTTGCATATCTGCGCGGTTGCGCCGCAAGCCACGCTCGCGCCCGCTGCCTTTGCTGCCGCGCGCATTGCCGCAGGCATCGCCGAGATCACGGCGGCCACCGCCGATCAGTTTTTGCCGCAAATGCTCGATTTGCCCGCGATTGGCGCGTTGAGTTTTACCAAGGGTTGCTATGTGGGGCAGGAGGCGGTGGCGCGTTTGCAATATAAAAGTGTCAACCGCCGTTTGCTCGCCACCGCTCACGCGGGCGATGTCGCGCTGCCCGCGCCCGGCGCGGCGCTGTTGGCCAATGACTTGCGCGCGGGAACGGTGCTGTCCGCCGCATTGGTTGCCGGGCAAAGCCATGTGCAGGCGGTGTTGCAGGACCGTTTCCTCGGTCAGCCGCTGCATGTTGCCGATTCGCCCGCTGTTTTCGTTTTTCACCCCGCCCACCCGGAGATCCGCTGAATGGAAAAATTCGACCACCGCCAAATGACTACCCGCAACAAGGCCTTGACCATCAACCTCGACGAACGCAAATACGGCACCATCGTCGAAATCGGCGCGGGGCAGGAAGTCGCGCGCCAGTTCTTCCGCGCCGGGGCGGCGGCGGGAACGATTGCGAAAACCATGTCCGCCTACGACATGCAGTTTTCCAACGCCATTTACGGTGCCGACCCCAAGGGGCGCTACGTCAGCCGCAGTCGTCTCTTTGCCATGCTGGAGCGCGAATTTGCCCAAGTGGTTGAGCGCGTGAAAGATACCCGTCCGAAAAGCTCGACCTTCTTCGCCTACGCCGCGACCGTCGCCGCCAAGAGCTTCAACCGCAACCACGAATGCCACGCCTGGTGCGGCATCCGTCTGCAACTCTACCCCGGCGCGCCGCCCAGCGACATCATCGTTCACGTCCGTATGCTCGACCGCGAGGCCAACGAACAGCAGGAAGCGCTCGGCATCCTCGGCGTCAACCTCGTCTACGGCGCGTACTATCTCTTTGACGAACCGAAAAAACTTATCGATTCGCTCACTGACAACCTGGAAAACGACCGTCTCGAAATCGACAGCATCGAATTCTTCGGCCCCTACTTCGACGAAGAAGACAACCGCCGCCTGAATTTGCACCTCATCCGCTCGTGGAAAACCCGCGCCATCATGTTCAACCCCGACGGCCAGGTGCGCGTCCCCGCCGAACTGCTCTACAAAAAGAACGTCCTCGTCACGCGCGGCTCCTTCAAACCCTTCACCCGAATCAACCTCGACATGATGGAACAGGGCATGAAGGAATTCGCGCAACTCCCCGGCGTCGACACCGACAACACCCTCATGCTCGCGGAAATCACCATGAACCAGCTCGTCGGCGACAACGAAAACGCCGCCGACCACGACTTCGTCGAACGCGTCGACCAGCTCTCCGCCATGGGTTATCACGTCATGGTCTCCGACTACGTCCGCTACTTCCGCCTGCGCGCCTACCTGCGCCAATTCACCCAGAAGCAAATCGGCATCGTCATGGGCATGGACAACCTGCGTCGCGCCTTCGACGAAGACTTCTACCGTGGTGTTGAAGGCGGCATCCTCGAAGGCCTCGGCAAACTCTTCCCCGACAACACCATCGTCTACGCCTACCCCGAACTCGACGCCAACGGCAACGAAATCACCTACCAAAACATCCAAATCCCCGCCCACCTCCAACACCTCTACGCCCATTTGGTACACAACGGCTTCGTGCGCGGCATCGACAGCTCCGACCCCGAACTCTTCACCATCCACTCCCAGCAAATCCTCGCGCAAATCCGCCACAACCAAAGCGGCTGGGAAGAAAACGTCCCCGAACCCATCGTTGAACTCATCAAAACCCGCCATCTTTTTGGCTACAACAGCCGCTGAAACGGCATATAATCCGCCCGACCCCAACATCCTCTAGGAGAACCCGCATGGACCAACAACTCGCCCTCTACGCCATCCTGGGCTTCGTCGCCGGTGCCTTCGTCGTCTGGCTCATCGGCAGAAGCGCCAAACACGACGCTGACGCCACCCACGACAAACTGCACACCCTGCAAAAAGAATTTGAAGACTACCGCAAAAACGTCAACGACCACTTCGCGAAAACCGCCGACGCCGTCGACAACCTCACCAAAAGCTACCAGGACGTCTTCACCCACCTCTCCGACGGCGCACAAAAACTCATGGACAAAACCGCCCTCAAAGCGCAACTGGAAAAACGCCAAGGCAAAGCCGTCACCCTCGCCTACCTCGTCAACGAACAACAAGCCGCAGGCGACGCCACCACCCCCGTCGGCAAAGACAGCGTCGTCCACGAACAACCCGCAGCCATAAATCACAACAGCAATGGCAACGGCAAAAGCAAAACCCTGCACTACCCCGCGAACAACGACCCGCAAACCATCGCCGCACAAAAAAGCAAAGAACAAAACAGCGCCGTCCTCCACTACCCCGGCAAAGACAGCCAACCCGGCAAAGCGGCCGAAGCCAAACCCGAGGTCAAAGCGCAAGCGCCCAAAGCCCCTGAAGCCAAACCCGCTGACACCCCCGCCAAACGCAGCGTCGAAATCGCCGCCGAAAACGCCGGCCTCCACATCCGCCACAAAGAAGGCGACATCGGCGCTGGCGAAACCTCCCTCGAAAACGTCAAACGCCACCTGCGCGAACAAAACCCCGCGCAAACCCCCGAGCAAAAATAAACCCACCCACACCAAAGCCGCGCCGCCCGGCGGTGCGGCGCGGAGACCCCATGAAAAACCCCATCCTCCTCCTCGGCGCGAGCCTCGCCCTTGCCGCCTGCCAAACCAACGGCCAAGCGCCCGACCACCCCGTCATCCCCCCCGCCAGCGCGCAAACCTGGCAACTTGAACACGGCCAACTCGGCGGCAAAACCCTGAACCTCGCCGCCAGCCCCGAACCCGTCACCCTCACCATGCAGAGCAACCTTTTGACCGGCAAATCCCCCGTCAACCACTACAACGCCCCCGCCAACATCGGCGGCAACACCCTGCGCATCACCGGCCCCATCATGACCACACGCATGGCCGCGAACGCCGCCGCCATGCACCTGGAAAGCGACTACCTGCAAGCCCTGCAAAAAGCCGAACGCTACGACAAAAGCGGCAACCGCCTCATCATCGAAGGCGCGGACGCCCGCCTCGAATACGGCCTGCGGCCTTGACCCCGCAGGGTGGGCTTCAACCCACCATCGCACGGATTCGTAGGATGGGCGTAAGCCCATGCGGTGAAGAATTATCCTCAACGCATGAACCTACGCCGCCACTTGAAATATCGTTATCGAATTCACCTAATTTCATAAAAGAATCAAAAATCGTCATTTTTTACCACTATGAAGCGCTTGGTATGAGAAAATTTCCCACGAAAAGCGCTTGTTAATGAGAAAATTTCTCATGCATCGGGGTTTGTACGGTTACGCGCCTTTGGCGCTAACCGTACCTACAACCGCGCAACGCGCGGCGTAGGGTGGGTGTCAACCCATGCGGTATCGCGAAGCGACTGATTTGCACGGAACGTTATCTCGTAGGCTGGGTTAGCGGCAACGCCGCGTAACCCAGCGCGATATTTGAATCTTTTGCTGGGTTACGGCTATGCCTAACCCAGCCTACAATTGCTGCGCTACCATTTGCACGGTGATTGAACCGCACCGCGAAAAACGTCATAAAAAACGCAGGATAAATTCCTGCGTTTTTTGTTGCGCCATTTTGTAGGTTGGTGGGCTTACGCCCACCCTGCGATGGATGCGTTATAGCCGCTTCCCCAAAAAATGGCATAGGGTTCGTTTTTTAACCCTTTGAATAA
>JAUNKJ010000125.1 GCA_030532785.1 Cardiobacteriaceae bacterium
GGACAGTTTGTTTTGCGAGTATTCCTTATGACAATAATTAGAGCGTTGGCTATATGTGTGAGAAAATTTCTCATGAGGGTGTTGTTGGGAATTGATTGAGGAATGCTATCCCCCTCTCCCCAACTCCTCCCCCTCGAGGGGGAGGGGCTTTTTCGGTGGGCTGAAGCCCACCCTACGAATCGCTGCGAGATACCGCATGGGTTTACACCCATCCTACGGCTTCGGCGTTTTGTAGGTTGGTGGTGAGCAGAGCGAACCCCAACAGAAAATCACCATCTCATGTTGGGGTTCGCCTGCGGCTCACCACCAACCTACGTCATCGTGATGCGCTGCGGATTATTTGCGCATGAATTCGCCGCTGAAGGAGACGGGTACTTGTTCGACGATGGAGGAGAGTGCCATGACTTCGACCATTTGCATGATGCCTTTTTCCATTTTCATGGCTTTGGTGTCGAGGACGACGGGGGTCAGGGTGCTGACCATGATTTTGTCGTCGGCGACGCGTTGGATGTTGAGGTCGGCTTGCAGGTTGATTTTTTGCCCGTGGATGTCGAGGACGAGCGGTTGCTGGAGTTTCAGGGTTTCGCCGACGGCGAGTTTGTTGACGGCGTCGGCGTCGACTTTGCCGCTGACGCTGGCGGTGCCGAATTGCGCGGTTTCAAAGACCCAGTCTTTCAGGCGCTGGTCGCGGATGTCGATGTTGGTTTTGACGCTGTTGAGATCAATGTCGAGTTGGAACATGCCGTCTTGGTCGAGGGTGGCTTTGGAGCTGGTGAAGGCGGATTGTTCGGTGATGCTGTTTTTCTGCTGGTTGACTTTGATGCTGAGGAAGCTGATGTGGTTGTTGTCGGATTGCCACACGGCGTTGTCGGCGTGGGCGAAGGCGGAGAGGAGGAGGGAGGCGAGGAGGATTTTTTTCATGGGGTTTCCTTGTGTTTTTGCATAAGAATGGATGGTTTTGCGGTCAGTCGACCGCAGGGGAGGGATTTTTATGACCCCTCTCCCCAACCCCAATCTCGCTTCGCGAGCTCTGACGAGTCCCGTGGGGAGAGGGGCTTTAAATCAGTGCGTTTATAACACCGGCCCGGCGTGGAGGACGTCCTGGGCGAGCCAGTGGCGCAGCGCCTGGCGCAGTTGCGGGCGTTTTGCTTCGATGTCGGGCAAATAGGGGGCAAGGGCGGCGATGAGGTCGTTGAGGCTTGCGGGTTCGCTGCCGATTTGCTGCAGGAGCTGGAAATCGGCGGGCGTGGGTTCGGCGTGTTGTACGCGGTCGTCGCTGTCGCGCCAGATGAGGCTGAAGCAGGGGCGCGCGGCGGCGTCTTCGTCGTGGACGCGGTGTGCGTAGTGAGCCAAGGTTGCCCCGGTGGCGAGGCGCAGCAGGGTGGCGTCGAAGGCGCTGTCGTCGAGGGCGGCGAGTTGTTCGGGTTCAAGACGCGGCAGGGCGCTGCCTTCGAGGGCGATTTCCGCAAAGAGTTCGCGGCATTCGCTGTCCATGATGTCCAGGATGCGGGCGTCGAGTTGGCCGCGTTCGCGGTGGTGCGCGAGGAATTGCGCGGGGATGTCGGAGAAGAGCGGCGAGTGCGCCTGGCCGTGGGCGACGAAGTCTTCTTTGGCGGCTTCCCAGGCGGTGTCGTCCATGAGGCGGCGCGCGTGGGTGAAGCAGCGGTCAAGGAAGTTGTGCAGGTTGTTGCGAATCAGGCGTCGGTAGGCGGCAAGGCCTTCGTGCGCCGGGTCGACGGGCGGGGTGACGCTGTCGGGGCGGCGCAGGTGGGCGGTGAGCGCGTTGCGGTATTGTTGTTCGGCGTGTGCCGCTGTGTCAGGCATGGGCGGCCTCCGCGCGGGTGGCGTTGCGCGCCGGTTTGCGCGCGGTTTGCTGGATGTCGCGGATGCGGGCGACTTCGGCCAAAAGTTCGGGGAGCGGCGGCAGGTTGAAGTCGCGCTCGAGCAGGGTGGGCGGGATGAAGGGCAGTTTTTCGTAGGTGTAGGCGAGGATGTCCCAGACGTCGTCGCAGACGGGTTCGCCGTGGGTGTCGATGAGGAGGCGCGGGTTTTCCGCGTCATGCCCGGCGATGTGGATGTAGGAGACGCGGGCGGCGTCGACGCGGTCGATGAAGTCGCGCGGGGCAACGTGGCCGTGGTTGACGGCATTCACATAAATATTGTTCACATCGAGATGAATGTCGCAGTCGGCTTCTTGCGCAACGGCGTTTAAGAAATCGACTTCGTCCATTTCGCAATGCGGCGCGTGCAAATAATAGGAGGTGTTTTCGATGGCGATGCGGGTTTCGAGGATGTCCTGGGTGCGGCGCACGCGCGCGGCGGTGTGGCGCACGTTTTCGGCGGTGAACGCCAAGGGCAGCAGGTCGTAGAGATGGCCGTTGTGTTCGCAGTAGCTCAGGTGCTCGGAGAAGAAGCGGCAGCGGTATTGCTGCATGAAGGCTTTGATTTGCGCGAGGTGCGTTTCATCCAGCGGGTCGCGGCCGCCGAGCGAGAGGGAAAGGCCATGAATGGCGAGCGGCCAGCGTTCGGCGGCGGCATCGAAGGAACGGCGCGCCGCGCCGCCGATGTGCATCCAGTTTTCCGGGGCGATTTCAATGAAATCAATGCCGTTGTCGGTTTCCGGCAGGGCGAGCATTTCGTCGGCGATGCTGCGGCGGTAGCCGACGCCCGCGCCGCAAAGGTTGGGGGATGTGTTCATCGTAAAACTCCTTGAATCAAAGGGTTTGCATGGGTATCTATACAAGCTGCCTGATAGGCTGGCTTGCAGAGGCGCAACCGATCACCGCAAAGCAATCATTCCGCAAACCGCCTGTATAGATACCCATGAAAACCGGGTGGGGTGGGTGGCGGCAAATCACCGCCACCCGGACAGGAAACAAAGGTTGTTGTGCAAGAAAGATTATTTCTTGTCTTTCTTCTCGGCTTTTTTGTCGGCACCACAAGAGCCTTCGCCGTTTTTGCCGCCGCAAGAGCCTTCGCCAGCCTTGCCGTGCGCGCCGCAGGAGCCTTCGGCATTCTTGCCGCCGCAAGCGCCTTCAGCGGTCTTGCAGTTGTCCTTCTCGGCAGTCTCGCCTTCGCCGCAGATTTTCAGCTCTTTGCCTTCTTTCTTGGCGTTGTGGGCTGCGCATTTGCCTTCGCCGCAAGCGCCCTGGGTGGCCTTGGTTTCCGCTTTTTCCTGTTTGGCAGGGGCGGTTTCAGCGAAAGTGGCACCGCTGGCAAGAAGACCGGCCAAAGCAAGCATTGCAGTTTTTTTCATAGGTATTTTCTCCATGTGTAAATCAAGATTTGACAAAAAATCGCCGGACAAGATTGTCCAGAGAAAGCCCTCCGGCGCCTTGCAGCACCAGCGGCAATAACGTAATCAGGTAAATCAAAGGCAGTTTGAAGCCGTTTTGCGAGACGTTGTAACCGTTGCCCGCATGAACGGCGTACCAGGCGACAATGGTCAGCACCATCAGCGCCACCGCACTGCCGCGCGTGAACAGCCCGAGCGCAATCAGAATGGGTGCGACCAGCTCCGTCCACATCGATGCCTGCCAGTTGAACTCGAGCGGCAGCACCGAAAACGGCCAGGGGAACTGATCGGCAATATGGGCAAACCAGTTCTCGCCATTCCATTTTTCCAAACCGGCCTCGAAAAATTCATAAGCCACGAAAAGCCGCAAACCGAGCAGGCCAACCGCCTTGCCTGCGCCGTCGGAAAACGACTGCAAGCGCTGCAAAGCCAGTTCCATCAGCCCTTCTCCGCCGCGTCAAAGGCATCCAGCGCGCGCGCCGAATACACCAGCGCCGCGCCGGCGTTGAGGGAAATCGCCATGGAAAGCGCTTCCGACAACTCTTCTTTTGAAGCCCCGGCCTTTACCGCCGCCTTGGCATGCGCGCCGATGCAGCCATCGCAACGCGTCGTTACCGCCACCGCGAGCGCAATCAACTCGCGCGTCTTCGCATCCAGCGCCCCCGGCTTGCCGGGCAACTGGCGATACGCCGCGAGCGTATCCGGGGCCAGAGACGCAAACTCGCGCAAACGTGCATCAAGCTCAGCGTCGTAACCTTTCCAATCCAACATGAACAACTCCGTGTGTGTTTCGATGGGTGCGCATTGTAGGGACGCCGTGCTAAGCTGATAACCCCGAAAAATCGCAAAAAACTCCGCAAACGTCTCATGAGTACCATCGACCGCTTTTTAACCCTCTTGAACTTCACCACCAGCCTCGACGCCTACTGCGCCATGTGCGCCCCCTACGACCTGCCGCACGAAGCCCTCGAACCCGGCAACATCTACTTCCACATATTGCTCGCCGGGCAATGCACCCTCATCACCGACAGCGGCCACACCCAAACCCTCCACCCCGGCGACTTCTATCTCCTCACCAGCGGCGAAGCGCACACCATGCGCGACGGCGACACGAGCCACGGCCAGCGCAGCGTCTACGACATCGACCACGACGGCCTCTGGCACACCTGCAACCTCGACGGCAGCGCCCCGCCCGACATGGAAATGCTCTGCGGCTTCTTTCATACCGACAACCCGGCAAGCCTCGCCCTCCTCCAGCAATTCCCCCAGCCCTACTGCGTCTCCCTGCGCGACCACGGCGAACTCGACGCCCTCTGCGCCGTCATCCGCAACGAAGCCCTCGCGCAAAGCGCCGGCAGCGTCCGCGTCATCCACCACCTCTGCGAAATCCTCCTCCTCTTCGCCCTGCGCCGCGCCGGAGAACTCCACGTCGAAAACAACATGCTCGCCCTCTTGGGCGACCCCGCGCTCGAACGCGTCCTCGCCCACGTCCTTGCCGACATCACCCAAAACCACAGCACCGAAGCGCTCGCCGACGTCGCCTGCCTCTCGCGCGCCACCTTCGCCCGCCGCTTCCAGAAAGCCGCGGGCTGCGGCGTGCAAACCTTCATCCGCTCCCTGCGCATGATGGAAGCCGCCAGACTCCTCAAAGACAGCACCCTCCCCGTCAGCCACATCGCCGAACGCTGCGGCTACCAATCCGACACCGCCTTCCACGACAACTTCCGCGCCCAGTTCGGCGTCACCCCCGCCAAATACCGGCGCGAATGCGGCAACAAGAAAACACAAGAAGGCGAATAAAATAGTGATTTTTTACCATCATGAAGCGCTTATCGTGAGAAATTTTTGCACGATAAGCGCTTCATGGTGAGAAAAAACATCTATGCTGTTTTGGTGGATGTGGGGTTGCGGCGCTTTGCTCCTGACTGTATATAGCGGGGCCCCCGAAAAATGGCATAGACAACCCTTTGAATAAAAACCTTTATTCAAAGGGTTAAAAAACGAACCCTATGCCATTTTTTGGGGAAGCGGCTATAGCGGATTCATTTGAGATCAAACCAAGCACAATTCAAGGTAAAGTTGGTAGGCTGGGTTAGCGGCAACGCCGCGTAACCCAGCAAATATTTGCAGCATCGCTGCTGGGTTACAGCTAACGCCTAACCCAGCCTACTGCTAGTTCGTTAATGGTGGGTTGACACCCACCCTGCCAAACGGTGGGCTAAAGCCCACCCTACAAGCTGTGTCTTTGTTCTGTCTTTACTGAGGTTCAGCGTCGTCGGGGAGGTCGGCGAGTTGGCGTTGGTCGTAGGCCTGGGTGATGCTGACCGGGTTGAGGGCGCCCATGGGGACGGCGTGGGTGGCTTCGCCGAGGCTGCTGCGGCTGCGGCGGGTCATGCGGTAGAGGGCGAAGAGGGTGAAGGCGGTCATGACGGCGATGACGAGGTGGAAGAAGGCGTTGAGGCTGAGCCAGTCCATGAGGGTGCCGGCGACGAGGGGGCCGAGTACTGCGCCGCAGCCGCCGACGAGGACGATGGTGCTGGCTGCCGAGATGATTTCATCTCCTGCGAGCCAGTCGTTGATGTAGGCGGAGGCGAGGCTGCCCAAGGGCAGGGCGCAGCCGCCGAGGAGGCCGATGAGGATGAGGAAGGGGAGGAAGTGGCCGGAGAGGCTGACGGTGGCGGCGGCGGTGAGGGCGCTGGCAGCGGCGGCGAGCATCATGACTTTGCGCCGGTCGAAGCGGTCGGAGAGTTTGCCGACGGGGGACATGAGGAGGATGCAGCCGAGGTTCAGGGCGATGACGAGGTAGCCGCGGCTTTGCCCGTCGAAGCCGGATTGGGCGGCGTAGACGGG
>JAUNKJ010000126.1 GCA_030532785.1 Cardiobacteriaceae bacterium
TCGTTGCTTTGTTTGAAGTTCGTCGCATACAAGTCTGAATTGTCAACACGCCCTACGGGCGCACGGCGTTTTTGCTGGGCTGAAGCCCACCCTACGAAAACTGCGCTCACCACCAACCTACAATCGCTGCGCGATACCGCATGGGCGAGGGTTCCCACGTCAAAACGCTTCGCGTTTTGCGTGGGTGCCCGGGGTTACGCCCATCCACGTTTCAAAATTTACGCAGAAAAAAACCGCGTCGGGCGCGGTTTTTTCATGGTTGTCGTGATCAGAGCCGCGATCAGAACATGACGCGGACTTTGTAGCTCAAGGTGGTTTTGCCTTCGGCGGGGACGGGGATGTGCCACTGGGCGAGGTGGCCGGCGACTTTTTCGTGTTGGTGGCTTTCTTCTAAGATTTCCCAGTGGCCGGGGATGGGTTCGACGACTTTGATGACGACGTCTTCTTTCTTGGCGTTGGCGAGTTCGATTTCATAGTGCGCTTCGTAGTGGTCGTGCGAGAACACGGGGCCGAGTTTGCCTTTCACCACTTGGTATGCTTTCTGTTTCCAGGTGGCGGAGAGGTCGAAGGCGTTGCCGAGTTTGAGGCGGACTTTGTCGTTTTTCGCGGTGTGGTCGATGCGGTCTTCGCCGATGAAGAGCGGGCGTTCCTGGCTGTCGTTTTTGTAGACGCGGATGATGCCTTTGGGCAGCGGCATGCCGAGTTGGCTTTCTTCTTTGTTGTCGAGTTCGACGAAGATGTCGACTTTGCGTTTGTCGCCGAATTCGGGGCTGTTGTTTTCGATGTTGCGGTAGTAGTTTTGCCCGCTTTGCAGGCGGTATTCCTTGGTGACGGGGACGTTGGCAGCGGTGAGGAGCGAGACTTGCTTGCGCTGGTTGTCGGCGATGGTGGTGGGGCGGTCGAGGCTGTAGAGGTGGTATTCGAAGAATGCTTCCTGTTTCATCATGGGAGCGGCGGCGGCCATGGGCGCGGCTTCGCGGTAGCGCATGCTCATGGCGTAGTCCATTTCCGGCAGGACGCGGTTGATGTCGCCCGCGACGAGTTGCAGCGCGGCGTTGTCGTAGCGGGTGCCGCTTTGGTTGGTGAGGGTAACCCAGCCTGCGAGGTTGAGAGTTTTTTCGTCGTTGGCAAGGGTTGCGACGTAGTCGGCTTGCCAGGAGAGGCCGCCGGTGAGGTAGGCGAGGTCAAGCTGTTGCGTGCCGGCGTTGTCGGCGTGGAGGTCGACGAGGAGGGTGGGGTGGTCGCGCAGGTTGGCGGGGACGTCGGCAAAGGCGATGCGCGCGTTTTGCGGCAGGCCGCTTTCGATGCGGTCAGCGTATTGCAGGGTGATGCCGTCGTTGGTGGCAAGCACCGTTGCCTCTTCGCGGCGTTCTTCACCGGTGGCGGGGTTGGTGTGGATGACGCTGACTGTCTTGCCGACGTATTTGTTGAGCAGGGCGGATTCGCTTAAAAGATCGAAGTCAAAGTTCTGTTCGATCAGGTGGATGGCGGATGCCGATTTGCCGGAGAGGGCGGCGGTTTCCGGGATGATTTGCGCGGAGACGTCGCGCAGCGCGACGCGGTTTGCCCCTTGTTCGAGGGGGATGCTGCGGGTTTCGCGCACGAGGGCGAGGGAGTCGTTGTAGATGGTAACGGCGACGGATTCGCGGTCGCGGCTGTCGATTTCGCTTTGTGCGAGGAGGGCGGGGCTGGTCATGGCGATGGCAAGGGTGGTGGCAAGAAGTTTCGTGGTCATGGGCGTCTCCGCTGACGATGAAAGGGCGCGATTGTAGAGCGGGGAAGATGACGCTTGGGTTAATGGGCGGAAAGGTGGGGGAGGGGATGCGGGTGTTTTGTTTGTGATTATGCTGTTTATTTTTTACCTTGGTACACGACAAAACTTAAAAACCCGTTGATGATCAGGCATGATATGAGTTTTTTCGACGAACCGCTCATGCAAGATACCAACGGGCTTGCCCATATTCTAAAACAACATCTTTCCTGGGATAAAAGAAGAATCACATTTTTTGCCGCCATGATCACCGGCATCGTGATCAAACAAACCGTCAACCTCTCCAGACTCAAAACCTTTCTATCCAGTATCTGCGATGCCACATCCGCCTCTACATACCGACGCGCGCAATGCTTGTTTCAGCATCAGACGTTCGATTACGACATCATCGCCAGATTCATCGTCATGCTGTTCGGCCTGTCCGGTTCCATCTGCCTTTCCATCGATAGAACCAATTGGCAATTCGGAAAAAAAGATATCAATATCTTCATGCTGTCCATCGTCCATGAAGGCATCGCCATTCCCGTTTTATGGCGAGCCTTGCCAAAACGCGGCAATTCGAACTGCCAGGAACGCATGGCATTGCTTGCACGATTTCAGCAAGTCTTTCCCGAGCTTGATATCGAAGTCGTATTTGCCGACCGCGAGTTCATTGGGAACCTGTGGCTGAAATGGCTTAAAGATCAAAATATCCCCTACTGCATCCGCTTTCGCGGCAATGCCAGGATGACGGGCAAATGCGGTAAGCCGGTAGCGTTGAAAAACCGTTTTCGTCATCTGCGAGCAGGAGAAGAAGAGGTGCTGCATAAAAGAGTGCGCATTTACGGGCAATCGCATTGGTTGGCGGTACGACGTTTGGGTGATGGTGATTTGCTGGCGGTGGGCAGCAGCAAAAAGGGGTTTGGTATTGCGGCTTACGGAAAACGCTGGCGGATAGAGACGCTGTTTGGTTGTTTGAAAAGCAGGGGTTTTTCGCTGGAAGATACGCACATGAGCGATGATGCGAAGCTTGAGAAGCTGGTGGCTTTGGTATCGATTGCTTTTTGTTGGGCGTATCGCGCAGGGATAGAGAGTCATAAGGGCTTGCCGATCAAACGCAAATCGCATGGAAGGTCGGCAGCAAGCCTGTTCCAGATGGGCTTATCATGGATTACGGAGAGGATTTTTGCTTCAGTGAATATCATGAATCGCTTGCCTTACGAGGTTTTGGCCGTATTGGTGAGGAGGGATTGAGAATGTTTTGTCGTGTACCAAGATTTTTTACTTAAAAATAGTGTTTTTTTACCATTATGAAGTGCTTATTGTGAGAAAATTTCTCACACAAAGCGCTTGCTGGTGAGAAATTTTACCATGTTGCGGTTTGCGATTTGCATTGTGGCGGGCTTTGGCGTAAAACGGCGCGGTTTTTTGTCGCGGAGCGTGTGATGACGTTTGATATTGCCCTGGTGTTGGTGATTTTGGCGATGACGGTTGCGGTGTTTGTCTGGGATCGTTTCCGCATGGATATGGTGGCGCTTGGTGTGGTGCTGGCGTTGATGTTGTCGGGGCTGGTAACGCCGCAGGAGGCGGTGTCGGGGTTCGGCAATACGGTGGTGGTGATGATTGCCGCGCTGTTCGTGGTGGGCGAGGGGATTTTCCGTACCGGGGTGGCAGGCGAGCTCGGCAATTGGCTGGTGAAGGTGGGCGGCACGAGCGAGGTGCGTTTGTTGCTGGTGTTGTTGCCGATGGTGGCTTTGCTGTCCACGAGTATCAGTTCGACGGGGACGGTGGCGTTGCTTTTGCCGGTGGTGCTGAATATGGCGCGCAAGGCGAATTTGCATCCGGCGCGGTTGTTGATGCCAATGGCGTTGGTGACGCTGGTGGCGGGGACGACGACGCTGATTGGTACGCCGCCGAATATCGTGGTGTCCGGGGCGCTGCGCGAGGTGGGGCGCGAGGGGTTTTCCTTTTTCGATTTCACGCCTGTCGGGGTGGTGCTGCTTTTGGTGTGTTTCGTGTTCATCATGACGGCGGGGCGCTGGCTGTTGCCGCGTTATGCGCCGTTGCAGCGCGACAGCGAGCGTCAGTCGCTGCGCGATTTTGCCGCGCGTTACGAGATCGACGGCCATTTGCGCAAGATTCTCGTGCCGCATGGCAGTGCCGTGGTCGGGCAAACGATTACCGAGCTGAAGTTGCGCGAGCGTTTCGATGTGACGCTGTTTGCCATCAATCGTCAGGGACGGATGCTCTCGTCCTTTATTCCCGCATTGCTCAATACCAAGATCGAAAACGGCGATGTGCTCTGGGTGTATGGCCGTGACGAGGCGCTGGAAGCGATGTGCGCGCAGGAGCCTTTGGTGGTCGCGCGGCACAGCGCGATGGAAGTGTTGCGCGTGCAGCGTTCGTTCGGCTATGTGGAGGTGATGATTCCGCCGGGGGCGAGCGTGGTGGGCGCGACCTTGATGCAGGCGGCGTTTCGCAGGCGTTACGGCCTGAATCTCATCGGTGTCATTCGCGATGGCGCACCGTTGCCGACGCGCTACACGCAAACGCGTCTGGAGGCGGGCGATACCCTGCTGCTCACCGGCTCGTGGTCGCATATCCGCGCCCTTGGCAACGAGCGCGACGTCATCGTGCTGCACACCCCGGTGGAAATGCAGGAAATCGCGCCCAACCGCAGCAAGGCACCGCTCGCGCTGCTGGTGCTCTTTGCCATGATCGTGGTGATGGGCGCGGGCTGGCTGCCCAACGTGGCGACCGCGCTCATCGCCGCGCTCGCGATGATTGCCTTTGGCTGCGTGAGCATCAAGGAAGCCTACGGCTCGCTGCATGCGGCGAGCCTCGTGGTCATTGCCGGATTGCTGCCGCTATCGCTCGCCATGGAAAAAACCGGCACGGTGAGTTTCGTCGTCAACAGTCTCATCGAACAATGGCCGGCCATGCCGCCGCTCGCGCTCATGGCGCTGTTGTTCGTGATGACCGGCGTCATGAGCCAGTTCATCTCCAACACCGCGAGCACGATACTGATCGCCCCCGTGGGCATCAGCATGAGCCAGAGTCTCGGCGTCGCCCCCGAACCGGTGATGATGGCGATTGCCATCGCCGCATCCACCGCCTTTGCCACTCCGATCGCCACACCCGTCAACATGCTCATCGTCGGTCCCGGCGAATACCGCTTCCGCGACTTCGTGCGCATCGGCGTGCCGCTGCAATTGCTCGCGCTGGGGGTAAGCCTCGTGGTGATTCCGTGGGTATTTCCGTTTTATTGACTCATAAAATGCCTGAAAATAGTGTTTTTTTACCATCAGCAAGCGCTTGTTGCGGTAAAAAAATGCTATTTTCAATAAAATTTTGCAAAACAAAATCATGCAACATTTGACACGGGGAAAAGCACGCCCGACAGGCGAAAAAGCGCGCCACACCTTGCTGACCTGCCCCGGGAATCGTGATAGCATGAGCGCGCCTCGCCCCCGGCGGGGCATTATCGATTTCGTGTTTGGAGAAAAACCACAATGAGCAAATCTCAATCCCTGCAAGACCCTTATCTCAACGCACTGCGCAAGGAACGCGTGCCGGTATCCGTCTATCTCGTCAACGGCATCAAACTCCAGGGTCAGATTGAGTCTTTCGATGCTTTCGTGCTGCTGCTGCGCAACAACATCTCGCAGATGATTTACAAGCATGCCATTTCCACCATCGTCCCCGCGCGCAACATCCGCCTGCCCGGCAGCGAAGACGAAAGCGCAAACGACCCTGCGGAAGAGCATCAGGACGCGGCAAGCGCCAAGCCTGATTCCGCCTCCTGATCGCGGACGCGCAAGCATTGTTCGAACGCCCGAAAAGCGGCGAAAAAGCCGCACTGATCCAGGTTGACATAGGCCGCCCCACCGACCCCTCGGTGCGGGCGGAATTTCATTTGCTCGCCAAATCCGCAGGCGCGGAAGTGGTCTACGCGCAAGACGTGGTACGCGGGCAAATCGAGCCCAAATACTTCATCGGCAAAGGGCAGGCGGAAGACATCGCCGCCGCCGTCAAAGAAAACGGCGCGGAACTCGTCATCTTCAACGCGCGCCTCTCGCCCTCGCAGGAACGCAACCTGGAAAAACTCTTCAACGCCCGCGTCCTCGACAGAAGCGGGCTGGTGCTCGACATCTTCGCGCAGCGCGCGCGCAGCCACGAAGGCAAGCTGCAAGTCGAACTCGCGCAATTGAATCACCTCGCCACGCGCCTCGTGCGCGGCTGGACGCACCTGGAACGGCAAAAAGGCGGCATCGGCCTGCGCGGCCCCGGCGAAACCCAGCTCGAAACCGACCGCCGCC
>JAUNKJ010000127.1 GCA_030532785.1 Cardiobacteriaceae bacterium
ATAAGAAGGGTAGATATATCCACTGATATGGCGTTGTTCTCCAATCAGTTCCTTCTCCCGCAAGCAGGGGAGGATAATAGGTTGTCATTTCATAGGAATTTCGGGAAATCATTCAAGCATAATCGTTCTCTTATCCCGAACTCAGGTTACTTACGCTTGCTATGTTGATGGTGGGTTGACACCCACCCTACGGCTCCGGCGTTTTTGTAGGTTGGGGTGAACGAAGTGAACCCGCAACATGCGGTGGTGATTTTATGTTGGGGTTCGCGTGTACCACGCTCACCGCCAATCTACAGTTGCTGCGCGATGGTGGGCTGAAGCCCACCCTACGATTTTGTGTGATTTTATGAATGGCGTAAAAATAATGATTTTTTACCATTATGAAGCGCTTGTGGTGAGAAATTTTTGCACAATATAGCGGGGCACCAGAAAAATGGCATATAGCCAAATCAACAAAAAACAGAAAGGAGATGTAGGTTGGTGGTGAGCCGTCAGGCGAACCCCAACATAATGAATTCTAAAATGTTGGGGTTCGTGCTGCGCACTCACCACCAACCTACGGTATGGCTGCTTTTATGATGATTCCACTATAAGCGCTTTGGGTGAGTTGTTTCTCGTGGTGTTGTGTGTCGGGTTTGTGTTTGTTTTCGATGTTTTGCTTTTATGAAAAAATCCCCGCTGTGCGGGGATTTTTTTCTTGGGTGGTGGATGTTTAGCGGGTGGCGGCAAGGGCTTGTTCGAGGTCGGCGATGAGGTCGTCGATGTGTTCGATGCCGATGGAGAGGCGCACCATGTCTTCGCTCACGCCCGCTTGTGCCAATTCTTCGGCATTCAATTGGCGGTGGGTGGTGCTGGCGGGGTGGGTGGCGAGGGATTTGGCGTCGCCGATGTTGACGAGGCGGGTGAAGAGTTGCAGGGCGTCGATGAAACGTCCGCCGGCTTCGCTGCCGCCTTTGATGCCGAAGCTGAGGAGGCCGGAGGCTTTGCCGTTGTAGTCGCGGTCGATGAGGGGTTTGTAGGGGCTGTCGGCGAGGCCGGGGTAGTTGACCCAGGCGACTTGCGGGTGTTGTTGCAGGTATTGGGCGACTTTCAGGGCGTTGCTGCTGTGGCGTTCCATGCGCAGGGCGAGGGTTTCGAGGCCTTGGAGGATGAGGAAGGCGTTCATGGGGCTGAGGGCGGCGCCGGTGTTGCGCAGGGGGACGACGCGGGCGCGGGCGATGTAGGCGGCGGCACCGAAGTGTTGGTGGTAGTTGACGCCGTGGTAGGAAATATCGGGGGTGGTGAGGGTTTGGTAGCGGTTGTTTTGGGTCCAGTCGAATTTGCCGCTGTCGATGATGGCGCCGCCGATGCTGTTGCCGTGGCCGTTGATGTATTTGGTGAGGGATTCGATGACGATGTCGGCGCCGAGGTCGATGGGGCGGCAGAGGGCGGGGGTGGCGACGGTGTTGTCGACGATAAGCGGCAGGCCCTGGGCGTGGGCGGCCTCTGCGAAGGCGGGGATGTCGATGACGTTGATGGCGGGGTTGCCGATGCTTTCGATGTAGACGAGTTTGGTGCGCGCGTCGCTGTGGGCGGCGATGTCTTCGGGTTTGTCGGGGTCGATGAAGCGGACTTCGATGCCTTGTTTAGGGAGGGTGTGGGCGAGGAGGTTGTAGGTGCCGCCGTAGAGGGTTTTGCTGGCGATGATGTTGTCGCCGGTTTCGGCGATGGTTTGGATGGCGTAGGTGATGGCGGCCATGCCGCTGGCGACGCAGAGGGCACCGATGCCGTTTTCGAGGGCGGCGAGGCGTTTTTCGAGGATGTCGGTGGTGGGGTTCATGATGCGGGTGTAGATGTTGCCGGCGACGTTGAGGTTGAAGAGGTCGGCGCCGTGCTGGGTGTTGTCGAAGGCGTAGCTGGTGGTTTGGTAGATGGGGACGGCGGCGGCTTTGGTGGTGGGGTCGGGCTGGTAGCCGGCGTGGATGGCTTGGGTGTCGAGTTTCATGGTGTTTGTCTCCTCGGGGTGGAAAGGGGGCATTGTATAGGGGCTGTTGGTGGTTCGTCATGCGCGGGGTGTTTGTGGTGGGGATGCTGTGGTCAATGGTGCGCGATAACAGGGTGTTGGGGTTTTGCGCTTGCCCTTGGCTTTGCGAATGGTGAGAATGCGCGCGGTTTTACCCGTGGCAAGGTGGTGGGCTGTGAGAGTGAATGAACGTATTGTCGGTGCCAGTGTGTTGTCGAGCTGGATTCGTTCGATTTGTCAGACGGTGCGCGGTTATGGTGTGGATCCGTTGCCGTTGATGGAGCAGGCGGGGCTGGAGGCGAATTTGCTCAATATTCCCGATGCGCGTTATCCGGTGCAGGGGGTGAGGCGGTTGTGGCAGCTGATTATTCAGGCGACGGATGATCCGCTGGTGGGGTTGCGCGTGGGGCGGGAGATTCAGGCGTCGACGTTGCATGGGCTGGGGCTGGCGATGATGTCGTCGAGTTCGCTGTCGGAGTTGTTGATGCTGTTTATTCGTTACGGGAAGGTGATTTCCACGACGATGCAGATGAGTCTGGAACACAATCGCACGGGGACGACGCTGGTGTTGCGCACGGTGGAGGGCAGCGAGCCGATGAGTGCGGCGCGGCTGGCGGCGTTGGCGTTTATTTTTCGCCAGGCGTGCAGTTTGTCGCAGCATGGGGTGGTGCCGGAGTTTGTGACGCTGACGTTGGCGGCGCCGCGCGATGTGCACCGGCTGGATGCGTATTTCGGCACGGCGGTGAGTCTGGGCGCGGAACAGGATGCGATTTGTTTTCGTTATGCGGATACGATTGAGCCGTATGCGGGGGCGAATGCGCAGTTGGTGGCGCTGAACGAGACGGTGATCAACCAGTATTTGGCGCAATTGATGCGCAGCGATTTTTCGGCGCAGGTGCAGTCGCGCATTCATGCGACGCTGTCGCGGGGCGAGCCGAAGCTCGCCGAGATTGCCGCGCTGCTCAATATGACGCCGCGCACCTTGCAGCGGCGTTTGGAGGAGGAGGGGCATACGTTCAATGCGTTGCTCGATGGCGAGCGCAAGAATCTTGCCCATGATTTGCTGGCGCACAGTGACCGCACGATTACCGAGATCAGTTTTCTCCTCGGGTTTTCCGATCCGAGCAATTTCAGCCGCGCGAGCAAGCGCTGGTTTGGCTGCGCGCCGTTGCAGCATCGCCAGCGCAGCTTGCGGATTTTGACGTGAGTGTTGGGGGTTGTTGGCAATAGGTGAGTGAAATCTACAGGATGACGAAGATAGCTTGAAATTTCGAGAGTTTTCGTCGCTGCGCGACTTTCTTTATGCCTCTCTCTGCTCCGCAGCTCTTCAAGTCCCCAACCTTTCTCATCCTTCGGACGAGCTGGCAAAGCCACTGGAACAGCTCGCGTCAGCGAGAGTCGCCCCTCGAGGGGAGGGGGTTAACTCTTTGCTTTATTTGAAGTTCATTGCATAAGAATCTGAATTATCAACATGTACTATAGTGAAATCATCATAAAAACATCCAAATCGTAGGTTGGTGGTGAGTGTGTAGGGGCTGTTGACAATTGGTGAATGGGATTTGCAAGGCTTCGGGAAATCATTTGAAATGTTGAGGGTTTTCGTCGCTGCGCGACTTTCTTTATCCCCCTCTCCCCAACCCCTCCCCCTCGAGGGGGAGGGGCTTTATATCGTTGCTTTTTTTCAAGTTCATCGTATAGGAATCTGAATTGTCAACACGCCCTAGTACGAACCCCAACATTCTAAAATTCATTATGTTGGGGTTCGCCTGACGGCTCACCACCAACCTACATCTCCGTTCTGTTTTTTGTTGATTTGGCTAAACACCCCACATCCGGCAAATACTGACACTCTGTAAATGGTAAATTTTCTCATCACCAAGCGCTTATCGTGCAAAAATTTCTCACGATAAGCGCTTAATGATGGTAAAAAATCATTATTTTTATTAAATTTACGGAAAAATTTACCAAAAAACGCGACTGTGTCACGGAAAGCCAATGGCTTGGCATGAACAGACTGGCGCAAGGGGCATCCTTTCTATATAGTAACCCTAAAATTTTATAAAAAGATGAGAGGAAGCGTTATGTCCCCCAGCGACGGTATCCCGAAAAAGAACCTTGCAAAGCTGCTTGGAAACCAACGTCTTGCCAACGCCGATCTGATGCCTGCCGAGCAGAAATGGACGTGGTACAACATCTTCGCCTTCTGGATGTCGGATGTGCACAGCGTCGGTGGCTATATTTTCGCGGGCACGCTGTTCGCGCTGGGGCTGACCTCGTGGCAGATTTTCATCGTGCTGGTGGCGGGTATCTGGATCGTGATGATTCTCGCCAATCTCATCGCCAAGCCGAGCCAGGTGTCGGGCGTGCCGTACCCCGTGATCTCGCGCATGATGTTCGGGGTGTATGGCGCGAATATCCCCGCGATTTTGCGCGGGATTATCGCGATTGTCTGGTACGGCATCCAGACTTACCTCGCCTCCGTGGCGCTTGCCATCATCTTGCTCAAGTTTTTCCCGGGATTGGCAAGCCTTCAGGAACAGTCTTTCCTCAATCTTTCCTATCTGGGGTGGCTGGCGTTTTTCATCATGTGGAGCGCGCAAACCGCATTGTTCCTCGCGAAAATGGATGCGATCAAGGTGTTTCTCGATTGGGCGGGGCCTGCGGTTTACGTCGTCATGTTCCTGCTCATGCTGTGGATTGTGCATCGCGCCGGTTGGGACAACATCCATTTCAACCTCGCCGAGCGCGAGCTTTCCGTCGGCGCAACCATCGTGCAGATGATTGTGGGCATGTCGCTGATTGTGAACTACTTCGCGGGGCCGACGCTCAACTTCGGCGATTTCTCCCGCTTCTGCCGCAGCATGGACGAAGTGAAGCGCGGCAATTTCTGGGGCTTGCCGGTCAACTTCACCGCGTTTTCCATCATCGCCATCATCACCATCACCGGCACCCCCGCCGCCTTCGGCAAAATGATTGAAGACCCGCTGGAAATTGTCGCGCATGTGGACAACCTCACCATCGCCATTCTGCTGACCTTCACTTTTGTCACCGCCACCGTCGGCATCAACATCGTCGCCAACTTCGTCTCGGCGGCGAACGACATCTCCAACATCTACCCCGGCAAAATCAGCTGGCGCAGGGGCGGAATGATCGCCGCTGTCATCTCCACCGTGATCACCCCGTGGAACCTCTTCAACTCGCCGGAAGTCATCCACTACACCATCGACATGCTCGCTGGCACCATCGGCCCGATGTACGGCATCTTCCTCGTTGACTACTACCTCATCAAAAAAGAGCGCATCAACATCCACGACCTCTTCAGCGACGACCCCAACGGCGAATACTGGTACAGCGGCGGCGTCAACCCCGCAGCGGTGAAAGCCCTCGTCCCCGCCTCGGTCATCGCCTGCCTCTGCGTCATCATCCCCGGCCTTGACGCCCTGAAAGAC
Organism: Cardiobacteriaceae bacterium; assembly: GCA_030532785.1. Lineage (GTDB taxonomy): Bacteria > Pseudomonadota > Gammaproteobacteria > Cardiobacteriales > Cardiobacteriaceae > JAUMXB01. The sequence continues at coordinate 5,452 of JAUNKJ010000127.1, forward strand.
ATGCCCGGCATCGAAATCCTCAAAACCATCAGCAACTTCTCGCTGCTGATCGCCATGGTCATCGGTGGACTGCTCTACTACAAATTTGCCGCCCGCCCGGCGCATCTGGAGTGATGACAAGAAGCCACAATGCAGAAAACCGGCGTTCGCGCCGGTTTTTTGATGGCGTCATTTGACAAGCGCGGCGCGCTTGCCGAAATGCCTATCGAAGCCTCAGTTCGGGATAAGAAGGGTAGATATATCCACTGATATGGCGTTGTTCTCCAATCAGTTCCTTCCCCCGCTTGCGGGGGAAGGGTAGGATGGGGGTGTAAAATGCGCAGCATTTTTTATGGTTATGAAATGAAAACTTCGTTTTCAACACCCCCACCCTGTCTTTCTCGTCCTTCGGACGAGCTGGCGGAGCCAGTCGCCCCGCAAGCAGGGGAGGGTAATAGTTTGTCATTTCATAGAAAATTTTGAGAGATCATTCAAGCATGATTGTTGTTTTATCCCGAACTCAGGTTAACCCACCATCGCGCAGCGCTTGTAGGTTGGCGGTGAGCGCAGCGAACCCCAACATCAAAAGCCAACATCGCATGTTGGGGTTCGGCTGACGCCTCACCACCAACCTAC
>JAUNKJ010000128.1 GCA_030532785.1 Cardiobacteriaceae bacterium
AAAAAACAGAAAGGAGATGTAGGTTGGTGGTGAGCCGTTAGGCGAACCCCAACATAATGAATTCTAGAATGTTGAGGTTCGTGCTGCGCACTCGCCACCAACCTACGATTTGGCTGATTTTATGATGATTTCACTATAGTGTTTTTTTATCATCAACAAGCGCTTGGCATGATAAAATTTCTCACACCAAGCGCTTCCCCATGATAAAAAACCACTATTTTTGCTTTATGAATAAAATATTTTTGTTTTTCAGCCTGTTGTTTTCCCTTGCCGCCCATGCCCTGACCCCGGCGGAACTCACGGCGCAGTTGCAATCCCCCGCCCATCTTCAGGGCGAATTTCATCAGACGCGCCATCTGCCCAATCTCGCCACACCGCTCGCAAGCCACGGGCGTTTCGTCCTCGTTCCCGGAAAATTACTGCTCTGGCAAATGGAAACGCCTTTCGCGCTGACCTTGCGCGTGCGCGCAGACGGCATTGCCCAGCAGGATGCCAACGGCCATTGGCAGACGAGCCGGCAAAGCGGGCAGGAGATGCAGGTGCGTCTTTTCATGGCGCTGCTCGGCGGCGATGTTGCCGCGCTTGAGGAGCAGTTTGCTTTGCAACTCACGGGCAACGCCGACGCCTGGCAGTTGCGCCTCGTGCCGCAAAGCGCGTTGATGCAGCAAATCTTTGCCCACATTACCCTTTCCGGCGACAGCGTCGTGCGCGAAGTGGTGCTGGAAGAAACGCGTGGCGACCGCACCCTGCTGCGCTTTGACCCTGTGGATACGCAATCGCCGCTGCCGCCGCTTGCTCTGGAAAATCTGCCATGACCCTCTCTTTGAATGACTTTTTGAACGACGAGCGCGCGGGCGAGATTGCCCCGGGCTGGACGCACGCCGCGTTTCGCCGCGCAACGCTTGCCTTGGCCGAAGATTTGCGCGCGGCGGGCAGCCCCACGGTGGCGCTGTGGTTTGCCGATGGCGCGCGTTTCGCCTCTGCCCTTTTTGCCGCGTGGCAGGCGGGTTGCGCGGTGTGGCTGCCGCCACATGTGGCCGATGAATATCTCGCGCGCGAGGCGTTGTGGCTCACCGATGCCGCCGATTTCCCCGCGCCGCACCGCTTCTACGGCGCGGCAGAGGAAACCCGCGCGGCAACAGGCCGCTTTGCCATTGCCGATACGGCGCAGCTTTTTCTGCACACCTCCGGCTCCAGTGGCGATGCCAAAAGCGTCGGCAAAACCCTCTCGCAACTGGAAAAAGAAGCGCAGGCGCTCGCGGCTGTCCTGCCCGCAGCGTGGCGTGGCCTGCCGGTCGCGGCGAGCGTCAGCGTGCAGCATATGTACGGCCTCACCTTCCGTGTTTTCGCCGCGCTCGCCTGCGGTTGGCAATTGTCGCGCACGTCCTGCACCTACCCGGAAGACCTCATCGCCGCCTCCGCCACGCCCTGCCTGTGGATCAGCAGCCCGGCCTTGCTGAACCGCCTCGGCGCAGCGCGCGACTGGGACGCGCTCTCCGGCAAGGTCTGCGGCATTTTGAGCGCGGGCGGCGCGCTCCCTGCGCAAACGGCGGCGCTGTTGCAGGAGAAACTCGGCATTCTCCCTACCGACATTTACGGCAGCACGGAAACCGGCGTCATCGCCCGCCGCCACGGCGATGCCCCGTGGCAAGCGCTGCCCGGCGTCGGGATTGGCTGTGATGGCGCGGGACTCTTGTGGGCAGCATCGCCGTGGACGGACGGCCGCGAACAGACCGCCGACGCCGCGCGCATCGACGGCGACACCTTCACCCTCCACGGCCGTGGCGACCGCATCCTCAAATTCGAGGACAAGCGCGTGTCGCTTGCCGCCATCGAGCATCAATTGCTGGCGCACCCCTTCGTCCACGACGCCCATTGCGGCCTGCACCACCAGCGCATCGCCGCTTGGCTCGCGCTCTCCGACGCGGGTATCGCCGTGCTGCGCGATCGCGGCCGCGCCCATGTGCAGCAGGCGCTCAAGGCGCATCTGGCACGTTCGCAGGAAACCATCGCCCTGCCGCGCTATTGGCGCTTTGCCGACCATCTCCCGCGCAACGCCCAGACGAAAATCCGCGATGCCGATTTTCACGACGCCTTCCACGCGCCGCGCACCACCCCGCAATGGCAAGCCACGGAAAACGATGATGTTTACGTCTACACCGCGCGCGTACCGCTCGATCTCGTCTGGTTTGCCGGACATTTTGCCGATTTCCCCCTCGTACCCGGCGTCATCGAACTGCAATGGGTGATGGAACTCGCCGCGCGCCATCCCTGGGGGCAGCAAACCCCGGTTTGCATTGAAAACCTCAAATACCAGCAATTCGTGCGCCCGCATGATGACATCCGCCTCGAACTGCGCCACGACGCCGGGAAAAACAAGCTGCATTTCGCCATCAAACAGGGAGACGCGCCGTGCGCATCCGGGCGCATCGTCTGGGGATAAGCGCCGCGCTTGTCCTCTTCGCCGCCATCTGCTGGACGCTGGCTGCGCACCTGCCTGAAGGCCTGCAAACCGGCCTTGCCGACCTCCTCCCCGCCGATGCGCAAATGGACGGCGCCTGGCAGCAGGCAGACCGCGCCCAGGAAAGCGTTCTCAACCGCGAAATCGTCGCCCTCGTCGGCGGTGCCGATGCGGACAAAGCCTTTGCCCACGCCGAAGCGCTTGCCAATGTGTGGCGCGCCAGCGGCCTCTTCACCCGGGTGGACAGCCGCCACCTGCCCGATCTCGCCGCGCTGCGCCGCGAATGGCAAAGCCTCGGCATCGCACTCCTGCCGCGCGCCGTGGTGCGACAGCTTTACGATGACCCCGCCGCCTATTTCCGCGCGCGCGGCGCGGACGCCTTCAACCCCTTTGCCTTCGCCCTGCTGCCGCTGGATGAAGACCTCCCCGGCTTCTCGCGCTTCCTCCCCGCTCCCCCCGGCAGGCTCCAATGGCAGGCGGCGCGCGGCATGCTCTCCGTTGAGGACGCACGCGCTACCTGGGCATTGCTGCGCGCACAATTGCCAGAAGCGCACGACGCCCGCGCCCTGCTCGCCCTCATCGAACACAGCGCTGCCGCCGCCCAGGCCTCGGGGCTGACCCTGCTCAGCAGCGGTGGCGCCCTCTTCGCCGCCGAATCGCGCCGCCAGGGCGAACGCGAAAGCACGCGCATGTCGATCACGGGCATCGCCCTGACCCTCGCCCTGCTCCTCGCCGTTTTCCGCAGCGCACGCGTCCTCCTCCTCCTTGTGCCGCTCGCCCTTGGCATCGCCGCCGGTCTTGCCGCCACCCTCGCCGTCTTCGGCCAGGTGCATATGCTCACCCTCGTCATCGGCACCAGTCTCATCGGCGTCCTCATCGATTTCCCCCTGCACTGGCTGACCCCCGCGCGTTTCACCCCCGGCTGGCAAGCCGCGCCCGCCATGCAGCGCCTGCGCCCCGTGTTTCTCGTCAGCCTCGGCATCACTGCCCTCGGTTACGCCCTCCTCTGGTTTACCCCGCTGCCGGTGCTGCGGCAAAGCGCCGTCTTCTCCATCGCCGCCCTCGCCGCCGCCTATGCCGCAACCGCCCTCCTCCTCCCGCCACTCTTTCGCCATTACCAACCCCGGACGATGCGCCTGCCCCGCCTCTTGCCAACCTTGCCGCGCCTGTCGCACCGCTGGCTCATCGCCGCCTTCGCCCTCCTCGCCCTCGGCAATCTGCGCGGCAACTGGCAAGACGACATCCGCGACTGGATACACTTCTCCCCGGCGCGCGTTGCGGATACGCAAGCCATCGCCCGCCTCACCGGCCTTGCCACGAGCGGCCAATATCTCCTCATCACCGGCAAAACGCCCGACGAACTGCTCGAGCGCAGCGCCGCCGCCAGCGACGCCCTCCAGCCCCTCATCGCCCAGGGCGCGCTCGACGCCGGACAAAGTTTGAGCGACTGGGCGCTGCCCGAAAGCACGCAACACGCGCTGCAACAGCAACTGGCAGCGCTGGCCGCACAGCCGGACACCCTCGCCGCCTCCGGCCTGCCCGTGGAAGCGCTTGCGCAAGCGCTGCGCACCCACGCCGCGCGCAAACCCGTCTCCCTTGAAACAACCCTTGCCACCACCCTCAGCGAAAGCTGGCAAGCGCTCTACCTCGGCGCGCCCGAGGGCGAACACCTCGGCATCCTCCGCCTCTACGGCCTGCGCGACAGCGACGCCCTCAAAAACGCCATCGCCACGCTCGACGGCGTGCGCCTCATGGACAAACGCGCCCATCTGAACACATTGTTCGCGCAAACCCGCAACCAGGCTGCATGGCTCAAACTCGCCTCGTGGCTCGGCGCATGGCTGCTCCTCGCTGTTCTCTACGGCGGCAAACGCGGCAGCGCCATTCTCGCCCTGCCGCTCGCCGCCGCGCTCGCCACCCTCGGCACCTTCGGCTGGCTCGGGCTGCCCATCGGCCTCTTCGCCATGTTCGGCCTCCTCCTTGCCGCCGCTATCGGCATCGACTACGCCGTCTACCTGCAAAGCGCCGACGACAGCCGCGACGCGAAACTCGCAAGCATCACCCTCGCCGCCGCCACCACCGCCATCTCCTTCGCCCTGCTCGCCGCAAGCCAGACACCCGCCGTCGCCAGCTTCGGCTTCGCCGTCACCGCCGGGGTATTCTGCAACTGGCTGCTCGCGGCGGTGTTTTTTGCACAATTCACCGATGGAAGATACCAACCATGATGAACACGCTGACTGACAATCATAGGGTTTCCCCGGAACTGGAAACCGGCATTCCCTATGAAGTGGCCAATCTCGCCCTTGACAACGACTGGAGCGCGCTGCGCGCCTGGCGCGAACATCTGGGGCTGACACAGGCGGAAGTCGCCGCCCGTCTCGGCATCAGCCAAAGCGCTTATAGCCAACAGGAGAACCGCACCCGTCTGCACAAGGCAAGCCGCGAGAAAATCGCTGCGGTTCTGGGTTTGCACCCTGAGCAGCTAAATTTTTAAGACATTTCAAAAATATCACAAAAATAGCAGTTTTTTACCATAACGAAGCGCTTCTTGCGGTAAAAAAACATCATAAAAAAACGCCTGATGCAAAAAACATCAGGCGTTTTGGTTTGGTAGGCCCGGAGGGACTTGAACCCCCGACCAAGCGATTATGAGTCGCCTGCTCTAACCGACTGAGCTACAGGCCCGGAAAAAGAGGCGCAATGATACGCGATTTGCCGGGCATTGTTAAGGTGTGGTGCTGCTTTGCCAGAGGGGTTGCATGGCGGCTTCTTCTTCGCGGATGCGTTGTCTCAGGATGACGGCGTAGAGCGGCAGGCCGATGAGGAGGACGGCGAAGGCATGGCAGAGGAGCGCGATGCCGACGAGTTCGGGGAGGATGTTCAGGTAGTAGTTGGGGTGGCGCACATGGCGGAAGAGCCAGGAGCGGTTCAGGCGGTGGTCGGGGAGGATGTAGACTTTGACGGTCCAGATGCTGCCGAGTTCGCGGATGACGTAGAAGAGCATGGCGAGCGCAAAGGCGAGGATGAGGGTGCCAAGTAACGAGAGACCGTCAAAAACGCTGCCACGCCAGTAGCTTTCGGCGAGCGTTGCGACGTAGTAGAGGACGTGGATGGCGGCGAGTTGTTTGGAGGTGCGCGCGCCGATTTCGCGGGCGCCGAGGGCGATGAGGCGTTTTTCGTGGCGGATGGAGATGGCGAGCGAGACGAGGCGCAGGGCGAAGGCAAGGATGAAGATGGCAAGTATCACAGATAACTCCTTTATTTTGCATGATAAAAAAGTATCCGCGCTTGCGCCTGCACAGATGACGGGCGCGCATGATAATGGAGTGGCGGCGTTTTGCCAAAGGTGTTTTGCTGGTTTTTTATAATTTTGGGTTTTATGATGCTTTTTTACCATG
>JAUNKJ010000129.1 GCA_030532785.1 Cardiobacteriaceae bacterium
CCCCGCAAGCAGGGGAGGGGAATAGTTTGTCATTTCATAGAGAATTTTGAGAAATCATTCAAAGATGATCGTTTCCTTATCCCGAACTGAGGTTAAATAATTTGTTGTTGTGCGGCGGTTTATCCCTCTCAAAGGGGAGAGTTTTTCGTTTCAGAGTTCGAGGGTGGCGGTGTCGGGGAGTTGTTGGCGCAGGGTTTCGTAGAGGGCGATGGCGACGGTGTTGGCGAGGTTGAGGCTGCGCGAGCCTTGCTGCATGGGCAGGCGCAGGCGGCGGTCGCCAAGTTCGTGGTGGATGGGGTCGGGGAGGCCTGAGCTTTCGTTGCCGAAGAGGAGGATGTCGTTTTCGCGGAAGGTGGTGGCGTAGAGGCTTTGCGTGCCTCGGGTGGTGAGGGCGAAGATGCGTCGCTCTTGCATGGCGGCGGCGAAGGCGTGCCAGTTGTCGTGGTGTTGCACGCGGGCGAATTCGTGGTAGTCGAGGCCGGAGCGTTTGAGGCGGCGGTCGTCCCAGGTGAAGCCCAAGGGGTGGATGAGGTGCAGCGCCGCGCCGGTGTTGGCGCAGAGGCGGATGATGTTGCCGGTGTTTTGCGGGATGAGGGGGCTGTAGAGGGCGATGTCGGTCATGGGTAGCGTTTGGTGAAGGGCCAGAGCGGGAGGTTGCGTTTTTTGTCGCGTTCGCGGATGCGGCCAAGGATGAGTTCGCCGCGTTGGTAGCGGGTGATGAGGCGTTGCATGACGAGCCACGACAGCGGCGCGACCCAGATGCTTTCTGCCATGTAGCCGAGGATGACGCCGCGCGCGCCGAAGAAGTGCTGCCCGAGCCAGATGAGGGGAATGGCACCGAGGAAGACGCGGGCGAGGTTGTTCAAGGTGGAGTAGAGCGGGCGGCCGAGGTTGTTGAAGGCGGCGTTGGTGCTGAAGATCATGCCGTCGAAGCCGAAGAGGAGGGCGGCACCGCTGCAAAAGAAGACGAGGAGTTCGGCGGCTTCGCCGTGCAGGGAGAACCAGTAGGGGAGTACGCCGGAGAGGGCGTAGAGCAGCGTGCCGACGGAGAAGACGGTGAGCCAGTTGAACCAGAGCGCTGCGCGCATGGCTTCGCGCACGCGCGCGAATTGCCCTGCGCCCGCGTTTTGTCCGACGATGGGGGCGACCGCGCCGGAGAGTGCAAAGATGACGCCGAGCGCCACTGGCACGAGGCGCAGGGTGACGGCAAAGGCGGCGACGGCTTCGTCGCCAAATTGCGCCATTTGCCGCGCTGCGAAGGCGGTGGTCATCGGCGGCACGAGGTTGGTGAGCATGGTCGGCACGGCGATGGACAGTACCACCGGCACATCGGCGAGGAAGCGCCTGCCGTGAAAGGCGCGCACCAGTTTGAAGCGGAAAACGATGCAATACCAGTTCATGAGGAGCATCGCGAGCTGCGAGGCGACCGTCGCCCACGCCGCGCCCTGCAACCCCATGTCGAAGCCGAAAATCAGAATCGGATCAAGGATGAGGTTGATCATCGCGGCGGCGATGCTGATCCACATGGACAGGCGCGCTTCGCCATAGGCGCGGATAATCTGTCCGCCGCAGACGCCGAGGACGAGAAACAGGGTGCCGGGAATCACCACGCCGAGAAAATCGGCAGCGTATTGCCGCGTGATGCCACTCGCCCCCACCCAGCCGAGGAGGGTCGCGCGCGATAGCCATGCCACCGTCGCCACCCCCGCCACGACCAGAAGCGACAGCAACGAGGCATTGACCACATAACGCCGCACCTTGCCCAGTTCATTGCGCCCCAAATGCCGCGACACCAGCACGCTGGTGGCAATGCCCAGCGCAATCGCTATCGCGCGCACGAAAAACAGCACCGTGCCGGCAAAGCCGATCCCCGCCGCCATCTCCGTGATCCCGAGGCGGGAAATAAAGAAAATATTGATGAAATCCGCGAGAAACACCATGACGAGGCCGACCGAATTGGTCAGCGACATCGTCGTCAAATGCCGCCAGATACTGCCGTGGACAAAACGGCCGATATGGGCGCTCACGCCTCCCTGCCCCGGCTGCGGACAAACTGGCTTGCCACCCGCGCGCTGCGCGAACCGGCGGCAAGGGCAAACTGCAACGCCGCGCGCCGCGTGGCCTCATCCAGCACATCCACCTCCAGCCAATGCGCCACCGCCGCCAAATATTCATCCTGCTTCAGCGGATGGAACGACAAACGCAGCCCGAAACGCTCGGAGAGCGAAATATGCTCCTCCACATCCTCCTCGGGATGCAACGCGCGATCATCCGCATGATGTTCCGGAAGAAAATGGCGGCGGTTGGACGTGACCACCAGCATCACATTGGCGGCAATGCCCGTCAGCGATCCATCGAGCACCGCCTTCAGTGCGCGATAACCACCGTCATCCGCCGAAAACGACAAATCATCAATGAAAACCACAAAATGCCGCGACACCTGCCCCATCGTCCACAGCAAATACGCCAAATCATGCAAATCGTCACTCGCCAACTGCACAATGGCAAGCCCTTGATTGCGATAGTGATGAAACAAAGCGCGCACCAGCGACGACTTGCCCGTCCCCCGCGCGCCCCAAAACTGCATATGGTTATACGCATCCCCGCGCAAAAACGCCTCGACATTGGCCGTCGCCGCCGTAATCTGCCGCTCCAGCGCCAACAAATCGGACAAGCGCACATCCTCGCGTACCGTTACCGGCACCAACATCGCCTCGCCGCCATAACGCATCCGCGACAGGGCATCATGCTCGCGCAACAAAGACGTCAAACGGAAAAAATCGTGATTGTCATTCATATGCGCCTCCAGCCGGAAAAGCGGCGATTTTCTCACAACCGCACACAGGCAGAAAATGAAAACAAAAAACGCTTGAAAATAGTGATTTTTTACCGTGACAAGCGCTTCGGTGTGGTAAAAAACAACGATTTTTTGAGAGTTTTTGCAATAAAAACATCATGCAATAAAATCAAAAAAGGCAAGAAAATAGTGGATTTTTACCGCGGCAAGCGCTTCATGATGGTAAAAAAATACTATTTTTGGGGTTTGTTTGGAAGTATTGGGCGTGGCTCGGGTACAACATCAAAACTGCCACAAAGCGATTGTAGGGACGTTGCCTGCAACGTCCATTCGGAAAATATGGGGACTTCAAAAAACGGTGGTGTCCTGAAAAGTATGCTGGTCATCTTTTCCCTCCCCCGCAGGCGGGGGAAGGTTAGGATGGGGGTGTAAAATGCGCAGCATTTTTTATGGCTATGAAATGAAAACTTCGTTTTCAACACCCCCACCCTGTCTTTCTCGTCCTTCGGACGAGCTGGCGGAGCCAGTCGCCCCGCAGGCGGGGGAGGGGAATAGTTTGTCATTTCATAGAAAATTTCGATAAGTCATTCAAGAATGATCGCTCTCTTATCCCGAACTCAGGTTTTTTAAGTTTTGTCGTGTATTGAAGGGATTTGGCTATAAAAACTCGCCACCGCATCGGGCAAAACAAAACGCGGGATGAACAAAGCGTCCATCCCGCGTTTTTGCCAGCGCCATTAGCGGCAAATTCTTCTATAATGCTTTGATTTTAAAAATGTTTTTCGATTTCGGGGGGGGGGGCAGTCAATCCTGCTTCGATGAGCACGCGCAGCTCGGCGATGAAGTAGCGCATGTTGAGCAGTACATGGGGCTTGTTGCCGTACATGTTGAACGCATCTATGCCGTTGAAAGTATAGAGAATGGCTTTGAAGAGGATGAAGAGGCGGCGTCTCAGGATGTGATCGTCCATTTCGGGAAGGTTGGCATGCAGCAGCAACAGCAGGGTGTGAAGCATTTCCTCGGTGGCTTCGCGGATGTATTGGTGGTTTTGCGGCGCTTCATTTCCGATGCGAATCAACAGGTTCAAAATCTGTATGCCCCGGTGGCCGGGCAGGGTGGAAAGCTCTTCGAGCGGGAGCAGCAGGGCGTTGACAATATCGGGAACGGTGGCGGAAGAGGGCAGGGCGCGCAGCGCCTGGGCGCTGGAACGGACGTAGGGGATGCAGCGGTGGAGAAATATGGCACGGGTGAGGCCGTCTTTGCTGCCGAAGTAATAATTGACGGCGGCGAGGTTGACGTTGGCTTCCTGGGTAATGTGGCGGAGGGAGGTGGCAGTGATGCCGTGTTCGATATAGAGCTTTTCAGCGGCCTGGATGATGCGGTCTTTGGTTGAGAACTGGGGAAAGCGCTCGATCATGCCGAGTCTCCTTCTTGTTATTATTGTGTAACATTATACGGACATAATGGGGACGCGTGTAAAAGTTGACGATTCGGACATGTTTTGCGGTGTTGCCGGGCGTTTGTGTCTGGGGTCTTTGAAATATTGAAGGTTTTGTGGTTGTGGAGGCGCTTGGCAGCTTTTCGGCCGGAACAGCTCACGCAAGCGAGGGTTCCGTAGGGAGAAGGGGCTTTAGTTTATTGCTTTATTTGAAGTTCATCACCCAAGAGACTGAATTGTCAACACGCCCTAGGGCTGTTGACATTTCATGCCTTGACACAATGAACCCTAAATAAAGCAGCGGATTAAAGCCCCTCCCCCTGTGGGGGAGGGGTTGGGGAGAGGGTAGTAAATAAACCTCAGTTCGGGATAAGGAAAGTAGATATATCTACTGATATGACATTGTTCCTCAAACAGTTCTTTCTCCCGCTTGCGGGGGAAGGTTAGAGCATGTTGACAATTCGTAGGGGGAAATTTACAGGGGTTGGAAAGTGTACTGAAATCTTGAAAGATTAACGATTATAAAAGATATGGGAAGCTTTGCTTCTGCCCTCACCCCAACCCCAATCTCGCTGCGCGAGCTCTTCGACTGGAACAGCTCGCGCAAGCGAGAGTCCCACGGGAGAGGGGCTTTAGTCCGTTGCTTTGTTTGAAGTTCATCGCCCAAGAGTCTGAATTGTCAACAGTCCCTAGCACGCCAAAAAAACCGCCTTGCGGCGGTTTTTTTCATTTTTTCTTGTCGCCTTTGTAGACGCCGTAGAGGATGAGGGAGTGGTCTTCGAGTTCGTAGCCGAGTTCTTCGGCGATTTCCCGTTGCCGTTTGGCGATGGCTTCGTCGTAGAATTCGACGACTTTGCCGGTTTTGACGCAGATGAGGTGGTTGTGGTGGTCGCCGTTGTCGATTTCAAAGACGCTGTGGTTGCCTTCGAAGTTGTGGCGTTTGAGGATGCCGGCTTGTTCGAATTGGGTGAGGACGCGGTAGACGGTGGCAAGGCCGATGTCTTCGTCGGCTTTGAGGAGGATTTTGTAGACGTCTTCGGCGCTGAGGTGGACGTCGTTTTCCGAGGTTTCGCGTTGCATGATTTCGAGGATTTTCATGCGCGGGCCGGTGACTTTGAGGCCGGCTTTTTTGATTTGTTGGCTCATGGGCTGCTCCCTGCTGATTATGGTGTGGCGATATTATACAAAGTAAATGGCTGTCGCGGTTTGTGAATGTTTTTCCGATGATGGGGTGTTTTTTGGTTTTTTATGTTTTGTTTGAAAATGGTAGTTTTTTATCATGATGAAGCGCTTTTGGTGAGAAGTTTTTGCATGGAAAGCGCTTTGTGATGGGAAATTTTACCGTTTTGTGTTTTTGGAGGAGCAGGGGAGATGCGACGTAGCGAAGGTTTTGTCGCTGCGCGGCTTTTTACAAACCTTTTCCCTCGCAGGGGGTAATCCACTGCTTTATTTGAGGTTTGTTTTTCAAGGATTCAATTATCAACACGCCCTAAGGGCTGTTGATAATCGGTGAATGGAATTTGCAAGGTTTCGGAAAATAATTTGAGTGGTGTCCTGAAAAGTATGCTGGGTCTTCATTTTCCCTCCCCCGCTTGCGGG
>JAUNKJ010000130.1 GCA_030532785.1 Cardiobacteriaceae bacterium
AGAACAACGCTATATCAGTGGATATATCTACCCTTCTTATCCCGAACTCAGGTTACAAAACTTCTCGATACCGCATGGGCGAGGGTTACGCCCATCCTACGGATAAAAAAACACAAAACCACCAAAAATAATCATTTTTTACCACACATAAGCGCTTATTGTGAGAAAATTTCTCATCAGAAGCGCTTCATCATGAGAAAATTTCCCATGCGCCGTTTTCTCCTCACTCTCTGCTTTCTTCTCGCCTTGCCGCTGCACGCCGCCGTCAACGTCAGCCCGCTCTTCGTCCATTTGTCGGACGCGATGAGCGCCGTCAAGCAGGGCAACGCCGCCGCAGCCGCGCCCCCTCTCGACGCGCTTGCTGCAGACTTCGCCGCCCTGCCGCAAGACACGAGCGCGCAAGCCGTGCAACAAGCCCTTGCCGCCGCGCGCCACCATCCCGACGACGCCCGCCTCGAAACCCTCGCCCGCGCCCTTTATGCCTATGAAAAAGCGCAAAATCCCGTTGACCACACCCAGCAGCGCCAACGCTTTGCCAAGCGCGTCTTGCCCGTCTATCAAGTCTTGCACCACGCCGTCCTCGCCCACGACATGGAAGCGCTTCCCGCCCGCTACAAACGCTTCAACAACACCTGGACCGCCAACGAAAAAACCGTGCGCGATGCAAGCCTTGGCCATTATGGGCAAATCGAAACCGCGATGAACTTCCTGCGCATCGCCATGCTCGCCGAACCGCCCGACACCGCCGCCATGCAACAGCAATCCGCCGCCCTTGGCGCAGCGCTCGACGACTTCATCGCCGGCAACACCGCCGCAAACACCGCGAGCGAAGGCGCGCAGACGCTGCGCGACGGCGTGGCGCTCCTCGAACAAGCGCTCGCCAGCGACGACGCCCAAGCCGCGGAAAACCTCGCGCTATTCATCCGCCAATGGCCGGTTTTTGAAGGCGAAGTACGCACCCGCGACGCCGCCCTCTACACGCAAACCGAAAGCGAACTGCCGCACATCCTCGCCACCCTCGGCAAAGCGGAAAGCCGCGCCAAACTGCAAAGCCTCACCGCCGCGCTCGCCGCCATCAACCCCGACGCGCGCTACGGCATCCTCGACGCCATGCTCATTCTCCTGCGCGAAGGCACGGAAGCGCTGCTCATCGTCATGGCATTGCTCGCCGCCCTCAACGCCGCCGGACAAACGCGCGGCAAACGCTGGATATACGCCGGAGCAGCCACCGGCATTGCCGCGAGCATCGCCGCCGCCCTTGCCCTGCAACGCCTCTTTCCCGCCGTCGCCGCCGGTGCCAACCGCGAAATCCTCGAAGGCCTCGTCGGCATCGTCGCCGTCTGCCTGATGCTCGCAGTCGGCGGCTGGCTGCACAGCAAATCCTCGCTACAAGGCTGGCAACGCTTCGTCGAACGCCACCTCGGCGCAGCGCTCGCCACCGGCAGCCTGTTGTCGCTCGCGGGCTTGAGCTTCCTCGCCGTCTTCCGCGAAGGCGCGGAAACCCTGCTCTTCTACGCGGGCATGTTGCCGCGCATGACCCTTGCCGACTTCTTCAGCGGTATCGCCCTCGCGCTGGCGCTGCTTGCCATCCTCGCCGCCGTCCTCCACAAAAGCGGCCAACGCCTCCCCGTACACCAACTCTTCCGCGTCATGACCTGGCTCATCTACGCCTTGGGATTCAAAATATTGGGCGTCAGCCTCCACGCCCTGCAACTCACCCGCATCCTCCCCGCGCACCACATCGACAGCCTCCCGGCGCTCCCCGCCATCGGCTGGTATCCGAGCTGGGAAGGCCTCGCCGCCCAAGCGCTGTACCTTGCCCTGATTCCGCTCGCCGCGCGCTGGTTCAAATAATATGAAACCGCAGGAAATTCATGCCTTAGCGCAATGCGCCACAAATAACGCAGCGGATTAAAGCCCCTCCCCCCACGGGGGAGGGGTTGGGGAGAGGGGAAATCGCGCAGCGATTGCAAAATCGAAAAATGTACGGTTACGGCGCGTTGCGCCTAACCGTACCTACATACACCCCACCCAATATGAGAAATTTTCCCACCACAAAGCGCTTAACATGCAAACTATCTCACACCAAGCGCTTAATCATGGGAAAAATCCACCATTTTCACCCGATTCATAAAAACCCCCATCCCCGCCTGCACTTGCCGCCGTCAGGCGTTACAATGCCGCCCGTTTTTGATTGATGGAGCCACCATGCCTTCTCTTCTCGTACTGATACTCGCCGCGGGCAAGGGCACGCGCATGCAATCCCACTACCCCAAAGTCCTGCAACCCCTGGGCGGCCGCCCAATGATCTTCCACCTCCTCGACACCGTCTCCACCCTGCCCGACGCGCACGCCGCGCTGGTCTACGGCTTTGGCGGCGACATCCTGCAAGAAATGGTCAACGCCCACTACGACGGCCTGCACTGGGTGGAACAACGCGAACAACTGGGCACGGGACACGCCGTGCGCCAGGCAGTTGACCTCATCGCCCAAAGCGACATCACCCTCATCATCCCCGGCGACGCCCCGCTCGTACAACTCGACACCATGGAAGCCCTCCATCGCGGCGCGAAACGCAGCGGCTTCGCGCTGCTCACCGCCATCACCGAACAACCGCAAGGCTACGGCCGCATCCTGCGCGATGACGACGACGCCATGATCGGCATCGTCGAAGAAAAAGACGCCGACGCGCGGCAAAAACTCATCACCGAAATCAACACCGGCCTCATGGCCATCGACAGCCAACGCCTCCTCGACTACCTCCCGCGCCTCGACAACCACAACGCCCAACAAGAGTTTTACCTCACCGACCTCGTCGGCCTCATGGCCGCCGACGGCCTCCCGCTCGACAGCGTCCTCACCGAAGACTTCAGCGAAACGCTTGGCATCAACAACCGCGTGCAACTCGCCGAAGCGGAAAGCGTCCTGCGCTACCGCCAGGCGCAAACCCTCCTCGAACAAGGCGTTACCCTCATCGACCCCATGCGCATCGACATCCAGGGACGCGTCAGCGCCGGGCGCGACGTCGTCATCGAACCCAACGTCATCCTCATCGGCAACGTGGAAATCGGCGACCGCGTCTTCATCGAAGCCGGCTGCCGCATCGAAAACAGCCTCATCGGCAACGACGTCCACATCAAAAGCCACTGCGTCATCGAAAACGCCATCCTCGGCGACGCCGTCCAGGTCGGCCCCTTCGCCCGCCTGCGCCCGAAAACCCAACTCGCCGCCGGGGCGAAAATCGGCAACTTCGTCGAAACCAAAGCCGCCCTCATCGGCAAAGGCAGCAAAGTCAACCACCTGAGCTACGTCGGCGACGCCATCCTCGGCGACAACGTCAACATCGGCGCCGGCACCATCACCTGCAACTACGACGGTGCCAACAAATTCCAGACCACCATCGAAGATAACGTCTTCGTCGGCTCCAACACCGCCCTCGTCGCCCCCGTCACCGTCAAACAGGGCGCGACCATCGGCGCTGGCTCCGTCATCGGCAAAACCGTGGAAGCCAACCAGCTCGGCATCGCCCGCGCCCGCCAGGTCAACCTCGACAACTGGCAACGCCCCACAAAAAAAGACAAAAAATAACCGCTCTGTAGGGCGTGTTGACAATTCATGCTTTTACGCATGAATTTCAAATAAAGCAACGAACTAAAGCCCCTCCCCCTCGAGGGGGAGGGGTTGGGGAGAGGGGGATAGAGAAATTCGCGCAGCGACGAAACCCTCAAGA
Organism: Cardiobacteriaceae bacterium; assembly: GCA_030532785.1. Classification (GTDB taxonomy): domain Bacteria; phylum Pseudomonadota; class Gammaproteobacteria; order Cardiobacteriales; family Cardiobacteriaceae; genus JAUMXB01. Next base: position 3,731 of record JAUNKJ010000130.1, read on the forward strand.
TTTCAAACTGCTTTTTGAGTTCTTGCAAATTCCACTCATGAATTGTCAACAATCCCAGGGTGGGCTTCAGCCCACCAAAAAAACGGAACCCGCCATCGTAGGGACGTTGCCTGCAACGTCCGTCAAAACACAGCGACACAAAAGCCCCTCTCCCTAGAGCGTGTTGACAATTCAGATTTTTATACAATGAACTTCAAATAGAGCAACGAACTAAAGCCCCTCTCCCGTGGGACTCGAAGAGCTCGCGCAGCGAGATTGGGGTTGGGGTGAGGGCAGAAACAAGGCTTTCCACATCTTTTATAGCCTTTAATGTTTCAATACATTTTTAAGCCTTGTAAATTTCCCCCACGAAATGTCAACAGCCCCTAGGGACGTTGCCTGCAACGTCCGTCAAAACACATCGCCGCAACCGTATAAAAATCAAAAAACCACCCAAAATAATCATTTTTTACCACACCAAAGCGCTTATCATGAGAAAACTTCTCACCCAAAGCACTTCACCATGAGAAAAATTCCCATTCATTGCCTATTGGCAACCTCGGGAGGACAATACCCCCTCACCCTTTGACCCGAGGAAACACCATGCCCGCCCTTCACCCCCACATCGACCCCGACGGACACCTTGAATATTCCGTGGTTTACACCGACCGCGCCCTCAACCACATGTCGCAACGCTTCCAAACCGTCATGCGCGACCTCTCCGCCCTCCTCAAACACGTCTACCACGCCGACGCCGTCGCCATCGTCCCCGGCAGCGGCACCTACGCCATGGAAGCCGTCGCCCGCCAATTCGTACAAGGGCAAAACACCCTCATCATCCGCAACGGCCTCTTCAGCTACCGCTGGACGCAAATCATCGACACCGGCAAATTGAGCCCGCACGTCATCGTCATGAAAGCGCAAGCGCAAGGCCGCGCCTTTGCCCCCGCCGCCATCGCTGACGTTACCGCCGCCATCGCCCGCGAACGCCCCGCCGTCGTCTTCGCCCCGCACGTCGAAACCGCCTCCGGCATGATCCTCCCCGACGACTACATCCGTGCGCTTGCCGACGCCACCCACGCCGCAGGCGGCCTCCTCGTCATCGACTGTGTCGCCTCCGGTGCCATCTGGCTCGACATGCAAGCCCTCGGCATCGACATCCTCCTCTCCGCGCCACAAAAAGGCTGGAGCGGCACCCCCTGCTGCGGCCTCGTCATGCTCGGCGAACGCGCCCTCGCCCGCCTCGCCGAAACCGAATCCGACAGCTTCGCCTGCGACCTCAAAAAATGGCACGCCATCATGCAGGCTTACGAAAACGGCACCCACGCCTACCACGCCACCATGCCCACCGACAGCCTCCTCGCCCTGCGCGACGTCATGCACGAAGCGCAAACCATCGGCTTCGACACCCTCAAAACCGCGCAACAACAACTCGGCGCAGAAGTGCGCACCCTCCTCGCACAACACGGCTACCACAGCGTCGCCGCCGACGGCTACGGCGCGCCCGGCGTCGTCGTCTGCCACACCGACAACCCAGAACTCGCCAGCGGCCGCGCCTTTGCCGCGCACGGCATGCAAATCGCCGCCGGCGTCCCCTTGCAAATCGATGAACCCGCCGACTACCAGGCCTTCCGCATCGGCCTCTTCGGCCTCGACAAACTGCAAAACATCCCGCGCACCGTCAACAACTTGCGCGACGTGCTGGAAAAACTGCAAGCGTAAAACAGACAACCGGACGACCCATTTTGCCCGCAGGGCAAAGCGTAGGTTGGCGGTGCATTTCGGCAGGCTCAATAACCGCAAAGCGAACCCCAACGAGAAAAGCCATGATATGTTGGGGTTCGCCTGACGGTTCACCACCAACCTACACGTGTTCCTAGGGACTGTTGACAATTCAGACTCTTGGAAAATGAACTTCAAACAAAGCAACAGACTAAAGCCCCTCCCCCCACGGGGGAGGGGAAGGGGAGAGGGGTGAAATAAACTTCTCGAATTAGACTTCGACATTTGAGCAAGCTTTGATTTGTTTTTCTCTCATTTTTTTGCACCAAACAACCTATTTTTAACCTCAGTTCGGGATAAGAAGGGTAGATATATCCACTGATATAGCGTTGTTCTCCAA
>JAUNKJ010000131.1 GCA_030532785.1 Cardiobacteriaceae bacterium
TCTCGCGCGGCGCGCTGGTCGATGACATCCTCTACACCATCGCCATCACCGCCGTGCAGGCGGCGCGGAGCGACGCATGAGCGCCTTGTGTGATGCCATCCGCTTCAATGCGGATGGCTTGGTGAGCGCGATTGCCGTCGATGCTGATGACGGCAGCGTCCTCATGCAGGCATGGATGAACCGCGAAGCGCTTGCGGCAACGGTGGCGCGCGGGGAAATGGTCTATTACAGCCGCTCGCGGCAATGCCTCTGGCACAAGGGCGAAAGCTCGGGACACACGCAACAGGTGGTGGAACTCTTCCTCGACTGCGACGGCGACGCGCTGCTCGCCCGCGTGCGCCAACAGGGCGGCATCGCCTGCCATACCGGGCGCAAAAGCTGCTTTTACCGCAAGTGGGACAACGGCGCGTGGCACGACGCCGCGCCCGTCCTGAAAAGCGCGGAGGACATCTATGGAACATCTTGAAACGCTCGCCGAACTCGTGCGCATCATCGACAGCCGCAAAAGCGCCGACGGCCAGGAGAGCTATGTGGCAAGCCTGCTGCACGCGCCCGTCGACAAAGTCCTGAAAAAAATCGGCGAGGAAGCCACGGAAACGGTGATTGCCGCCAAGGGCGGCGCGCGCGAAGACATTGTCTACGAAAGCGCGGACTTGCTCTTCCACCTCCTCGTCATGCTCGCGCATCAAGGTATCGCCCTCGATGAAATTTTTGTAGAATTGCGCCGCCGTTTCGGCCTCTCCGGCCACGCGGAAAAAGCACAACGCAAACAATGAGGTTATAAAACATGGGTAATATCGGGCCATTCCAGTTGCTGATCATTCTTGCCATCGTCGTCCTGATTTTCGGCGGCAAGCGCCTGCGCACGCTCGGCTCCGACCTCGGTGCCTCCATCAAAGGCTTCAAGGAAGCCACCCGCGACACCAAAGAAGACGACGCCGCCCAGGCCAAAATCGCCCACGAAGGGGAAGCGCCCGTCATCGAAGGGCAAGTCAAGGAAAAAGACCAAAGCCACTCCTAAGGCCGCCGCGTGTTTGACATCGGCTTCTGGGAACTGGCGTTCATCGCCATCATCGGCATCGTCGTCGTCGGCCCCAAGCGCCTGCCCGAAGTAGTGCGCAGCGTCGCCATCGTCCTGCGCAAGGCGCGGCGCATGTTCAGCGACGTCAAGGCCGACATCGAACGCGAACTCGACCTTGACGACATGCGCCGCATCGTGCGCGAAGCCGACATGGAAGAACACATCCGCCAGCTGAACCAATCCGTCATCGACGCCGAAAGCGACGTGCGCGCGAGCGGCAAAGCCCTCCTTCGCGACATCGACGACGTCAAAAGCAAAGCGCAAAGCATGATGGACGTCTACGACCCGGCGCTCGCCGACGGCGAAAAAGACACCGGCATTGAACCGCGCCGCGACCTCGACGCCATCGAAAAACCCCCGGAAGCGAGCGCCGACAACGCCACCGGACCAGACAGCGAACCGCCCCGCCCATGAACGCACCTCACCCCGCCGAGGAACACGACGACAACGAAATGCCCGTCGTCGAACACCTCATCGAACTGCGCACCCGCCTCATCCGCATCATCCTCGCCATCGCCGTCGTCTTCGTGCTACTCCTGCCCTTCAACGGCCACATCTACACCCTCTTCGCGCGCCCGGTACTCGCCAACCTCCTGCCCGAGCAAACCATGCTCGTCAAAGACGCCATCGACGTCCTCCTAACCCCCATCAAAGTCTGCTTCATCATCGCGGTGATGATCACCATCCCCTGGATTCTCTACCAAATCTGGGCATTCGTCGCCCCCGGCATGTACCGCCACGAAAAGCGCCTCATGCTCCCCATCCTCGTCTCCAGCACCGCGCTCTTCTACGCAGGCGTCCTCTTCGCCTACTTCGTCATCCTCCCCATCATGTTCAACTTCCTGATCGGCATCGAACTCCCCGGCGTCACCTTCATGCCCGACATCACCAACTACATGTCGGTCAGCATCGCCATGTTCTTCGCCTTCGGCGTCGTCTTCGAAGCGCCCGTCGCCACCGTCATCCTCGTCATGCTCGGCGTCGTCAGCAGCAAAACGCTTGCCGCCAAACGCCCCTACATCATCCTCGGCGCCTTCGTCGTCGGCATGCTCCTCACCCCGCCCGACATCTTCTCGCAAACCCTGCTTGCCCTGCCGCTCCTCGTCCTCTTCGAACTCGGCCTCATCATCGCCCGGCGTCTCGAAAAACAACGCGACATGGCAGAAAACGCTGAAAATTCATAAAATAACCAAAAATAATCGTTTTTTACCATCATGAAGCGCTTGTCATGCAAAAAATTCTCACCATAAGCGCTTATGGGTGAGAAAATTTATCACATCAATAAACCACATCGTTCAATCCCAACCCCAAAGGCAACCCCATGAAAAAAATCCTCCTCCTCCTCTTTCTCGCCAGCCGACTCGTGAGCGCCAATAACGCGGACAACCACGGCGAACTCGATACCGCCGCCCGCGTCCTTTTTGACAAAGCGCAAACCCTCCTTGTCGAAACCCGCGACGCAGCGCAAGCCCTCGCCGTACTCGACGAAGCCGACGCCCTCTACCAAAAACGCATCGCCCACGAAAAACGGCGCATCTATGCCACCAGCAACCAGACAGAAAGCCTCGCCTACCTGCTGGAAAGCGCCAACAACAAAGAAGACGCCGTCGTCATCGACGGCATCTGGGCAGACCTCCTCTACCTGCGCGGCTACGCCTACCTCGAACGCGGCGACGCCGAAGCGGGCAAACGCGCATACGACCGCGTACTCGCCATCGCCCCCGCGCACGTCATGGCGCGCAACGGACGCGGCAACTACCACCTCCTGAAAAAAGACTGGGACAGCGCGCAAGCCGACTTCGAATACGTCATCGCCAACAACCTCCTCGACAACGAAGACGCGCAAAAACTCACCACCGCCGCCGCCAAACGCGGCCTCGGCTACATCCTCATCGAACGCGGTGCCTGGGACGAAGCGGAAGCCCTTTACAAACAACTCCTTGCCGACAACCCTGGCGACGCCAAAGCGCAAAACCAGCTGCAATACATCCGCGAACAGCGCGACGGGGAGCGTCAGCCGCCCTCCTTCCTCGTCCACGCCGCCGAATACCCCGCAGGAGAACACACCAGCGCCTGGGCAAACGCCATCCGCCCCGACGTCTCCCGCGCCAAAACCGCCGAAGAATACGCCCGTCTCGCCAACGAAGCCATGCGTGACCACGCCGCCGACATGCGCCCGGCGCTGCGCCAAGACTGCGTGACCATCTACGGCGACGCCCACGCCGCCGCCTGCACCTGCGCCACCGACAAAGCCGACTACCGCGCCTACTTCGAGCTGAAAATCCGCGCCGCCCAGGGCATCGCCGAACACTACAACCACGAATTCGCCGCGCAGCACAACCAGTTCCGCGCCATCGAAAAAGCATGCCAACTGCCGCCCATGCCGCAATAACATTTTTCAAGAAAAAGGCAAAAACAATCATTTTTTACCACCATGAAGCGCTTGTCGTGCAAAAAATTCTCACCGCATACGAACCAGCATGCTTCGTAGGCTGGGTTAGCGGCAACGCCGCGTAACCCAGCAACAAATCTCAATCCCGCGCTGGGTTACGGCTAACGCCTAACCCAGCCTACCGCTCTGAAGTCCATCCACGAACCATCACGCAATCACCAAGCCGTAGGGTGGGCTTCAGCCCACCATCGCGCCGCGATCGTAGGGACGTTACCCGTAATATCTAAAAACACAAAAAATCATCAAAAATAGTCATTTTTTACCATCATGAAGCGCTTATCGTGAGAAATTTTTGCACGAGAAGCGCTTTGTGATGAGAAAATTTCCCACAATGCTCCCTGCAAACATGACAGGCGTACAATACCGCGTTTTTCGTTACCGAGCCGCCCCGTCATGTTCCAACAACTGTTCGCCAACCCCGAAAGCGTCGCCTATTCCGCCCTGATTTACAGCCTGGTGATTTTTCTCGGCGCAGCGCTCGGGCGGCTACGTGTTTTCGGCATCACCCTCGGGGTGGCGGCGGTGCTGTTTTCCGGGATTGTCGTCTCCTACCTCGGCTTCAAGGTTCACGCGCCCGTCGCCCATTTCGTGCGCGAATTCGGCCTCATCCTTTTCGTCTACGGCATCGGCCTGCAAGTGGGGCCGGGCTTTTTCGCCTCCTTCCGCCGCGAAGGGATGAAACTCAATCTTTTCATGCTGATGGTCATCGGCCTCGACATCCTCATCGTCCTTGCTTTCCTCCACCTCGGCAGCCTCGATTTGCCGGTGCTGGTCGGCATCATGCAGGGCGCGGTCACCAACACTCCGGGGCTGGGCGCGGCGCAGCAAACGCTTGGCAACCTCGGCGATGACGGCACCCTCGCGGTGCAAATGGCTGCCGGTTACGCCGCCGCCTATCCGGGCGGCATCATCGGGCTGATCGTGGCGATGTTTGCGCTGAAATGGCTGTTCCGCATCCATGTTCCGGCGGAAAACCGCCTTACCTTGCGCCGCCAGCGCGCGGGCATGGCATCAGTCACCAGTCTCGCCCTGGAAGTGGATAACCCCATGCTCGCCGGGAAAACCCTCTCCGTCATCCGCGACACCCTGCCGATCAGCTTCGCCATCTCGCGGGTGCGGCGCGGCGACGAAGTGCTGCTTGCCGAAGACGACATGGCCATCCACGGCGGCGACATCCTCTTCGTCATCGCCCGCGACGACGAAGCCGAACGCCTGCAAACCCTGATCGGCCGCCAGGTCAGCCGCAGCGTCTTCCACGAAGAAACGCACAGCGCCCACCCCGCGCACATCAACGCCCTGCGCGTCAACGTTACGCAAAACGCCGTCTGCGGCAAAAAACTCTCCAGCCTGCATGTGCGCGAACGCTACGGCGTCAACATCACCCGCGTGCGCCGCGCCGGGCTGGAATTCGTCCCCGACCGCAACACCCGTCTGCAATTCGGCGACTCCATCACCATCATCGGCGACGCCGCCCACCTCAAACGCGCCACCGCCGCCTTCGGCAACTCGAAAAAACAACTGGAAACGCCGCATCTGGCGGAACTCTTCTTCGGCATCGCGCTGGGCATCCTCCTCGGCTCCATCCCCATCAGCCTCCCCGGCATCCCCGAACCGCTCAAACTGGGACTGGCCGGCGGGCCGCTCATCGTCGCCATCCTCATCAGCCGCTACGGCGGGCGCTTCTCCGTCACCCACTACGTCTCGCAAAGCGCCAACCTCATGGTGCGCGAACTCGGCCTCGCGCTCTTCCTCGCCAGCGTCGGCCTGAGCGTCGGCCCCGCCTTTTTCGACGCCATCCTCCACGGCGACGGGGTGAAATGGATGCTCGCCGGCATCGTCATCACCTTCGTCCCACTCATGGCAACCGGCATCCTCGCGCGCCACTGGGGCAAACTCACCTACCCGGAAATCTGCGGCGTCCTCACCGGCGCACACACCTGCGCCCCGCTCCTGCCCTTTTCCGCAGAAGTCTCGCAATCGGAACAAACCGCGCTCAAATACGTTACCGTCTACCCGCTTGCCACCTTTTTGCGCATCATGATCGGGCAAACCCTCATCATCATCTTCTGGACGGGGGCGTGATGCCCTGTTGGACACGCATCCGTTTCTGCTACGAAGTGCTTTAAGGCCGTGAAGCGCAATCTTGGAAAAAGAAAGTATCCTGAAATACAACAATAAACTTCAATAATGCAGTATTTATAGCCAACGCTCTAATTATTGTCATAAGGAATACTCGCAAAACAAACTGTC
>JAUNKJ010000132.1 GCA_030532785.1 Cardiobacteriaceae bacterium
TGTCATTTCATAGAAAATTTTGAAAAATCATTCAGGAATGACTTCACTCTTATCCTGAACTCAGGTTAAAACAAAAATCCCCGCTTCGGCGGGGATTTTTTATGTTTAATTTCTAATAAAATTTCATAAAAACGATAAAAATAGATGTTTTTTACCATCATGAAGCGCTCTTGATGAGAAAATCTTTTATTATAAGCGCTTATTAGTGAGAAATTTTCTCACTCAGTTTTTGCGGATGCTGCTCAGGATGCGCTCGTGGGTGTCGCGTTCGGCGGGGCTGGCGCTGATGGCGAGCCAGTTGCCGTTGCTGAGGACGATTTCTTCCGGCGCTTCTTCCGTTTGGGCGGCGGCGGGCGCGGTGTCTTCTTCCCACAGGGCGTTCTGGCCGCCGGTGAGTTTCAGATAGACTTCGGCGAGGAGTTCGGCGTCAAGCAGTGCGCCGTGGAGGTCGCGGTTGCTGTTGTCGATGCCGAAGCGGGCACACAGCGCATCGAGGTTGTTGCGTGCGCCGGCGAATTTTTCCTTGGCGATTTTCAGGGTGTCGACGAGGGTGAAGCGGTCGGCGAGGCGGTAGTCGCGGCCACTGAGTGCGAGTTCCTGGTCGAGGAAGGCACGGTCGAAGGCGATGTTGTGGGCGATGAGTTCGTCGGCACCGTCGAGGTAGGCTTCGAATTGCTCGAGGATGTCGGCGAAGAGGGGTTTGTCGGCGAGGAAGTCGTCGCCGATGCCGTGGACGCGGAAGGCGTCGGGGTCGACTTCGCGTTCGGGGTTGAGGTAGAGGTGGAAGTGGTTGTCGGTGGGCAGGCGGTCGATGAGTTCGACGCAGCCGATTTCGATGACGCGGTGGCCTTCGGCTTTGTTGCTGCTGTCGAAGTTCATGCCGGTGGTTTCGGTGTCAAAGATGATTTGGCGCATGGGGTTCCTGAGTATGCGTGATGAAAAAAATATTTAAGCGGTTGTGTTTTAATTTGTTTTTGTTGGGAGTTGAAGATTTTCCCCCTCTCCCCAACCCCTCCCCCTCGAGGGGGAGGGGCTTTAGTTTGTTGCTTTATTTGAAGTTCATTGCATAAGAATCTGAATGGTCAACATGTCCTAACGAGGGATGGCGGGGGCGGCGTTGCGGCGGGCGAGGTGCCAGAGGAGGCCTGCGGCAAAGCCTGCGGCGGCGGGGAGCAGCCAGCCCATGCCGATGTTGTGCAAGAGGAGGAGGCGGTTCAGGGTGTCCGCAAAGGCGGGGCTGAAGCCGAAGGCGGCTTTCCAGGCGTCGAGGATGCCGACGATGAGGGTGGCGGCGATGGTGCAGAGGTAGACGCGGCGGCTGCCACCGAAGCGTTTGTCGAGGAAGGCGAGCAATATCAGGACGATGGTCAGCGGGTAGAGGAGCATGAGGATGGGCACGGAGAAGCTGATGATGCCCGCGAGGCCTTTGTTGGCAAGAATGCCGGAGATGAGGGTGAAGAGGAGGGCGAATTGGCGCTGGCTGATGCGCGGGATGAGGCGGTTGAAGTATTCGGCGCAGGCGCTGATGAGGCCGATGGCGGTGGTGAGACAGGCGAGTAATACGATGACGGCGAGGAGTGCGTTGCCGGGCGCGCCGAAGTAGTGCTGCGCGCTTTGCGCGAGGATGGCGGCGCCGTTGTCGAGAAGCCCGAGGCCGCTCACGCTGCTCGCGCCCATCCAGGCGATGAGGATGTAGACGAGCGCCAGACAGGCGGCGGCGAGGATGCCGGCCTGGGCGGTGATGCGGAAGATGCGCTTGGGTTCGGCGATGCCCATGGTGCGCACGGCGTCGATGACGATGATGGCGAAGACGAGGGAGGCGAGGGCGTCCATGGTGCCGTAGCCGACGATGATGCTGTTGACGAAGGGGTGGGTGGCGTAATCGCCTTGCGCGCTTTGCAGGTCGCCGATGGGGTTCAGCGCGGCGTAGCCGACGAGGATGGAGATGGCGAGCAGGAGCGCGGGGGTGAGGATTTTGCCGATGCGGTCGACGAGTTTGCCGGGGGAGATGGCAAACCAGTAGGCGAGGGCAAAGAAGGCGATGCTGAAGAGCGCCAGCGCCCAGCCACGGTAGGCATCGCCGATGAAGGGCGAGAGCGCGATTTCAAAGGAAACGGTGGCGGTGCGCGGCGCGGCGAAGAGGGGGCCGATGGCGAGATAGAGCAGGGTGGAGAAAATGATGCCGTAGAGCGGCGAGACGCGCGAGGCGAGCGCCTGGACGTCGCGCGAGCCGGAGTGGACGATGGCGAGTACGCCGAGGAGCGGCAGCCCTGCGCCGGTCAGGAGAAAGCCTGCGAGTGCGGGGAGGAGGTTTTCCCCCGCTTGCTGGCCGAGATAGGCGGGGAAGATGAGGTTGCCTGCGCCGAAGAAGAGGGCGAAGAGCATGAGGCCGGTGGCGATGAAGGGGGTGCGGGTTTGGGACATGGTATAGCAGGGTTGGTTTGGAAAAGGGCTTGGTACACGACAAAACTTGAAAATATGCACAAAATCAACCCCCCTCCCTACGGGAGAGGGGCAGGGGTGAGGGGTAAAACAAACTTCTCGAATCAATTCCGAAATTCGAAAAAGTTTTTTGTTTTCTGCCCTCTCCCCAACCCCTCCCCCACAGGGGGAGGGGCTTTTGCTCCGTGCTTTTAATGAGTTGAAAAGTTTTGTCGTGTACTGAGGGAAAAGGGTTAAAAATGGTGGTTTTTATCATAATAAAGCGCTTATGGTGGTAAAAATATGTTATGAAATCGTTTTTTATGGGAATTATTCTTCGTCGCTCAGGTTGAAGACCTCGCCGTCGGCAAAATGGACGGCGGCGACGTAGTACGGGCAGGTGTCGCCTGCGTCGCGCAGGCCGAGGAAGGTGGTGTAGTCGCGTAGCGCCTTGGCGTCGGGCGCAAGCAGGGTTTCGGCGTAGGTGATGATGTCGGGGGCGATGGGATAGAACTCGAAGCCGTCGTGGTCGAATTCGTAGACCGCGCCGTTGTCGGCCATGAGGATGTAGTTGCCGCTGTGCGGGGTGTTGCCGATGACCAGCGCCCGCAAATCGACATGGCCGCTTTCGTCTTCGTGCAGGAGTTCGGCGGGGGCGATGTCTGCCCATTCGTCGCTGTCGATGTCGGCGATCCAGATATCGAATTCCTCGCGGTAGGCTGGCCATTCGTGGGGGGCTGCGAGGTAGCGCGCGGCGTCGTCATCGCCGCAATGGTAGAAGGCGAGGCTGCCGAAGGCACGGTAGAACTCGCGCAGGCGGCCGATGTCGGGGACGTCAACGTCTGCGGGCGGGGTGGCGCTGTGGCGGAAGGGGACGGTTTTTTCCGTGGCATGGCTCTCCGAAGTGTAAGGCAGGCAGTGGAAATGGCCGTGGCGGGCGAGCAGGGTTTCGAGTTTTTGCAGGGGCATGGTGTTGTTTATGAAATGAGGTTTTATGGTGGTTTTTTATCATGAGCAAGCGCTTTGTGTGAGAAAATTTCTCACGATAAGCGCTTGGATATGAGAAAATTTCTCATGGTTGTAGGGCGGAGATGTGGGTGGTGGGTTGACACCCACTCTACGGTTTCGTGGTTTGTGCAATGGTGGGCTGAAGCCCACCCTACGGTTTGGTGTGTGGTGTGATGGTGGGTTGACACCCACCCTACGTTTCACCTTACGTTTGGCGTTGTTCAGGTGTCGATATTGGCGTTGATGGCGTTGTCTTCGATGAAGGCGCGGCGCGGTTCGACTTCTTCGCCCATGAGGGTGGTGAATATTTCATCCGCTGCCATGGCGTCCTGGAGTTTGACTTGCAACATGCGGCGCACGGCGGGGTCGAGGGTGGTTTCCCACAGTTGGTCGGGGTTCATTTCGCCAAGACCCTTGTAGCGCTGGATTTCGTAGGCTTTCTTTCCTTCGGCAAAGAGGGCGTTGATGACTTCGCCGAAGTATTTGACTTCAATTTTGTTTTTGCTGTTTTCAAAGTAGGCGCCCTCGCCAAGGAGGCCTGCGATGTCTTCGCCGAAGGCGGCGATTTTGCGGTATTCGGGGGAGTCGGCGAAGTTGGCGTCGAAGTAGTTGTGGATGAGGTTGGCGTGTTGTTCGATTTGGATGTGGATGCGGGGGATGGGGTTGTCGTTGGCGTCGGCTTTGAGGGTGATGCCGGGTTCGGCGAAGCGGTCGAGTTGTACCTGGTAGGCTTTGATCCAGGTGTTGAGGGTGTCGAGGCTGGCGAAGGTGTCGCGGGTGAGTTTCGGCGCTTCGATGAGGGCTTTGAGGACGCGGCTGTCGTAGCGTCCGGCGAGGCGTTTGATGATGATTTCGAGCGCGAGGTAGTTGCGCGCGAGGTTTTCAAAGGCGGCTTGCTGGATGGGCGGGGCGTCGGCGGCAACATACAGCTGGGCGTCGTCAAGTGCCTGGGTTAGCAGGAGTTCGTTGAGTTCACCGTCGTCTTTGACGTATTGTTTGTGGCGGCCTTTGGTGACTTTGTAGAGGGGGGGTTGGGCGATGTAGATGTGGCCGCGTTCGACGAGTTCGGGCATTTGCCGGTAGAAGAAGGTGAGGAGCAGGGTGCGGATGTGGGCGCCGTCGACGTCGGCGTCGGTCATGATGATGATGCGGTGGTAGCGCAGTTTTTCCGGGTCGAAGTCGTCTTTGCCGATGCCGGTGCCGAGCGCGGTGATGAGGGTGCCGATTTCGGCTGAGGATAACATTTTGTCAAAACGCGCTTTTTCGACGTTCAAGATTTTGCCTTTGAGCGGGAGGATGGCCTGGAATTTGCGGTTGCGCCCCTGTTTGGCGGAGCCGCCTGCAGAATCACCTTCCACGATGAAGATTTCGGAGAGTGCGGGGTCTTTTTCCTGGCAGTCGGCGAGTTTGCCGGGCAGGCCTGCGATGTCGAGGACGTCTTTGCGGCGGGTCATTTCCCGCGCTTTACGCGCGGCTTCGCGGGCGCGGGCGGCGTCGACAATTTTGCCGGCGATGATTTTCGCTTCGCCAGGGTTTTCGAGGAGGAATTCCTTGAGTTTTTCGCCGAGGACGGCTTCGACGATGCCTTTGACTTCGCTGGAGACGAGTTTGTCTTTGGTTTGCGAGGAGAATTTGGGGTCGGGGACTTTGACGGAGACAATCGCCGTCAGTCCTTCACGCGCGTCGTCGCCGCTGGTGGCGATTTTCGCTTTTTTCAGCAGCCCTTCTTCTTCCATGTAGCCGTTCAAGGTGCGGGTCATGGCGGCGCGGAAGCCTGCGAGGTGGGTGCCGCCGTCGCGTTGCGGGATGTTGTTGGTGAAGCAGTAGACGTTTTCCTGGAAGCTGTCGTTCCATTGCAGGGAGATTTCGACAACGACGTCGTCTTTTTCCGCGCTGCAATAGAAGATACTGGGGTGGATGGGGGTTTTGTTGCGGTTCAGGTATTCGGTGAAGGCTTTGACGCCGCCTTCGTATTCAAAGACTTGCGTTTTGTCCGCGCGTTCGTCGGAAAGCACGATGCGCACGCCCGCGTTCAAAAACGAGAGTTCTTGCAGGCGTTTGGCAAGGATTTCATAGTCGTAGACGACGGTGCCGAAGGTGTCGGTGCTGGCGAGGAAGTTGACTTCGGTGCCGGTTTCTTCGGCGTCGCCGATGACGGCAAGCGGCGCTTCGGGTTCGCCGTGGCGGTAGATTTGCTGGTGAATCTTGCCGTTGCGCGCGATGGTGAGGGTGAGGCGTTCGGAGAGGGCGTTGACGACGGAGACGCCGACGCCGTGCAGGCCGCCGGAGACTTTGTAGGAGTTGTCGTCGAATTTGCCGCCGG
>JAUNKJ010000133.1 GCA_030532785.1 Cardiobacteriaceae bacterium
CCGCAAGCGGGGGAGGGAAAATGAAGACCCAGCATACTTTTCAGGACACCACCGCGGTTTTTTTTATGGCGTCATGCGCACTCAATGCTTGTGGCTGCTGCCGTGGCCATGATCATGCCCGTGGTCGCCCGCCATCTGCGCCGCTTCGATCAGTTCTTCCACGGTCTTCACTTCCGCCGCGCAGCTCGCTGCGCTGCCGTCGCTGAAGCGCAGGGTGATGGTGTGGCTGTCGCCTTTTTTCGGCTGTTTGTCTTCGGGAATCTGCATCAGCATGAGGTGATCCCCGCCTTTTTTGAATTGGCGCTCGCCCGCTTCCACTTTGCGATTCTCTAGCGGCGACATTTCCATGATGTTGTCTTTCATCACCATTTGGTGGAATTCGACGTGTTCGGTCACGCTCGGGATTTCGCCGCTGGCGATGTCTAGCACCCCACCCTCGTGGACGATGGTGAGGAACGCGCCGGTCATGTTTTTGCCGGGCAATACTTCCTGAATGACGCAGTCTTTCAGTTCGGTGGCAGCCAATGCCTGGCCTGCGGCGAGGCTGGCGGCGACAAGGATGATGCGTTTCATGGGGTTACCTCTCGGTTTTGGGAAATCAGGGTTGGCTCGCGCATTGGGCAAAGGCAGCGATGCTGTCCTTTTCGTCGAGTACGCCGGTTTTCACGGCGATTTGTTTGCCCCCGACAAAGAGCGCGGTGAACGGCAGACCGACCGCGCCGAGTTTGTCGAGGATGTCATCATCGCCGCTGCGCGTTGCGGGCAGTTTTTCGATACTCAGTTCCTTGAAAAGTTTGGCGATATCGGCTTCGTCATCGCCGAGGTTCAAGGTTTGCACGGCGAGTGCGTCCGTTTGCGCGGCAAGGGCATCGAGCAGCGGCAATTCCTCGCGGCAGGGTTTGCACCACAGCGCCCACAAATTGAGCACGGCAGGTTTGCCGCCTGCCGCCTCCGGCAATATTTCCTTGAGAGCAATGGCTTTTTCCGCGCGTTTGAAGCCTTTGGGCAGGTCGCAGGCGATCTCGGGAATCTCGCCCCGGCTTTCCGGCGCAGCGGCAACCGTTGCCGGGGCATCGCCCAGCACCTTGTCGAGCGCCTGCGCCAGCGCCCTTGCGCCGATTCGGTAATCAAAGGCATCGACGAGGCGGCGCTCCGGGGAGATGAGGTAGACGAGCGCGCTGTGGTAGACGCTGTAGGGCGCGCCCGCCTCCGGTGTTGCCAGGCGTTTGCCGTTCAGGCGATAGCCGAAGGTCGCGCCGAGTTGGTCGGTAAGCGCGCGGATGTCGGCGATGTCGCCGCCAAGGCCTGCGATGCGCGGGTCGAAATGGCGGGTGTAGGCATTGAGTCGCGCGACATCATCATTCAGCGGGTCGATGGTGACGAAAACGGGCTGGATTGCATCGGGATTTTTCACGCTTTTCATGACGTTGGCGAATTCGTAGAGCGTGGTCGGGCAGATGTCGGGGCAGGCAGTGAAACCGATGGCGAGGAGCAGATATTGCCCGGGATAGCTTTGTTCGCTGACCGCGCCTTCCGCGCCTTGCAGGGAAAAAGTGATGCTGCGCGCGAAAGATGGGCTACCGCACAGCGCGAGAGTCAGGCAGACAATGGCGAATATTCTGCGGGCAAACATGGGCGGCTCCGGAAAAATTTGCGCGATTATAGCAAGGCGGGCAACGCCTCCCGCTTTGACAAATGTCAAGTGATTTGTTTTTACAAATGCATCAAAAATAGCGATTTTTTACCACCATAAAGCGCTTGTCGTGAGAAAATTTTTCATGACAAGCGCTTTATCGTGAGAAATTTTCTCACTGCAATCAATCCGCTTCATTCTCCCTGGCGATCGAGTACGGCGATTGCGCTGCGCAGGCGTTGCCAGGCGAGTCTGTCCTGTTCGTGGAAGGCGTCCCAGAGGGCGTCTTCGCTCATCACGCTGTATTCGCCTTCGGTGCGCAGATCGACGCCCAGCCCGGCGTCGATGGCTTCGTGGAGCTGGAGGTATTCGCCGCCAAAGTAGAATTCGCCAAGGGTACGCATGATGTCGATGCCGCGCTGCCACTCAGCTTGCGCCGCTTCCAGTTTGGGCAGAAGTTGCGTCCATTCGCGGTAGAGTTTTTGCATGTGGTCAATGCGCTGCTGGGCGGCGGCAATGCTTTCTTTGCCCATATTGGCTCCGTTGGTAAATTTTCCCATTATAAAGCGCTTTTATGGTTGTTTTTTACACATTAAAGCGCCTGTCGCGGTAAAAAATAACTATAAATAATGTTTTTATAGATTATTCTGTTTCCTGCCGCAGGTCTACCTGCATCAGCGGCACTTTGCGCGTGCGGTAGCGCAGTTTGTGGTAGAGGTAGAAGCCGAGGAAGACGGGGAGTCCCATGTAGGTGACGAGGATGCGGTTCCAGTCAACATCGCCTTTGAGCAGCAGTTGCGTATCCTGGCCGATGATGACGAGGATGCACAGCGCCAGTGCGAGCAGCGGGCCTGCGGGGAACCATTTGGCGCGGTAGACGAGGGCGTCGAGGCTGCGCCCCTGTGCCACATAGGCGCGGCGGAAGCGGTAGTGGCTCACGGCGATGCCAAGCCAGGCGATGAAGCCGGTAAGCCCGGAGGCGGCGACGATGTATTGGTAGAGGCTTTTGTTCAGGTTTTCATCGAGTTGCAGAAGGAAGATGGCGAGTACCACGGCGGCGGTGGCCAGCACGGCGGGCATGGGGACGCCACGCGGGTTGGTGCGCGCAAAGATTGGCCAGGCGAGGCCGTCCTTGCCCATGGCGTACAACATGCGCGTGGAGGCATACATTCCTGAATTGCCAGCGGAAAGAATGGAGGTGAGGATGACGGCGTTCATGAGGGCGGCGGCAAAGGCAAGCCCGGCGCGTTCAAAGACGAGGGTAAACGGCGAGCGCGCGATTTCGTGCGCGTCCGCGCCGAGGAGTTGTGGACTTGTATAAGGAATCAGCAGGCCGATGACGGTGATGGCGAGGATGTAGAAGATGAGGATGCGCCAGAAGACCTGGCGGATGGCGCGCGGGATGCTCTCTTTGGGGTTGGCGGATTCTCCGGCGGTGATGCCGATCAGTTCGGTGCCCTGAAAGGAGAATCCGGCGATGAGGAAGACGCCGAGCATGGTGAGGAATTGTCCGCCGGGACTGCCGCCGAGGAAGGGCGCGTCGCCCACGGTGAAGTTGGCAAAGCCGATGTACGCACCGCCGAGGATGCCGAAGAGGGTGAGGACGCCGACGGCGAGAAAAACGATAACCGTCAGAACCTTGATGAGGGCAAACCAGTATTCCGATTCGCCGTAGGCTTTGACGGACAACAGGTTCAGCGCGAAAATCAGCCCGAAAAACAAAGCGCTCCATGCCCAGGGCGGCATGAAGCGCAACGGCTCCCAATAGCTGACCACCACGGCGGCGATGACGACATCCGCCGCCACGGTAATCACCCAGTTGAACCAGTAGTTCCAGCCAAGCGCAAAGCCGAGCGAGGGGTCAACGAAGCGCGCGGCGTAGGTGGAAAACGAGCCGGAAACGGGTAGATAGGTGGCCATTTCGCCGAGCGAGGTCATCAAGAAATAGACCATCAGCCCGATGGCGGCATAGGCGACGAGCGCGCCGCCCGGCCCGGCTTCGCTGATGGCGGAGCCGCTCGCCATGAACAGCCCGGTGCCAATACAGCCGCCGATGGCGATCATGGAGAGATGACGGGTTTGCAGATGGCGTTTGACCTGGGTAGAGACGGATGATGA
This sequence comes from Cardiobacteriaceae bacterium, assembly GCA_030532785.1. Classification (GTDB taxonomy): domain Bacteria; phylum Pseudomonadota; class Gammaproteobacteria; order Cardiobacteriales; family Cardiobacteriaceae; genus JAUMXB01. The sequence goes on from JAUNKJ010000133.1 coordinate 3,752, forward strand.
CATGGCGAAACCGGCTTCAAAAGCGCGGCATCATAGCCGCTTCCCCCAAAAAATGGCACAGGATTTTTGTCTTGTACCCCTTTGAACAAAGGGCTTTGTGCAAAGGGCTGTCTATGCCATTTTTCGGGGATCCCGCTATAACGGAAATGCCGCGCGGCCTCACCAATACTGCACAAATGCCGACAAATCGGTGTTTTTCCCGCCACCGACGGGGCTGCGCGCCGTGCCGACAGGAAGCAGCGCGATGATTTTGTCGTGTTCACCACAGGCAAAGGCGGCGCGCAGCGCGGCGCTGTCCACCCATTTGCCGCTGATCCACACGCTGTCGAAACCCTGCGCTTTGGCCGCGAGTTGAATCGCATAGGCGGCGCAACCGGCGGTCAGCAGCTGTTCCCATTCGGGAATCTGGTTGCCGGGCTTGAGCGCCGCCACCACGCCGATGATCACCGGCCCCATGCTGCCCACGCGCTTCGCCTTTTGCCGCCCTTCTTCGCCGAGCGCCATGTCGTCTGCGGCTTGCAGCAAAGTGTCGCGGAAGCGGTTCAAGCCCTCACCGCGCATCACCACGAAGCGGAAAGGCGTCAGCAGCGCATGATCCGGCACTTGCGTCGCCGCTTGCAGCATCTGCTCAATCTGCGCGGCATCGGGCGCGGGTTCGCTCAATTGCTTGCTGGAACGGCGGGTCGTCAACAGTTCAAGGGCATTCATGGCAATCCTCGGACAATGAAAAAGGATGGCGGTTGTACCACAAGCGGCCAGCGTTGGCAAAGCGGCGTGTTTGCAGCAAAACAGCATGAGAAATTTTCTCACAATCAAGCGCTTTCCGTGATAAAATTTCTCACGACAAGCGCTTCATCATGGTAAAAAACCACTATAAAATGCAAAAACATAAATACATGAAATTACTACGGCTTGCCGGGTACCTCCTCGTCGCCCTTGTCATCATCACCGCCGTGGATATTTACCGCTGGCCGGACAGCCGTGGCCTCGCCCACAGCCGCCTCACCGATATTCACGGCGAAAACTTGGACTTGCAAGGCCGCGACAAACCCCTCTTCCTCTATTTCTGGGGGAGCTGGTGTGGCATCTGCCGCCACACCTCGCCGCAGGTGCAATCCCTGAAAAACGCGGGCTATGCCGTCATAAGCATCGCCAGCCACTCCGGCAGCGATGCCGATCTCCGCGCCTATCTGGCAAAGCACGGCTGGGATTTCCCCGTCATCAACGACGCGCACGGCACCCTGCACCGCGATTTTGCCATTGTCGCCGTACCCACCATCGCCATCGTGCAAAACGGACAAATCCGCGTCTCCACCAGCGGCTGGAGCAGCGCCTGGGGATTGCGCGCGCGTTACCATCTCGCGCAATGGCTGCCCGGCGCAAAATCACCTTAAAGCAAAAAGATACGCCCCACCCCTTGAGGCCACCCCGCCCTTCTGATATGTTCGCCTTGACCGAGCAATCGGTATCACAAATCACAAGGAGACCATCATGCAATACAACCTCACCGGCAAGCATTTGGATATCAGCGATGCCCTGAAAACGTATGTGAATGAGAAACTGGCCCGCATCGACGAACGCGACGGACAAATCGTCAGCGCCCAGGTAACCCTGGGAACCGACCGTCATCTGAAAACGGCGGAAGCCACCCTGCATATCCGCTCCGGCCACACCCTGCATGCCGATGCCGAACACAACGACATGTACCACGCCGTCGACCTCCTTGTAGACAAACTCGAAAAACAGGTACGCCGCAACAAGGAAAAACTGCAAACGCATTAATGCCTTGTGCGCGCAGCACGACAAACCGGATGCCCTGCATCCGGTTTTTTTATGGCCACTCAACCTGAAAATTCGCAAGAGCTGGACAGAACGGGCGTAGGCTGGGTTAGGCGCAACGCGCCGTAACCCAGCGTGATATTTCAATCTTGGTGATTGTCCTGAAAAGTATAGCCAAATCAACAAAAAACAGAGCGGAGATGTAGGTTGGTGGTG
>JAUNKJ010000134.1 GCA_030532785.1 Cardiobacteriaceae bacterium
TTAACCTGAGTTCGGGATAAGAGTGAAGTCATTCCTGAATGATTTTTCAAAATTTTCTATGAAATGACAAACCATTCCCCTCCCCCGCCTGCGGGGGAGGGACAGGGTGGGGGTGTTGAAAACGAAGTTTTCATTCCATAGCCATAAAAAATGCTGCGCATTTTACGCCCCCATCCTAACAATCTCTTCCTACGGCCGAGCTGGCAAAGCCATCCCCCCGCAAGCAGGGGAAGGAACTGATTGGAAAACAACGTCATATGAGTGGATATACCCACTTTTTTATCCCGAACTCAGGTTGAGTTACACCCATCTCCCCCGGAAACCGCCCATGACCCACCACCCCCACCGCTCCCCGCCCTGGTACACCGGCAAGGGCATGGTTTGGCTATTGAGCGGTATCGCGCTCTGGGGCATCCCCCATCTCTTCGCCGCACTGCCCAAACCCGCACCAACCCCCGTTTCCCTTTCTGGCACAACCCCTTGCGACAACGCCAAGGTACTCGACGGCGACACCATCCAGGCCACTTGCGCCGGGCAACGCCTCACCCTGCGCCTTGTCGGCATCGACGCCCCGGAAATGGGGCAAGCGCCCTACGGCGAAGAAGCGCGCGCCGCCCTCGCCCGCCGTTTGCCGCCGCATTTTCATGCCGACATCCACGGCAATGACCGCTACGGACGCAGCCTCGCCGTCCTCCACGACGCCCAGGGCGACATCAACGAATGGCTGCTCCATCAAGGCGTTGCCATTGTCTACCGCCGCCGCGACGCGCCCGCTGCCTATCTCGCGGCAGAAAACGCAGCCAAGCGCGCCAAACGCGGCCTCTGGCGGCACGACGGCGATCAGCAGAACCCGCAGAACTGGCGGCGCTATCACTTGTAAGGCGTTTTGTGAAAAAATGCCCGCTGCCGCCCGATCACATATTTCACAAAACCGTTAAAAATAGCGTATTTTTACCACCCATAAGCGCTTATCATGAAAAAATTTCTCACGATAAGCGCTTATTTATGAGAAAATTTCCCATCCACACCCCATGTCTTCCAATCTGACCATCCTCTACGCCACACAAACCGGCAACGCCGCACTCGTCGGCCAATGGACACAGGCCGCAGCCAATGCCTACGCCGTGGACGCACGCCTTGCCGCCTTCGATGAAGTTGACCTCCCCGCCCTGCAAGGCGACGTACTCCTCATCATCTCCACCACCGGCGAGGGCGACATGCCCGACATGGCGCAAACCCTCTGGCACAGTCTGCACGACCGCGCACCCGATTTGCGCGCCCTGCGCTTTGCCGTCCTCGCCCTCGGCGATTCGCTCTACGACCACTACTGCAAAGCAGGCAAGGACTGGGACGCCAAACTCGCCGACCTCGGCGGCGTGCGCCTTGGCGAACGCACCGATTGCGACGTGGAATTTGAAGACACGGCGCAGCGCTGGATTGCCGCACGTCTGGACGCGCTCGCCAACGAACACGGCTGGGAAAAGCGCGAAACCGCCCCCTCCCCCGTCACCCCCGGCCATTCGCGCCAACATCCCCTGCCCCTCGTCTTGCGCGCGCGGCAAACGCTCACCGCCGCCAACGCCATCCGCGAAGTCGTGCATTGCGAACTGCAAACGCCGCCCGGCACCACATGGCAACCGGGCGCGCTCCTCCACATCCTCCCGGAAAACCCGCCGGAACTGGTTGACGCCGCCCTGCAAATTCTCGGCGCACGCGCCGCCGACCGCGTCTACTGGCAAGGGCGCAACTACGCCTTGGGCGACCTCCTTTGCCGCGAAGTCGAGCTGCGTCTGCCCGGCCAGGAATTCCTGCGCGCGCTTGGCATGGAATGCCCGCGCGGCGATGTCCTCGAATGCCTGCGCGCCGGCATCGTCCTCGACGTACAGGACGCCGTCGACGCCCTCGAACCCATCCGCGCCCGCACCTACTCCGTGGCATCGATTCCCGACACACTCGCGCTCACCGTCGGCCGCGTCCACTTCGAGAAAAACGGCAAACATTACGCAGGCATCGCCTCCAACTGGCTCGCCGACATCCCCCCCGGCACCCCCATCCGCGGCTGGCTGCACGACAACCCCCAATTCGCCCTGCCCGAAGATGACGCCACCCCCATGCTCATGATCGCCACCGGCACCGGCATCGCCCCCTATCGCGGCTTCCTCCAGGAACGCGCGCGACGCCACGCCAGCGGCAAACACTGGCTCATCTTCGGCGACCGCCACGAACAAAGCGACTTCCTCTACCGCGACGAATGGCTCGCCTGGCAGCGCGACGGCCTCCTCCACAAACTCACGCCCGCCTTCTCCCGCGACCAGAAAACAAAAATCTACGTACAACACCGCCTCCATGAACACGGCGCGGAAGTCTTCCAATGGCTGGAAAACGGTGCCTGCCTCTACGTTTGCGGCGACGCGCGGCGCATGGCGGCAGACGTCGATGCGGCACTGCATGAAATCGTGCGCAAACATGGTAATATGCGCGCCGCAGACGCCGCGGCCTACCTCGCCAAAGTAAAAAACGACAAACGCTACCGCCGCGACGTGTACTGAGAACCCCTGGCCATGCCGGACGCGACGTCTGGCGCTGCCCACGGGATATTTATTTCCAAACCAATACCATAAAGAAGGGGACGGATGACCCGCATTCCAAACCAGGCCGTATATTACGATTACGGCGCCCACGCCATCTCTGAAGCGCAACTTGACCGCAACGCACTGAAAATATTGAACCAACTCAACCAGGCCGGATTTGAAGCCTACCTCGTCGGCGGCTGCATCCGCGACCTCCTCCTCGGACAAAACCCGAAAGACTTCGACATCGCCACCAACGCCCGCCCCGAAGAAGTCGCAAACCTCTTCCGCAACTGCCGCCTCATCGGCCGCCGCTTCCGCCTCGCCCACATCCACTTCGGCCGCGACATCATCGAAGTCGCCACCTTCCGTGGCGCGCCCGAACGCGAACGCCGCACCGACGCCGCCGGCCAAGTCCTCGAAGACAACCACTACGGCACCATGGCCGAAGACGCCGCCCGCCGCGACTTCACCATCAACGCCCTCTACTACGACGCGCGCAACGCCATGATCATCGACCACATCGGCGCCATGCAAGACATCGAAAACCGCGTCATCCGCATCATCGGCGACCCCGCCACCCGCTACGCCGAAGACCCGGTACGCATGCTGCGCGCCGCGCGTCTGTCCGCCAAACTCGACCTCCCCCTCGACCCCGACACCGCAGCCGCCATCGCCCCCATGCGCGAACACCTGCGCGGCATCCCCGCCGCGCGTCTTTTCGACGAAACCCAAAAAATCTTCATGAGCGGCCACGGCGTCAAAAGCTTCGATGCCCTGCAACGCCACGGCCTCTTGGGCGAACTCTTCCCCGACGTCGCCCGCGTCCTCGCCCACCCCAACCGCGCCTTCGCCCAATACGCGGAAAACATCATCCGCATCGCGCTCGCCAACACCGACGCCCGCGTCGCCGAAGGCAAACCCGTCACCATCGCCTTCCTCTTCGCCGCCTTCCTCTGGCCCGTCTACCAACTGCAATACCAGGGTCTCCTCAAAGAACGCGACAACTGGCACAGCGCCATGCACGAAGCCGTCGACACCGTCCACATCGCCGCCGCCGAACGCGTCTCCATCCCCGTGCGCCTTCGCGGCATGATCCGCGAAATCTGGACCCTGCAAGCGCGCTTCGAACTCGCGGGCAACTCCGCGCGCAAAATCCGCGCCCTCCTCTCCCACCCGCGCTTTCGCGCCGCCTACGACTTCCTCCTCATCCGCGAAGCCGCAGGCGAACCACTCGCCGACATGGCGCAATGGTGGACACGCATCCAGGAAGAAAGCGACATCACCCCGCGCAGCAGCCACGACAACCCGCGCCCGCGCAACACCATGCGCCGCCGCCGTTCGCGCAACCGCGCGCGCTGAACGTAGGGTGGGCTTCAGCCCACCAAAAAAGCCCCTCCCCCTCGAGGGGCGACTCTCGCTGACGCGAGCTGTTCCAGTGGCTCTGCCAGCTCCTCCAAAGGACGAGAGAGGTTGGGGACTCGAAGAGCTCGCGATAGCGAGATTGGGGTTGATTTAGTGAATGTTTTTAAATTTTGTCGTGTACTGAGACCCGCAGGGCAAATTTGTAGGGACGTTGCCCGCAACGTCCCTGAAAAAACCCCAATCCCGTAGGGGCTGTTGACAATTCAGATTTTTATACAATGAACTTCAAATAAAGCAACGAACTAAAGCCCCTCCCCCTCGAGGGGGAGGGGTTGGGGAGAGGGGGATAGAGAAATTCGCGCAGCGACGAAAACCCTCAACATTTCAAATTATTTTCCGAAGCCTTGCAAATTCCATTCACCAATTGTCAACAGCCCCTAACGCCGGTTATTGCATTTCGGTACGCGGTTATTGAGCCTGTCAAAACGCAATATCCACCTACGGAAATTCACTATCAACCTACAATGACAAACAATTTATAATGATTTTTGACCGCGATAAGCGCTTATTCATGGTAAAAAACCACCATTTTTAATCCAACCATAAACCAAAACACCCACCCTCATGGAACGCAAACTCCTCCCGCCCCTCTGGCTTCTCCTCTGCGCCGCACTCATGTGGCTCATCGCGCAAATCCCCTTCCCCGCCCTGCCGCGTCCGCTGTGGCTCGCCGCCCTCCTCGCCGTACTCGGCATCGCCATTGCCGCCAGCGCACTCCTCACCTTCCGCCGCGCCGCCACCACCGCCGACCCGCGCGATCCCGCACAAAGCCGGGTGCTCATTACCCACGGCATCTACCGCTTAAGCCGCAACCCCATGTACCTCGGCATGGCTCTCCTCCTCGCCGCCTGGGCAGTCTATCTCGCCCATCCCCTTGCCTGGACAGGCATTCCCGCCTTCATCCTCGCCATCACCCGCTGGCAAATCCTCCCCGAAGAACGCATCCTCGAAGCCAAATTCGCAGCATCCTACCGCGCCTACCGCCAACGCACCCGGCGCTGGCTGTAAACCCCATCCCAACAAACGGAAAGCTCATGCACCGCACCTACATCGCCTTTGGCAGCAACCAGCGCGATCCTCTCGCGCAACTCCTGCGCGCGCGCAAAACCCTCGCCCTGCACCCGGATTTGCACGAAATCGCCGCCTCGCATCTCTACCGCACCCCGCCCTTCGGCATTGAGTCCCAACCGGATTTCTTGAACGCCGTCTGCGCCTACGACACCACGCTCTCGCCGCGTTGTCTGCTCGCTGCCATCAACGCGGTGGAAGCTGCGCACGACCGGGTACGCGCCGAAAAAAACGGCCCGCGCACCCTCGACCTCGACATTCTTTTATACGACGACCGCGTCATCCGCGAAGCGCGCGTCATGATTCCCCACCCGGGCTTGGCCGAGCGCGCCTTCGTCCTCGTGCCGCTTGCCGACATCGCCGCCGATGTGGCCGTTCCCGGCCATGACCGCGTCAGCGCCCTCCTCGCCCGCGTCGATGCCCACGGCGTGATTCGCGAAGAAAGTACGCAATGGGAACATCTCACAACAAAGCGCTTAGCATGAGAAGATTTCTCACACCAAGCGCTTTATCGTGGTAAAAAATCACTATTTTAAAGCCCCTCCCCCTGTGGGGCGACTGGCTTGCCAGCTCGTCCGAAGGACGAGAAAGGTTGGGGAGAGGGCAGCAAATAAACAACTTTTTCAGATGGTGTCCTGAAAAGTATGCTGGTCAAAAATCAGCGATAGGTCATAAGAGCG
>JAUNKJ010000135.1 GCA_030532785.1 Cardiobacteriaceae bacterium
CCACCCGTTTGCATTGGCGCTGCCTTATCCGGCCAGGCGCGAGGCCTTGAGCATTTCCGGGAACCACAGCGATATCTGCGGCACATAGGTAATGAGCGCGAGGAAAAGGAGCAAAAACAGGAACCACGGCACCACGGAGCGGATCACCCACGACAGGTCGCGTCCGGTAATCGAGGAAGCGACGAAGAGGTTGAGGCCGACCGGCGGCGAGAGCAGCCCCAGCTCCATGTTGACGACCATGATGATGCCGAGGTGGATCGGGTCGATGCCCAGGCGCTGGGCGATAGGCAGGAAAATCGGCGCCATGATGAGCATGATGGCCGACGGCTCCATGAACGCGCCCGCCACCAGCAGCACGATGTTGACGATGACGAGGAACATCCACGGCGAGAGGTTCATCTGCACGATGGTTTCCGCGATCTGGTGCGGGATGCGTTCGCTGGTGAGCACATGGGCGAAGAGCATGGCGTTGCCGATGATGAAGAGCAGCATGAGGCTGGTTTTCGCGGCTTCGAGGACGCTGTGGCGCACTTCCGCATCAGTAAAGGAACGCGGAATGGCCAAGAGCGACAGCCACAAATTGCGCGCGACCGCCTTGCCCGTGCTTTCCCCCGCTTCGCGCCACGCCACGCCTTTCATCGGGCCGATGTCGCGGTAGCCCCACACCGCCACGAGAAAGGCATAGACCGCAGAAATCGCCGCCGCTTCCGTGGGGCTGGCAATGCCGCCGTAAATCGCCCCCAGCACGATGATGATGAGCATCAAGCCACCCAACGCCTTGAAAAAGCTAGTGAACAATGCGCCAAAGCCGGGGAACGGCATCGCCGGCAATTTCTTGATATGGGCGACGATGTAGATGGTGAGCATCAGGAAAAAGCCCATCAGAAGTCCGGGAATCAGGCCTGCGGCGAAGAGGTCGCTCGCCGATTGTTCGGTGGCGGCGGCATAGACGAGCATGACGATGGACGGCGGAATCAGGATGCCGAGCGTGCCCGAGGTGGCAATCACGCCGGTCGCGAGCGATTGCGGATAGCCCGCCTTCACCATCCCGGCGATGACGATGGAGCCGATCGCTGCCACTGTCGCTGGCGATGAGCCTGAAACGGCAGCGAAAATCATGCAGGCAAGAATCGATGCCATGGCGAGGCCGCCGCGAATGTGGCCGACGCAATTGTTGGCAAAGAGAATGATGCGGTTCGCCACCCCACCGGTGGTCAAAAACGCCGACGACAGGATGAAAAACGGAATCGCGAGCAGGGTGTAATGGGTGCTGATCGCGCTGTAGAACTGCTGCGACAGGCTCGCAAACGAGTCGTTGGTGAAAATCAGCATGGTACTCACGGCAGAAAAACCGAGGGCGACCGCCACCGGCATGCCCATCAGCATGCACACAAACAAAACGGTAAAGAGAAACGCGGTGGTCATGCCTGTACTCCTTCGCGGCTGTCATCGCTTTGCGCGTGCATTTCCACGCTTTCCTTCGCTTCATCAATGAAATGGAAACCATCGGCCTTGCCGCGCAGCACATTGACGAACAGCATCACAAAACGCAGCAGCAACAGGCCGAAACCAATCAAAAGACCGCAATACGGCACCCACTGCTTCACGGCAATATCTTCTTCCGGCCAACTGCCGAAGAATCCGGCATTGATCTGCAAATCGTTCATCTCAAAGCCGATCATTTGCTGGGCGCGGACGTATTCCCATGAGCTGTAGAGGAAAATAGCGCAATAGGCGATGCAGATCACGAGCGCCACCAACGCCATCCCGCGCTTTGCCAGCGGGTGTTTGATCGCGCTGGTGAGCAGGGTCAGGCCGATATGCGCGCCGGTGCGCACGCCGTAAGATGCGCCAAAAAGCACGAACCAACCGGCATTCCACTGGATGGCCTCTTCCAGCCACAGGGCGCTGGTGCCGGAAAAACGCAGCAGCGTTTCGGCAAACACAAGTAAAGTCAGCGAGGTGAGCAGCAGGCAAAGCAGCCCTTCCTCGAAACGGTGCAGGGTGCGGATCATGAAGTCCTCCCGGAAAAAGATGAAAAAAGCGCCGGAAAGCCGCTCCGGCGCTCGCCTGGCGAAGCCGTTGGGGGCGCTTCGCGTGTTAAAAAAATCGGATCAACCGCAGGTTGATGATAGACCGGGTTAGCCCGACGGGCGTAACCCGGCAATTTTTTCAAATATCGCGCTGGGTTACGTTGCTGCGCAACTAACCCAGCCTACCGCTGCAGCTAGACTCACTTCGACAGGCTCAGTGAGCTTGTCAAACTGGTCTGTCGAGGTGGGCTTGTCGCACAACATGTCAGCCAGCGGCATCGACACGGTCTTACTGATTGCTGGCTTCCGCCGCGTCAATCAGCTCCTTGCCGATCTCTTTCTCAAACTTGCCCCATACCGGACGCATTACTTCTACCCATTGCGCGCGCTCTTCCGGGGTGAGTTCCACGATGGTGGTCATGCCGCTTTCCATGATGCGCTTGCGGTCGCGGCCATCGATTTCGGCGGCGAGGCTGTTGCCGTGGGCAATCGCTTCATCCATCGCGGTTTTCAGCATGTCGCGGTCGGCGTCTGACAGGCCATCCCAGAATTTCTTCGAGCTGATCACCATGTAGTCGAGCAGGCCGTGGTTGGATTCGGTGATATGCGATTGCACTTCATAGAATTTTTGCGAGAAAGTGTTGGACCACGGGCTTTCCTGGCCGTCAATCGCCTTGGTTTGCAAAAGGGTAAACACTTCGGAGAACGGCTTTTTCACCGGCAGCGCGCCCACCTGATCCATTTGCGCGGCGAGGACGTCGGACGACATCACCCGCATTTTCTTGCCCTTCAAATCTTGCGGCGACTTGATCGGCGCGTTTGCGGAAAACTGCTTCAATCCCTGGTGGATATAACCCAGACCCACCAAGCCCTTGGCTTCCACGGATTTCAGGAGTTCCTGGCCGGCCTCGCTTTGCTGGAAGCGCTCAACCGCTGCCATATCCTTGAAGAGGAAAGGCAAATCGAAGACTTGCAGTTTCTTGGTGATGCGGTCGAACTTGGAAAGCGCGGGGGCTGCGAAATGCACATCGCCCAAGAGCAGCCCTTCGAGTACCTTGTCATCGTTGTACAACTGGGAGTTGGGGAACACTTCCACCTTGTACGCGCCGTTGGAACGGCTTTCCACCAGCTCCTTGAACTTCAGTGCCGCCTGACCCTTGGGGGTATCGTCGGCCACCACATGGGAAAACTTGAGGACTGTTTCCGCCATTGCCGAACTGGCCAGCATTACCGCTGCACTCAACAACCATTTTTTCATGCGCCATTGTCTCCATTACGATTAGGTAAAAAAGAAGCCATGCTTCTGCCACGAAACTTTAATCGCTTGCAGGCAAACGGTCAAGCAACGCGGGAGATTTTCCCCGTGACACAATGGGAAATTTTCTCATCACAAAGCGCTTGTGGTGAGTTGTTTCTCATGACAAGCGCTTCATGATGGTAAAAAATGATTGTTTTTGATGATTTTTTGGTTTTTATGATGGGTAGATACCCGTCCGTAGTGGGCGGCATCAAACCCTGTCGGGCAAAACGCAGGTTGGTGATGCATTTCAACCGGGTGGTACACGCGAACCCCAAGGCAAACAAACATCCCATGTTGGGGTTCGGCAAGCCTCACTCCAACCTACGAATCGCTGCTGATATTATGCGATTGACTAACCCTGCGGTTGGTTTTTTGCACGTTGGTAGGCTGGGTTAGTGGCAACGCCGCGTAACCCAGCGCGGTGTTTGATGTCTTTGCTGGGTTACGGCTACGCCTAACCCAGCCTACCAATCGCTGCGCGATACCGCATGGGCTTACGCCCATCCTACGAACCCATGGTGAGAAGTTTTCTCATTACAAAGCGCTTATGGTGAGAAAATTTCTTACCATAAGCGCTTCATGGTGGTAAAAAATGTCTATTTTTACCGTTTTTATGCAGATTCACGAATAACTAGGGTGGCGGGGACGAGGATGCGTTGTTCGTCGCTGTTGTCGCTGTCGAGTTCGCCGCAGGCGCGGCGGATGTTGGTGACGGCGTGGCGGGCGATGAGGTCGGTGTTTTGTACGATGGTGGTGAGCGGCGGGCTGGTGTAGCGCGAGAAGGGGTGGTCGTCGTGGCCGGCGATGCGCAGGTTGCAGTCGGCGGTTTTGCCGACGCGGCGGCCGCCGTGCCAGGCGGCGAGTTGTGCGCCGATGGCGATGCGGTCGTTGGCGCAGAGGATGGTGTCGGTGGGCAGGCCGTTGCGCAGGTGGGCGGCGGCGTTGCGGTAGCCGTAGGATTCGAAGTCCCAGCCGAGTTTGCCGCGCAGGGTGAGGACGCGCGGCTGTTCGTTGTGTTCTTGCATGGCTTTGATGTAGGCCTCGCGGCGGCTGTCGGCGTTGTGGTTGATGGCGGGCATGCCGAGGTAGCACGGGGGGCTGCCGCTTTGCAGGAGGTAGGTGACGATTTGCGCGATGCTTTGCCGGTTGTCGGTGCCGACGAAGGGGCTTGTGTCGTCGACGGGGCTGTCGAGGTAGACGACGGGCGGGGTGTTGCGCGCGCGCAGGCGCGGCGGATGGCTGCCGCTGGGGGCGATGAGGACGCCGGCGGCGTTGATGGCGCGCAGGCGGTTCATGGCTTCGCTTTCCTGTTCGCGGCGGCCGCCGGAGCTCAAGGCGATGACGAAGAAGCCGGCTTCGTTGGCGTGGTGTTCGATGCGTTCAACGAGTTCCATGTAGAAGGGGTCGACGGCGCTGGGGATGATGATGCCGAGGACTTTGCTGTTGCGGCGTTTGAGGTTGGCGGCGAAGAAGTTGGGGCGAAAGCCGGAGTGTTCGATGCCTTCGGCGATGCGGGCGCGGCTTTTGGCGTTGACGCTTTGCGGGTCGCGGAAGTATTTGGATAGCGTTTGCCGGGTCAGGCCGACGTAGGCGGCCAAATCCTGCATGGTGCGGATGGGTTTGTCCGGCGGGGTGAGGGGTGGTTTTTTCGGCATGTGGGGCGCTCCTTGCGTGATGTTGGGGGATGTTAATGGGGGTTGGCGAGCATGGCATCGAGTTCGGCGCGGCTGGCGGTGCCTTGCATGGGGCCGAGGATGGTAACGGCGTGCGCGCCGGCGGCGTTGGCGTATTGCAGGGCTTCGCGGGGAGCCATGCCGGAAAGGCGCAGGGCGATGAAGGCGCCGCCAAAGCTGTCGCCCGCGCCGGTGGGGTCGGTTTCGGTGACGGCAATGGGCGCGGCGTCGAGGCGCCCTTGCGCGCTGTAATGCGAGGCGCCCTCAGCCCCGCGTTTGACGACGATTTCGCCGATGCCGCGCGCAAGCAGTTCGGCGATGGCATCACTTTCCGTTTGCGATGCGGTGAAAAGATAAAGTTCGTCGCCGCTGGGGAGGAAGATGTCGGTGTGGGCGAGGACTTGGGCGAGCGCTTCGCTAAGCCCTGGGACGTCGAGGAGTTCGGCGCGCAGGTTGGGGTCGAACGAGAGGGTTCCGCCGCGCGCCTTGATGCGCTGCATGGCGTCAAGGGCAAGCGCGCGCATCCCCGGTGCGGCGAGGGCGCTGCCCATGAGGTGGAGGTGGCTGCTGGCGTCGATCAGTTTGTCGCTTGCGGCAGTTTTTTCCAGGCGGCCACAGGCGCTGTGGACGATATTGAAGACGAAGCGGCGGCTGCCGTCTTCGCGGTAGCGGACAAAGGCGCTGCCGG
>JAUNKJ010000136.1 GCA_030532785.1 Cardiobacteriaceae bacterium
TGCCAAGCCGTTGCGCCGCCGCGTCGTCGCCCACCGTGGTCAGCACCACGCACATTGCCTCATCCATCACGTCTCTCCTGAAGAAAGCCGCATTCTCGGGGCTTTGTCTGGCCAAGGCAAATTGACAAGAATCATTTCTATTTCCAAAATCATCCCGATATAATCGCGCGCATCCCTTTTTCCGGAGATGCATCATGCTGAACAGACGCCAATTTGTCGCCCTCTCTTCCGCCGCCCTCGCCAGCCTCGCCCTGCCGTTGCGCGCGCAGCCCGCACTCACCCTGTGGGGGCCGCCGGTAACCCCTACCGCCCTGCTCGCCGTCGCCGCCAAACACGGCAAAACGCCCTTTGCCGTCAACACCTGGCGCACCCCGGATCAATTGCGCGCCGGTCTTGTCAACGGCGACATCGGCGCGTCCATCGTGCCGAGCTACGTCGCCGCCAATCTCTACAACCAGGGAAGAAAAGTCAAACTTTACAACATCATGACCGAAGGCCTTCTCTATCTTGGCGCGCGCGAAGCGCTTTCCGGTCTCGACGCCCTGCCTGGCAAAAAACTCGTCATCCCCTTCAAAAACGACATGCCCGATCTCGTGCTGCAAGCGCTGTGCAAAAAACAGGGCATTGATTTCACGAAGATTGACGTGCAATACACCGCCACCCCGCCGGAAGCGCTCCTCCTCTTTTTGAGCGGCAAGGCCGATTGCGCACTCCTCCCTGAGCCGGTGATGAGCATGGCGGAAATCAAAAGCAAAGAAAGCGGCAAGCCCGTCCTCCGCGCCCTCGATTTGCAAACGCTGTGGGGCAGCACCTTTGGCCGCAAGCCGGTGATCCCCCAGGCAGGGCTTTGTTTTACCGACGCTTTCATCGCGGAAAATGCCAACTTCATCGCCGGTCTCGACGCCGCACTTGAAGACGCACTTGCCCGCACTCTTGAAGACCCGATGACCACGGCAACGCTTGTAGCCGATTTGCTCCCCTTCCCCGCGCCGGTGCTGGCCAAAGCCATCCCCCATTCGCATTTCGCCACCACCCGCGCCGCCGCGATCAAAGACGACATCCGCCATTTCTTCAGCGAATTGCACGCGCTGAACGCGAAAATCACCGGCGGCAAAATCCCCGACGCCGATCTCTTCTACCGCGCATGACAGACACAAAAAAACCCCGCCATCGGGCGGGGTTCGCGGCGAGGCGCTTATTGCCTGCTGGCGCCGAACACGCCGGAGAAGCTGCGCGGCTGTTGCATATCCGTCGTGCCGTACATGCCGGAAATCTCCGCGCCGTTATGCCCGTAGAAATCGCCATGCACTTCCACGCCGTTCAGCGTTCCGGCAAAGTCATCGCCATCAATCACCGCCTGCAACACCACCGGCGCAAAGTTCGCGCCGCTGACCGTGCCATTCAGGCGTTTCGCGGCAAAATCGGCGACGAATTCCGCGCTACCTTCCAGTACCGGACCGGCAAAGCCTTCCTGATGCAGGGCGATGCCGCGATATTGCGCGCTGCCGCTCGTGGGCGCTTCGCCCGTGGCATTGCCCTTGAAGAAGCGGTGCTGGCTGCCGCGCTGCTTGTCCATCACCCAGCCGTAACGCGCCGCTTGCAGATTGTTGCCGATCACCTTGCGGTAAGCGGCATCTTCGCCGCGATACACCGCGCCGCTGAAGCCCTCCGGGATCAGGGTAATCACCCGCCCCTGCCCGATCTCGGCAGTATTGAGGTCGCTCGTCATCTCGTGGCTGCCACCGCCGCCACCACCACAGGCTGCCAGCAAAGCGGCAGAACAGGCGAGCATCAAAGATTGGATTTTCATACGGACTCCTTTTTGCAACATTGCCCGCCGAGCATAGCAAGCGCCGCACCACCCGTGGCCATCATGAACAACACTTCACCCGCCCCATGATCCTCCTCAACGCCATCCCCGCGCCGCGCGCACGTCTTGCGAAAACCCTCGACTACCTCTGGGGCGGCTTTTCCGCCCTTGCCGGACTCGGGCTTTTCTTCGCCCTGTGGCACATCGCCGCGCACTATCTCGACCCGCTCGTCTTGCCCGCGCCGCGCCAGGTGTGGATACGCGCCGCGCAACTCGTCCTCGAACTCGGCGCAAGCGACCTTGCGCAAAGCCTCTACCGCGCCGCCGCAGGCTTTGCCGCCGCCTCCGTCCTCGGCATCGCCGCAGGCCTCGTCGCAGGCAGCTTCAAAACCCTCGCCGTCCTCTTCCGTCCGCTGATGACCCTGCTCCTCGGCATGCCGCCGATTATCTGGGTCGTCCTCGCCCTCTTCTGGTTCGGGATGAACGACACCGGCATCGTGTTCACCGTGATCATGGCCGCACTCCCCCTCTCCTTCGCCTCGGCGATGCGCGCCATGCAAAGCGTGCCCGTGCCACTCACGGAAATGGCAGCATGCTACCGCCTGCCGTGGCCGCGCCGCATCACCGCCCTCTACCTGCCCGCGCTTGCGCAATACCTCCTGCCCGCACTCATCGTCGCCGCCGGTATCAGCGTCAAAATCACCATCATGGCCGAACTCCTTGCCGCGAGCAGCGGCCTCGGCGCACGCCTTGCCGACGCCCGCGCCATGCTCGATGCGCAAACCATCCTCGCCCTCGTCCTCATCAGCGTCGCCATCATCATGATCATCGAATACCTCATCCTCGAACCCTTGCGCCGCCTCATCACCCCGTGGGAAAACTGATGCTCGCAATCGACCGCCTCCACTACCGCCGCAGCGGCGAAACCATCATCGACGACCTCTCGCTCGAACTCGCCCCCGGCCGCGTCGCCTGCCTCTTCGGCGCCTCCGGCTGCGGCAAGACCACAGTGCTGCGCCTCATCGCAGGCCTCGAGACCCCGGATCGCGGCCACATCCGCCACCGCGCCGAACGCCTCACCTATCTTTTCCAGGAACACCGCCTGCTGCCCTGGCAAAACGCGCTGGAAAACGTCGCCCTCGTGAGCCGCGCCGGGCGGAAAAGCGCGCGTGAAGCCGCGCGCGAACTCCTCCTCTCGCTCGCGCTCAACGCCAATGATCTTGGCAAATACCCGCACGAACTCTCCGGCGGCATGCGCCAGCGCGTCGCCCTTGCCCGTGCGCTGATCACCGACCCTGATCTGCTGCTGATGGACGAACCCTTCTCCGCGCTCGACAGCAACCTGCGCCGCCACCTCCAGCAAACCATCTGCGAACGCACCCTCGCCGGGAACACCAGCGTGGTACTCGTCACCCACGACGCCCACGAAGCCATGCGCATGGCCAACGACATCTATTTCCTGAGCAGCAAACCCGCGCGCCTCACCGCCACCCTGCACCTCGACACCCCGCAAAACGCGCGCGACCAGCACTTCATCGCCGAACAGGAACGCCATCCGCTATGGCAACGCGCACAAACGCTGGCGTGGCATTGAACGGGGTGGAAGAATGCCACCAAAAAGCCCCTCCCCTGTGGGGCGACTGGCTTGCCAGCTCGTCCGAAGGACGAGAAAGGTTAGGGAGAGAGCAGCAAACAAATAACTTTTCAACCATTTAAAATAGATTAAATACAGGATTCGTAGGCTGGGTTAGCGATAGCGTAACCCAGCAAAGCATTCAAAAACCGCGCTGGGTTACGGCTAACGCCTAACCCAGCCTACGTCCCCAATCCACCCAAAATGAGAAATTTTCTCACAACAAAGCGCTTATCGCGATAAAAAATCATCATACTAAGCGCTTTATATCGTCATTATTTATCATAAAACAGCATAATCATGAAAAAAACACCCTTGACACCCAAACAACTGCTGCATGACTTCCTCGCCCACCCGCTGCGCATCTTCTTCCTCGCCCTGCCGCTTGCCGTTGCCGCCGCCGCGCTCCCCTGGCTCATGGGCGGCCTCGGCATCGCCCCGCCCGTCGCAGCCCTCCCCTGGCATCTCTATCTTTTCATCGACCTCGGCGCAGCCGCCGCCTACGGCGGCTTCCTCCTGACCGCGCTGGTGAGCTGGACGGACTACACCCGCCCGCTCGCCAAAACCAGCGCCCTGCTCTTCGCCTGCTGGAGCGCCGCGCTCCTCACCGCGCCGTGGCACACCCTGAGCGCCGCCCTCCTTGCCCTCTACTGGCTAGGGCTGCTCGCCTTCGCCGTGCATCTTGCCTTCCGCGACCGCCGCCAGGACAGCCTCCTCTACACCCTGCTGTGGATCAACGCCCTGCATCTCGCCTACCTCATCCGCGCCGACGACCTTTACCTGCGCGCCATGCTCCATATCCACATGATCGCCCTCATGATCGTGCAATTCCGCGTCGGCATGGTCATCGGCAACGAAGCGCTCGCCGACGCCATGCGCGAACGCGAAACCCACCCGCAGCGCTACCCCCTCTGGCTGCGCCAAGCCAATGAAACCCCGCGCTTTATCCCCCACCCCATCGCCAAAAACCTCGCCGCCCTCGTCTTGAGCATCCTCGCCGCCGCGCTGTGCCTTTCCGCCGACCGCGAACTGCACGGCTGGCTGGCGCTCGCCGCTGCAGGCGTCCTCCTTGCCAACCTCCAGCCGTGGCACCACACCCTGCTGCTCCGCCGCCGCTACGTCCGCCCCTTCTACACCGCCCTCCTCCTCCCTGCGCTTGGCTACCTCGGCCACGCCGCAAGCCTCCTCATCCCGGCAAGCCCGCTTGCCGCCAGCGCCAGCCTGCACCTCATCGCCATCGGCGGCTTCCTCCTCATGATCCTGAACATCATGCACATCGCAGGCCTGCGCCACAGCGGGCAAGCGCTTCTCTACACGGCAAAAAGCCGCGCCGCCTTCGCGCTCATCACCCTCGCGGCACTTGTGCGCGGCATCGCCTCGCCGTGGAGCGCGAGCCACCTCCCCGAAGCCTACCTCGCCCTCACCCACACCCTGCCCGCCGCCCTCGTCATCGCCGCCTTTGCCCTCTACGCCGCGCGCTTCTACGCCATCTTCCGCGACCATCCGGCCACCGACGGCGAATAACACCATCTTTTCCCGCAAAAAACCGTTTTGCGGGAAAGAAACCTCAATATTTCGTCATTTCCTGCAAAAAAACTCCGCCTATAATCCGCCGCGCGCAACCGCGCATCTGGTTCACAACGTAAAGGAACAACCATGAAAAAGACCCTGATCGCCGCCCTCGCCGCAGCCCTCTCTGCCGCCGCCCTCGCCGGTACCGCCCTGCAAGACTTGAGCACTGTTCCTGCCGAAGCCTTCTACCCGGCCAACGCCACCTTCGTTGAAGGCGAAGACGACGGCACCGGCGGCATCGACTTCAAAGTCGCCTCCGATGCCAGCGTTGCCGACCTTGCCAAGGAAATCCAGGCCAAAGCCGCCGAAATGGGCTGGACAGAAAAAGAAGCCGACATCCAGGAAGAAGACGCCAAACTGGAATACGCGAAAATGAACGCGGAAGGCGACGCCCCGGAATACACCGTGGACTACACCATCGTGACTGAAGACGGCAAGCGCCATGTGGAAGTCATCTTCCTCGACGCCCGCGAGAAGAAATAAGCCTCTCCCGCGAACACGAAAAAAGCCCTGCATTGCAGGGTTTTTTTATATAGTGAAATCATCATAAAAACATCCAAATCGTAGGTTGGTGGTGCATCTCGACAGGCTCGATAACCGTGCGTAGCACGAACCCCAACATTTTAGAATTCATTATGTTGGGGTTCGCCTGAC
>JAUNKJ010000137.1:0-78 GCA_030532785.1 Cardiobacteriaceae bacterium
ACGGCTACGCCTAACCGGGTTCCCACGACAAAACGCTTCGCGTTTTTCGTGGGGTCCCGCCCAGCCTACGGTTTTTCG
>JAUNKJ010000137.1:178-5430 GCA_030532785.1 Cardiobacteriaceae bacterium
CTTTTCATTCAGTGCGTTTTGTACGGTTACGCCCTTCGGGCTAACCGTACCTACGTTGACGGTGGGCTGAAGCCCACCCTACGGTGCTGGGCTACGCCTAACCGGGTTTCCACGACAAAACGCTTCGCGTTTTTCGTGGGGTCCCGCCCAGCCTAGGGTTTTTCGCTTTTCATTCAGTGCGTTTTGTACGGTTACGCCCTTCGGGCTAACCGTACCTACGCTGATGGTGGGCTGAAGCTCACCCTACAAAAATGGTGGGTTGACACCCATCCACGCGGTTATTCCTGTTTTTCCGGGGTTGGGGCGCTGAAGCCGCCGCCGAAGGCGACGTTGAGGGCGATCCAGGCGAGGCGTTGTTGCAGGTTGGCTTGCAGTTGCTGGCTTTGGGTTTGCACGATTTCGTCTTCGGCGGTGAGGCGGGCGAGTTCGGTTTCCAGACCTGCGCGGATGCGTTCGCCGATGGCTTTGTGCTGTTTGCGGGCGATGGCGAGGATGTCGCGTTGCCGTTTTTCCGCGTCGGCGGCGGCTTGCCAGGCGGAGAGGGCGTCGGCGGCTTCGCGCAAGGCTTGGTAGACGTTTTTGTTGTAGCGCGCGATTTGTTCGTTGTATTCGGCTTGTTTGTGTTCGAGGTTGGCTTCGAGTGCGCCTGCGGTGAAGATGGGGAGGCTGAGGCTGGGGAGGAGGGCGGCGGTGAGGTTGCTGCTGGTGGGCAGGGCGCCGATTTCGACGGCGGAGAGCCCGGCGAGGGTGCGGATTTTGATGTCGGGGTAGAACTTGGCTTCGGCGGCTTTGATGAGGCGGGCGCGGGCGAGGATGCCTTCACGTTGCGCGGCGAGGTCGGGGCGTTTGCCGAGGAGGTCGGCGCTTAAGGTTTGCACGGGGGGCGGGGGGAGGTCGCGTGCGGGTTCGGGTTGCAGGGTGGCGAGGGCTGCGGGCGGTTGGCCGCTGGCGAGCGCGAGGCCGTGGCGGATTTGTTCGCTTTTGTGTTCAAGGTCGCGCAGCGCGGTTTGCATTTGGATGATGGCGCTTTGCAGGGGGTAGAGCTGGCTGGGGGGCATGAGGCCGGCTTTGATGCGGTCGTGCAGGAGGGGGATTTGTTTGTTTTTGATGGTGATGCGTTGTTGCAGGAGTTTTTTCTGCGCGCTGAGGGTTTGCAGTTGGAGGTATTGGCTGGCGATGGTTTGGGCGAGGAGGAGGCGGGCTTGGGCGATTTCGTAGGCGGTGGCTTGTGTTTTGCCGAGGGCGGCGGCGAGGGTGTTTTTGTGTTCTCCCCAGAGGTCCCATTGCCATTGGCCTTTGAGTTGCAGGGCGTTGTAGTCGATGGTGTCGCCGAGGATGCGGGTGAGGAGGGGGTGGTCGTGCGAGGGGGTGTGCCAGAGGGCGGCGGCGTTGGCGGAGAAGGCGGTTTGCACGCCGAGAGGGGCGGCGGCGAGGCGGCTTTGTGCTTCGGCGTGTTGCAGGCGGGGGCCGGCGGGCCCGGGCGGCGGCGCGGCCGGGGGCGTGTTGCAGGGTGGTGCCGATGCGGCGGTGGCGGGTGGGGTCGTTGAGGGCTTGCCACCATTGGGGGGAGATGGGCGGGGCAATCTCGCGGGCGAGGCCGAGGCTGTCGGCGTCGACGGCTTCGGCGAGGGGTTTTTCCGGCGGCGGGGTGGCGCAGCCGCTGAGGAGGAGGGCGAGGAGGAGGCTGGCGAGGCGTTTCATGGCGTGGTTTCCGGGCGGGTGTCGATGTGTGCTTCCACGGACATGCCGGGGAGGAGGCGGTCGGCGTCGGGCTGGCCGTCGTCGAGGCGGATTTTCACGGCGATGCGTTGTGCGATTTTGACGAAGTTGCCGTTGCCGCTGTCGGCACGGATGAGGCTGAATTCGGCGGTGGAGGCGGGGGCGATGTCGCTGACGCTGCCGTGGAAGGTGTGGCCGGGGAGGGCGTCGACGCGGATAGTGGCGGGTTGGCCGTGTTGGATGTTGGCGGTGTCGGCTTCTTTGAAGTTGGCGATGATCCAGCGTTCCGGGGGGACGAGGTGCATGAGTTGGCTGCCGGCGGCGACGAATTGCCCGGCTTTGACGCTGATTTCGCCGAGTTTGCCGTCGGCGGGGGCGTAGACGGTGGTGTTGTCGAGGTCGATGCGGGCGAGGGCGAGCATGGCGCGGGCGCTGTCGATGGCAGCTTCGACGCCGGCTTTGCCGCTTTCGACGCCGAGGATGTCCTGTTCGGCGACGGTGTGTTGCGCTTTGGCCTGGGCGAGAGCAGCTTCGGCCTGTTCGAGGGCGCTTTGTGCCTGGTCGATTTCGCGTTGGGCGATGCCGGCGCTGCCGCGTACGCTGTTGAGGCGAGCCAGTTGGGCGGCGGCGTGGGCGCGTTGCGTTTCGGCGAGCTGGATGGCGGTTTGCCGGGCGTCCACACCGGCCTGGGCGGAGACGCGGCTTTGCCCGATTTTGTCGCGGCCGCTTTCCTGTCCGGCGAGGCCGGCTTCGGCCTGGGCGACGCGGGCGGCATAGGGGGCGTCGTCGATGCGTACGAGCGCTTGTCCGGCTTTGACGTCGGCGAAGTCGCTGACCAGCACTTCCTTCACATAGCCGCTGACTTTGGGGCTGATCGGGGTGGTGTGGCCGCGGACGTAGGCGTTGTTGGTGTGGACGAGGGTGGTGGTGAAGGGCGGTAGTCCCCAAGCGTAGAGTACGGCGAGGATGCCGGCGACGAGGGCGATGATGAAGAGGAGGGTGCCGAGGAGGCTGCGTTTCGGCGGATGCCAGCCGTCGCGGGCGGGTTCGGGCGGGAGGTCGGGCGTGGCGTCGGGGGTACTCATGGGAATTCCTTGTTACAGGTTGAGCAGGGCGAAGAGTTTTTGCTTTTCTTCGGCGATGATGTCGATGCGCCGGTAGCGGCGGTATGCCCAGAGGGCTGCGTTGACAAGAAAGGCGGCGAAGGCGAGCGCGCCGATCAGGGTGAAGAAGTCGTGGTAGGCGATGACGGCGGCTTCGCGCAGCGCCTGCGCCATCAGGGTGCTGATTGCCTGGCCTTGCAGGATGGCGGCGTCGCTGCTGTAGGCTGCGTGCGGTTGGGCGAAGGTTTGCAGGGCGTGGGCGACGCCGGAGTCGGCGAGGGTGAAATGCTGGGTGATGTCGGCGAGGTGGGCGCGGGTGCGGATGGTGAGAAAGGCGCTGAACAGCGCTGCACCGGCCAGTCCGCCCAGGGTTTGCGAGATGCCGAAGACGGCGGAGAAACTCATGAGGTATTGCGGGCCTTTGGCGAGGGCGCGTACCAGTCCTTCAAGGAGCATGGGGCCGAGGAAATAGAGGGCGGAGAAGGCGATGATGGCCTGGCTCAGATAAAGCTGCGCCGGACGGGTTTGCAGGCCGACGTCCATGTCGAGCCAGGCACCGGCGGCAATGCCGAGGAGGGCAACGACGACGGGTCTGCGGATGTCGTCCACATCAAGGCGCACCAGGCTCATGATGACGCCCAGCGTCGAGGCAGCAAAGACAATCCAGTAAAACCTCGCCATTTGCGCGCTGCCCATGCCCAGCGTGGCCATGAGACCGGCGGCACCGACGGTCTGTTCGGAGGTGAGCAGCCGCACCGCTGCGCCGGTGAGGGCAAAGGCGGCAATCTGCGGCATCGACATCCAGCGCCAGTCGAGCATGGGATGCTTGCGGTGCGCTTCGATGAGCAGCGCGGTGCCGCCCAGGGCGATGCCGCCTGCGAGCAGCCAACCCAGCCACGGCGTATCCCACCACACGATGCGCCCCTGCACCATAAAGGCGCAGAGCAGCGCCGCACCGCCTGCGAACAGGGCAAAGCTCAGGCAATCGAGCCAGCCAAGGGCATGTTCGCGCGGCCCCGGCGGCATGGGTAGCCAGCGGACAAAGGCGATGCACAGCAGGGTGAGGCCGAGAAGCAGCCAGAACACGGCGTCGATGTTGCCGTCGGCAAACAGTGCGGGCAACATCGCCTGCGCCAGCGGCATGCCGAGCTGCATTACCCCGAGACCGAGCAATACGCCCGCGAGCTTCTTCTGCCCGGTAAACGCCTGCATCATGTAAAACATTGACAGCACCATCAGCCCGCTCGCCGCCACTCCGGCAAAACCGCGGGCGAGCAGCTCGGCGACATAGCCGGGAAACGCCAGTTGCAGCACATTGCCGAGGAGCAGCAACGCCAGCACCGAGCGCACGAAAGGTTGCAAGCCGCAATGCTGGCGAATCTTGAAAAAGAGGATGCTCATGCAGGCGTAAGTCATGTAATACGCCACCTGAATCCAGCCGCCCTCCTGCAACGTCAGCCCCAGCGCACCGCGCAACTGCGGCAGCGCCGCCATGAGCAGGCCGTTTTGCAGACCGGCAGTCAGCGAGAGGAAAAGGCCGATGCCGAGATAGGCTGCGCGGCGTGCGGGCGGATGATCCGGCGAAGCGGGCGAGCCGGACATGATGGGCTGTTCGTGTGGCTTGAAACGGTAGCCGTCAGAGACAAAAGTCATGAACCAGGGCGGACGGAAAAAGAGCGACATTATAAGCGGGGGCCCCGAAAAATGGCATAGACAGCCCTTTGGACAAAGCCCTTTGTTCAAAGGGTTAAAAAACAATCCTATGCCATTTTTTGGGGAAGCGGTTATATGCACTCTGCGGGGGATGGGGAGGGAAAAGTGTTATTTCATATTTTTATTAAAAATAGTGATTTTTTACCATCATGAAGCGCTTATGGTGAGAAATATTTGCATAATAAGCGCTTATTGGTGAGAAAATTTCTCATTGTATTGTGGCGGTGATTTCGGGGAAGAGGGCCAGTTGCGGGTTGTCGTCATCGCCAGCGGCAATGCTCAGGAAGACGGGCATTGCCGCCGTTTCCTGCGCGTCGGGGAACAGCTCGAATTGCTGCACCGGACGGCTGCGGCGCGTGCGTTGTGCCTGACCATTGCGCAGGGCGGCACGGCGGCGGCGCTGGCTGCGCGCGAGAATGGCGCGTTTTTCGCCGTCGTCCGTGTGTTCCCAGGCGTCGCGTTCGTCGCGGAGGCGGAAGCAGTGGATGCAAAGCTGGCGGCGGTCGAAGACACAAGCGGAGCAGGAGGTATCGAGGGCGAAATATTCGAGTTGTTGCATGGGGCGGGGCAATCTGCGGTGCGGTGTGGTATTTTGCCACGTCCGCCGCCGCTGCCGGAACCGGTGTGGCGCAGTTTGAATCCATTGTTTGCAAAGGTTACTTATGGCATTGCTCGTCGCCCGTCAACTTTCCCTCGCTTTCGGTCATCGCCCGCTGC
>JAUNKJ010000138.1 GCA_030532785.1 Cardiobacteriaceae bacterium
CTTTTCAACTCATTAAAAGCACGGAGCAAAAGCCCCTCCCCCTGTGGGGGAGGGGCTTTGTTCATTGCTTTGTTTAAAGTTCATTGCAGAGGAATCTAAATTGTCAACAGCCCCTAAAATGTTGGGGTTCGTGCTACGCACGGTTATCGAGCCTGTCGAGATGCACCACCAACCTACGATTTGGATGTTTTCATGATGATTTCACCATATGCAAAAAAGTGGTGAAAATAGTGTTTTTTTACCATCAATAAGCGCTTATGGTGAGAAACTTTCTCGCAATAAGCGCTTGCTGGTGAGAAAAAACCGCGATGGCTTATTCCAACCCCTGCCAGAATCTGCCCGCGATATCCTGCCCGGTGTGGTTGGCGATTTCGCGCAGGCAGGTGGGGCTGGTAACGTTGATTTCGGTGAGGTAGCCGCCGATGACATCCAGCCCGACGAGGTAAAGATTTTCCTCGGCAATCAGCGGTTTGACTTGCTCAACGATCCACCGTTCGCGTTCAGTCAAGGGTTGCACCACGCCGCGTCCGCCCGCAGCGAGATTGGCGCGGAATTCGCCTTCTTTCGGCAGGCGCGCAAGGCCGTGATCCACCGCCTCGCCGTTGATGACGAGGATGCGCTTGTCGCCTTCGACCACTTTGTCGAGATAGCGTTGCACCATCAGGGTTTGCTGGCCGTCGGGGTTCATGGTGTCGATGATGGCGGAGAGGTTTTTGTCATCATCGCGCAGGAAGAAGATGCCGCTGCCGCCCATGCCGTCGAGCGGCTTCAAGACCGCCTGCTTGTGTTCGTGGACAAAGGCGCGGATTTCGCCGCGCGAGCGCGTGATCAGCGTTTCCGGGGTGCATTGCGGCACGCGGCTGATCGCGAATTTTTCGTTGACGTTGCGCAGCGCCTGCGGCGGATTGATGACGCGCACGCCTTCGCGCACCAGCAAATCGAGCATGTAGCTGTCGTAAATGTAGTTGAGGTTGAAGGGCGGATCCTTGCGTTGCAGCACCACATCAACCCCCGCGAGATCAATCACTTCCTCGTTGAGCACACGGTAATAATCCTCCTCGCGGTCGGTGAGCGACACCGTGCGCACATAGGCCTCCACCGCGCCATCGCGCACCTGCCAATCCGCCTGCCCGAAGATCATCACCTCATGGCCGCGCGCCTCGGCGGCGAGCATCAGGGCAAAGGTGGTGTCCTTGTAGGTTTTGATGGTATCGATGTCATCCATCAGTACGGCAATACGCATGGCAGTCTCCGTGGTTCAAGGGAAAACCGCATCATAGCCCTATTGTTGCCGTCCTGTCATGCCTGAATCCCCGTCGCGCGGCTGACGAATATGGCGGATCTCAGTACACGACAAAACTTAAAAACATTCGCCAAATCAACCCCTCTCCCTACGGGAGAGGGGAAGGGGAGAGGGGTTAAACAAACATTTCGAACATGCTTCAACATCTGAAAAAGTTGTTTATTTGCTGCCCTCTCCCCAACCCCTCCCCCACAGGGGGAGGGGCTTTTGAACCGTGCTTTCAATCAAGAGAAGAGTTTTGTCGTGTACTGAGATGGCGGATATAAAACGCAATATCCTCCTCGCTGTAGCCCAGCAAGCGCCCGATTTCGATTTCATAATCATCGGTATCGTGATAATGCCTTCTCGCCAATTCAAGCACCTGCACGAACTTCTCCGCCTTGGCCTCGCAGCCGCGCTGGTAAAACACATGGCAAAACGCATCCGGCGCTTGCACATAACCAATCCGTGCATGACGGTTATCCACGCACGCGAGAAATTCCTCCGGCATCACATAATCATCCTGCCCCAAATCGCCGGAGAAAAAGGCAATATCCTTTTCTCCCGCCATCATCAGCGCCCATTCCCTGCCCTCATGCGGCCCCAGCATCTGCATCCCTCCGTGCAAAACCGTCAACATACGTTAATATTGCCACAAACGCCCCGGAGAACCCTCATGCACTACACCACCCTGCCCCTCAAAGGCGGCCGCATCGGCATCGAACGCGAAACCCTGCGCGTAACCGCAGACGGCCACCTCGCCCGCACCCCGCATCCGCAAAGCCTCGGCAACACCTTCACCCACCCGCGCATCACCATCGACTACGGCGAAGCCCTCCTCGAATTCGTCACCAGCGCCCACGACTCCGCCGCCGCCGCCCACGCCGAACTCCTCGACCTCACCCGCTACACCGCGCAACGCATCGGCAACGAACACCTGTGGCCGGCGAGCATGCCCTGCATCCTCCCCGAACGTGACGAAGACATCGCCCTCGGCTACTTCGGCGACAGCAACGCCGGCAAAATCAAACGCCTCTACCGCGAAGGCCTCTCGCACCGCTACGGCCGCCCCATGCAAATGATCGCCGGCATCCATTACAACTACTCCCCGCCCGCCGAACTCTTCGACCACCTCGCCGCCGCCGACGGCCGCCTGAACGACATCACCTACCGCAACGAACGCTACATGGGCATGCTGCGCAGCCTGCAACGCCACAGCTGGCTCATCTGCTACCTCTACGGCGCATCGCCCGCCGTTCACGACACCTTCTGCCCCGGCCGCGGCCTCCTTCACCCCTTCGGCCACGACACCCTCGGCTGGCACTACGCCACCACCCTGCGCATGAGCCAACTCGGCTATCAAAACAAAACCGACTTCACCGTCAGCTTCAACGACCTCGACACCTACATCCGCGACCTCATAGCCGCCGTCATGACCCCCGCCCCCGCCTTTGAATACCTGGGCCGCAAAAACCCCGACGGCAGCCACAAACAAATCAGCACCCACATTCTGCAGATCGCCAACGAATACTACACCGCCGCCCGCCCCAAACAGCCCGTCAAACGCGGCGAACACCCGGAAATCGCCCTCTCCGAACGCGGCATCGCCTACGTCGAACTCCGCCTCATGGACATCAACCCCTACGACCCCGCAGGCATCAGCCTCGCGCAAATGCACATCCTCGAAACCCTCCTCCTCTGGACGCTCCTCCACCCCGCCCCCGTCTTCGCCCACCACGACTGGAACGAACTCAACAGCAACCGCATCCGCGCCGCCTGCTGCGGCCTCACCCCCGACATCGAACTCACCGACCACGGCACCCCCCGCCCCGCCAAACAATGGGCAGAAGACATCCTCCGCGCCATGCAACCCATCGCCCAAACCCTTGGCCACACCCACGCACAACACCTCGCCGACCTCCTCGACGCCCTCGCCAACGGCCAAGTGCCGCTCGCCCACCACGTCCAGCGCGACGCCAAAGCCCAGGGCCACATCGCCTGGGCGCAAGCCCTCATCCAGGCACACCAATCCACCCTCCTCACACCGCTTGAGGCACAAACCGTGGCGCAACTCGACGCCCAGCGCGACCAAAGCCTCGCACAATACGCCGCCCTCGAAGCCGCCGCACGCCACGACATCCCCTTCAACGAATACCTCGCCCACTACTTCGACCCCCTCAAACACTGGCGCACACAACACCCCGAACCCCGCAGCGGCGCGTGAACGCAGAGTGGACATCAAAAACGAAAGTGTGACGCAACGAACTCCCAATAGGGCAACGAATTCAAGCCCCTCTCCCGTGGGACTCGAAAAGCTGCGGAGCAGAGAGGCGTGGGGGTGAGGGATAATAAAAAGCCGCGCAGCGACAAAATCTTCAATATCTCAAATTGCCTCTCAAAATCCTTTAAACTCCACTCACGAATTGTTGGCAACCCCCATCCCGCACACCCGGCAAAACAAACCCAAAAAACACCCCAAAACCATCATTTTTTACCACCATCAAGCGCTTATCGCGATAAAAAAACACCATCAAACCCCATCCCATAAAAAGGAAAACCCCATGAAACACAAAACCCTCATCCCCCTCATCCTCGCCGCCGGACTCGCCCACAGCGCCGAACCCATCCGCACCATCGACATCCACGTCACCCCCTACTACGCCGCCGGCAACCCGCCGCAAATCAACATCGGCCTCGACTTCCAGCAACTCCTCGCCTCCGACAAACGCGAAGACATCCTCGCCGCCCGCGACCGCATCGCCGCCAACCCCGCCGGCATCACCCCCATGAGCATGATGGTACTCGCCATCCGCCTCTATGACGTCGGCGAACGCGACGAAAGCGTCTTCTGGCACTACGCCGCGAAAAACCGCTTCTACACCCTCATGAACGCCGTCGACCCCGACGCCTCCGGCCTCTTTGAAGCGCGCCACGCCATGAACGCCTTCGTCGAACTCGCCGGCCCCTACCACAACAGCTACGCCTTCTGCGAACGCGACAGACAACCCGCCATCGCCAAACGCGCCATCGACTGGGTAGAAGCCAACCCCTACGCCGCCATCGACCACCCGAACATGGTGCCACTGCCCGGCGGCACCCAAGAAAACGTCAAGAAAACCATCGCCAAACTGCGCGACGCACAACAAAAAGAAGCCGAACAACTCAACGACCCCGCCTTCTGGCAGGAATTCCAGCAACAACGCCGCGACAAAGGCGTTGACGAACAATTCTGCTGGAAATAACCCCCGCACAGACCACAATGAGAAAATTTCTCACCCCAAAGCGCTTATCGTGCAAAATTTTCTCACGATAAGCGCTTGTTGATGCACTACTGTCCGTAATAATTCTTAACCGAAAACAATATGTTGAAAAAACACTGAAAAATCGAAAAATGATCGCGAAATCAAGCCCCTCTCCCTGTGGGAGAGGAGTTGGGGTGAGGGCAGCAAACAATGTGCTGATTTTGATTTTTGTACAAACGTTACATCATGCTGATTATCCGAAATGTTTGATGGGTATCAGCCCACCAAACGCCATTGAAAAGCCCTGCCGCCCCCTCGGCTTTCCCCGCCAACAAAGATACAATCGCGCCCCCGCCCGCAGAGCCACCACCATGAGCAAACCCGCCCTCTACCGCGTCCAGTTCAAAACCGACAGCCACCACTACGACCTCTACGTCCGCCACGTCTACCCCGCCGACATGCACGGCTTCGTCTGCCTAGAAGGCTTTCTTTTCCATGAAGAAACACAAATCCTCATCGACCCGCGCAGCGAAAAACTCCACGCCGAATTCGGCGACGTCACCACCGCCTTCATCCCCTACCACCAAATCATCCGCATCGACCAGGTCAACCGCGAGGGCGACAGCCGCATCCAGCCCGCCGCTGCCACCAGCGGCAGCAAAATCACCCCGTTTCCGCATTGACGGACACAAAAAAAGCGCTTGTTGCACAAGCGCTTTTTTTGTGAATTAACCTGAGTTCGGGATAAGAGAACGACCATCTTGGAATGATTTCGCAAAATTTTCTATGAAATGACAAACCATTACCCTCCCCTGCTTGCGGGGGAGGGACAGGGTGGGGGTGTTGAAAACGAA
>JAUNKJ010000139.1 GCA_030532785.1 Cardiobacteriaceae bacterium
TGCGCCTTGCAGGGCGGCGAGGGCGCATTGCACTTTGGGGAGCATGCCGCCGTGGATGACGCCGTTGGCGATGAGGGCGTCGAGTTGGGCGGGGGTGGCGTGGGGGATGCGCTGTTTGTCGGCGTCGAGGATGCCGGGGACGTTGGTCATGAGGATGAAGTGGTCGGCGGCAAGGCTTGCGGCGATGTGGGCGGCGCTGTAGTCGGCGTTGATGTTGAGGAGGTGGCCGTTGTCGTCGAGGGCGAGGGGGGCGATGACGGGGAGGTAGGCGTTGTCGAGGAGGGTGCGGATGAGGGCGGGGTCGGTGTCGCGGATTTGTCCGACACGGCCGAGGGCGGGGGTGTGGCTGGCGGTGAGGATGCCGCCGTCTTCGCCGCTGATGCCGCAGGTGCGAAGGTTTTGGCGGTGCAGGGCGCGGACGATGGCTTTGTTGACGTGGGCGCAGAGTGCCATTTCGACGATGTCGAGGGTGGCGGGGTCGGTGTGGCGCTGGCCGTCGACGAAGTGGCTTGGGGTTTGGGTTTTGTCGAGCCAGTGGTTGATTTGCGGACCGCCGCCGTGAACGATGACGGTGCGCTGGTGGCGGTTGTTCAGTTCACGGATGGTGCAGGCAAAGGCGTCGAGGGCGGCGGTGCCGTCAATGGCGTTGCCGCCGTATTTGATGACGAGGGTTTGCATGGATTGACGTGGTTGAAGTTATGTGATTGTGAATAAAGACTATTGTGGTCGCTGCGCGAATTTCTCTATCCCCCTCTCTGCTCCGCAGCTCTTCGAGTCCCCAACCCCTCCCCCTCAAGGGGGAGGGGCTTTGGTTCGCGGCTTTTAAGGCATCAATAATCAGCGGTGCTTAATGTTTGCCGGTGTGGCCAAAGCCGCCTTCGCCGCGTTCGGAGAGTTCGAATTCGCTGACGATGTCGAGCGCGGGGCGCAGTACGGGGAGGATGACGAGTTGGGCGATGCGTTCGCCGAGTTCGACGGTGTAGGGGGCGCGGCTGCGGTTCCAGAGGGAGACTTTGAGTTCGCCCTGGTAGTCGCTGTCGATGAGGCCTGTGAGGTTGCCGAGGACGATGCCGTGTTTGTGGCCGAGGCCGGAGCGCGGGAGGATGACGGCACAGGTGGCGGGGTCGCCGAGGTGGATAGCGATGCCGGTGCCGATGAGGGCGGTGTCGCCGGGGGCGATGGTCTGCTGGCGCGCGTCGCTGTCGAAGACGGCGCGCAGATCCATGGCGGCGCTGCCGGGGGTGGCGTATTCGGGCAGCGGGATGGTGCGGCCGAGGCGGGGGTCGAGGATTTTCAGGCTGAGGCGTTGCATACGGGCGGTTTCTCAAGGTGCGGGGTGAGGATGTCGAGGATTTGCCGGGCGATGGCGCTTTTGCGTGCGCGCGGCAAGGGGGTTTCGCCGTGGGCGGTGATGAGGGTGGCGTGGTTGTGGTCGCTTGCGAAGACGTCTTCGCGCACGTCGTTGGCGATGATCATGTCGAGTTGTTTGTTTTCGCGTTTTTGTCGTGCGTAGGCGAGGACGTTGTCGGTTTCTGCGGCGAAGCCGACGACGTAGGGGCGGTCGTGCGCGAGGGCGGCGACGCTGGCGACGATGTCGGGGTTTTCCACGAGTTCGAGGGTGAGCGCGCCGTGTACGGTTTTTTTGTGTTTTTGCGGCGAGGGGTTGGCGATGCGGTAGTCGGCAACGGCGGCGGCGGCGATGAAGCAGTCGGCTCCGGCGGCGTGTTCCATGGCGGCGCGGTGCATGTCGAGCGCGCTTTCGACGTCGATACGGGTGCAGCCGGCAGGGGTGTCAAGCGCGGTGGGGCCGGAGATGAGGGTAACGCGCGCACCCTGCTCTGCGGCGGCGCGGGCAAGCGCGTAGCCCATTTTGCCGGAGCTGCGGTTTGTGAGGTAACGCACCGGATCAATGGCTTCGCGGGTGGGACCGGCGGTGATGACGATGTGTTTGCCGGAGAGTGTTTGCGGGATGAACAGGCGTGCGGCGATCTCTTCCGGCTCCAGCAGACGTCCGGCACCGTTTTCGCCGCAGGCTTGCTCGCCTTCGTTGACGGGGAGGATTTCGTGCTTGCCGCGCGCGGCAAGCAGGGCAAGATTGGCCTGCACGGCAGGATGCGCCCACATTTGATGATTCATCGCGGGGGCAATGACGATGCGCGCGTCGGTAACGAGATACAGCGTGGTGAGGAGGTTGTCGGCAATGCCCTGGGCAAGTTTGCCGATGGTGTTCGCGCTCGCCGGGGCGATGAGGTAAATATCCGCCCAGCGCGCCAGTTCGATATGGCTCATGCCCTGCTCGGCGCTCTCGTCAAAGAGCGCGCTGCGCACCGCTTCGCCGCTGATCGCCTGCAACGTGAGCGGGGTAACGAATTCGCCAGCATGTTCGCTCAACACAAAACGTATTTTATGGCCTTGTTTTCGCAAGAGTCTTGAGAGTATGATGATTTTGTAGGCGGCGATGCCGCCCGTAATGCCGATGAGGATATTGGCCATGAATACGTCCGATAGTGGCGCGGGAAAAGTCAACAGTTTACCCAATGAACGCAAGTTCTGCACGGAAGATATGCCGCGCGAACGTCTGCAACGCCTGGGCGCATCCGCCCTTGCCGATTACGAATTGCTCGCCATTTTGCTGCGCACCGGCAGCGGCGGCAAAAATGTCCTCGAATTCGCCCGCGAACTGCTCGCCACGCGCGGCGGATTGGCCGGACTGTTTGCCAGCCGTTTTGAAGAACTGTTGCAGGTCAAAGGACTAGGCAAGGCAAAGATCGCCGAGGTGCTGGCAGTGGCGGAACTCGCGCGGCGCTTTCTCCGCGCCGAACTCGAACGCTCGGAATGGACATTCACCCACGCCGACGACGTGCGCGATTTTCTCCTTGTTCACTATAAACACTTGGGTTTTGAAGAAATGGGGATGATTTTGCTAGACCAGCGCCATCGCTTTCTGGCTTTCGAGCGCCTCGCGCAAGGCAGCGCGGTGAATCTGGATGTACCCTTGCGCCCTCTTCTCGAAGGCTGCTTCCGCCACCACGCCGCCGCCGTGATCCTGGTGCACAACCACCCTGCCGGCACGCCCACGCCCTCGCCAGCCGATTGCACGACAACACGCACACTCGAACAAATACTGGACATAATCGGCATCCGCCTCCTCGACCACTTCATCGTGGCCGGCAATCGCGTGGTTTCCATGCGTGAAAACGGAGGGTGGTGATATGATATGCCCGGTTCGACAAGGATAAAGGTTGATTTATGGTTAAAACCGCACTGATTGTAGACGACTCGCGCCTGGCCCGCCTGACGCTCAAACGCCTGCTGATGAAATACGACATCGAAGTCTCCGAAGCGGAAGGCGTACTCGACGCCGAACGCTGGATCACGCACAACATGCTGCCCGACATCATCTTCATGGACATCATGATGCCGGAACTCGACGGCTACGACGGCCTCGCCCGTCTGCGCGAAGACCCGGACACCCGCGACGTCCCCGTCATCATGTACTCCGGCGACATCTCCGAAGAATCGCGACGCAAGGCGCGCGACGGCGGCGCCACCGGCTACCTGCCCAAACCCGCCGACGCCAGCCGCCTCGATCACCTGCTGAGCGCGCTGAAAAAACGCAGCCGCCCCGGCGAACGCAGCGACATGCCCGCCCCGGCTCCCGCACCCGTGGCCAAACCCGTTGAACCCGTGCGCGCCCCCGAACCGGTATACGAAAGCGAACCCGTGCGCGAAACCGTGGAAACCACCATGCCCTCCTTCACCAACATCCCCGCGCCCGCCACCCCGGCACCGCCGCCCTCCTCCGCGCAAGTCATCGTGCACACCGCCGAATCCGAAGAACTGCGCCAACGCCTGGAAACCCTGGAAATCCAGGTCGGTGCCCACATGCGCGGC
This sequence comes from Cardiobacteriaceae bacterium, assembly GCA_030532785.1. Classification (GTDB taxonomy): domain Bacteria; phylum Pseudomonadota; class Gammaproteobacteria; order Cardiobacteriales; family Cardiobacteriaceae; genus JAUMXB01. The sequence continues at coordinate 3,895 of JAUNKJ010000139.1, forward strand.
AACACCAGCCACAAAGAAAGAGACAGCGTCGCCGTGGCGGAAATCGAACGCCTGCGCCGCGACGTCACCTACCTCCAGCAACAACTCGGCAAACTGGAACAACGCGCCAGCATGAACCTCGTCCTCGGCTCCGGCGGCCTCATCCTCGCCATCATCGCCGTCTTCTGGCACCTGCTGCGCTGACCCCCTGCCGCATGAAACCGAAAACAGCCGGACATTCCGGCTGTTTTTTTATGCCGCGCCTGCCGTCAAACCTTGTCACGCAGCAAAACCACCGCTGTTATAATGCTTTTTTCTCACCACCAAGCGCTTGTCGTGATAAAATTTCCCACCACAAGCGCTTCATGATGGTAAAAAACATCTATTTTATGAACCATTCCGTCAATCTTGCCCAGCCTCTCGATGCCCTGCCCGGTGTATCCGCCAAAAGTGCCGCGCGTTTTGCCAAGGCGGGGGTGGCAACGGTGCAGGCGGCGCTGCTGCATTTGCCGTTGCGTTACGAGGATCGCAGCCGTCTCACTGCGGTTACCGATTTTCGCGCCGGGGACAATGTGCAGTTGCTCGCCCGGGTGCTGGACGCGCGCATTCATTACGGGCGGCGCAAGATGCTGTCGGTGACGCTCGCAGATGATGCAGACAATGCCTGCGTCCTGCGTTATTTTCATTTTTATCCCAGCCAGTTGAAGCAGTTCGTGCCGGGGCGGCGCGGGCTTTTTTATGGCAAGGCGCAATGGGGCATGCACGGTTTCGAGTTGCATCACCCGGAAATCCGCTGGCTCGGCGCGGATGAAGTGCCGGATTTGTCGGCAGGGATTTGTCCGGTGTATCCCACGGTGAAGGGCATTTCCCAGGAGGCGTGGCGCGCGCTGCTTGCCCGTGCGCTGGCTGCCTTTGCCGATGCGGAGGATGATGATCCCCTGACGCAGCAAGGTTTTATCGGCTTTTGGGCAGCGCTGCGCTTGTTGCACCAACCCAGCCACGAGCATTCATTGACCGCGCTCCTCGATGCCGGGCATCCGGCGCGCAAGCGTTTGGCGTTTGAGGAATTGTGCGCGCACCAGATCAGCATTCAGCGCATCCGCGCGCAATTGCGCCGCGAACAGGCGATCGCCCTGCCCGCCGCTGCCGATTGGCACGCACGTTTTCGCGAGGCGTTGCCTTTTGCGCTCACCGAAGCGCAGGCGCGGGTCGCGGCAGAAATCGCTGCCGATGTCACGCAAAGCGTGCCGATGATGCGTTTGGTGCAGGGCGATGTCGGCTCGGGCAAGACGGTGGTGGCGATGCTGGCGGCGCTGCATGCGGTGGCGGGCGGTTATCAGGCGGCGCTGATGGCGCCCACGGAATTGCTCGCCGAGCAGCATTTGCGCCGTTTTGCCGAGTTTCTTGAACCGCTTGGCATCCGCTGCGTGCTGCTTTCCGGCAAGCTCGGCGCGAAGGCTCGGC
>JAUNKJ010000140.1 GCA_030532785.1 Cardiobacteriaceae bacterium
CGACGTCGAAGCCTTTTTCCGAGTTGTAGCAGGTGGAGAAGACGTATTTGCCCTGGTAGTCGGCGTCGAGGTTGTCGAGGTTGCCGTCGACTTTGACTTGCCAGGCGACTTCCATGGTGTCGCCGTCGATGGCGGTCATGCAGGTCCAATAGTCACGCTTGCCGTCTTCGGTGTCGAGAATCGAGCCGTCGTTGGGCATGGGCACGATGTGTTCGCCGTTGGCAAAGACGTAGCCGGTGCGCGGGTAGCGCTGGGTGCGCATGCCGTGGATGCCCTGCACGTTGGGGATTTCGGTGACGGCGTCGCATTTCATGACGTCGCAGCGGATGCGCGCCACGCGGGTGTTGGCCTTGTCGTTGACGAAGACGTAGCGGCCGTCGTAAGTGGCGTCGGTGAAGGACATGTGCGGGTGGTGCAGGTCGCCGTTCATCAGCACTTTTTGCCCCTGTTTGTCGAGAAACGCCTTGGTTTCCGGGAGCATGCCCTTGCGCATGATGTCGATGCTTTCATTGGTTTGCAGCCAGCCGGTGGCGCTGCAGCGGTTGAATACCGGGATGCGCATCAGTTCGCGCATCGAGGGCAGGCCGAGGATGCGCAGTTCGCCGGTCTGGCCGCTGGAGTTGAAGACGTAGTATTCGTCGAGATCGCCGGGGGCGACGTGGCCTGTGGCGCCATGCGCTTCCTGGGCGTGGCTTTGCGCACTTGCGCCGAGCAGCCCGGCACCGCCGGTGGCGGCAACGCCGCCGGTGGCAATGGCCGCGCCCAAAAAGCCGCGACGCTTCATTTTCAGTTTGTGGTCTTCGGACATGGTAGGTCTCCTGTTGTGAATTCAGTTGTGGGGTTCGAGGACGATGTCGCCGGATTTGATGTCTTCCACGCGCTTTTTGCGCGCGGCGGCTTTCTGTGCCTTGGCGATTTCCTGCAACAAGTGCATGCAGCGCTTCTGGTCGTGATAGAGCACCTGACAGTTCAGGCACTGGATGCACTCGTTTTCGTTGATGTTGCCTTCGGGGAAGATGGCTTCCACCGGGCAATCCTGCGCGCATTTCTGGCAGGGGTTGCCGCATTCGCGGTAGCGTTTCAGCCAGTTGAACAGGCGCAGTTTGGCGGGAATGGCGAGCGCCGCGCCGAGCGGACACAGATAGCGGCAATAAAAGCGCTCGATGAAAAGGCCGATGGCGACCATGGCAAGGGCGAACGCCACATAGGGCCAGGCGCGCTGGAATTTGAGGATGATGGAGGTTTTGAAGGGTTCGACTTCCGCCAGATGCTCGGCAAGCCCGAGGTCATAGAGGGAAAAGCCGAAGAGCAGCAGGAAGATGATGTATTTCAGCGCGGTCATGCGCTCGTGGATTTTGAACGGGAACTTGATCTGCTTGACGCCGAGCGTTTTGGCGATGGTGTTGGTGAGTTCCTGCAACGCGCCGAAGGGGCAGAGCCAGCCGCAGAACGACCCCCGGTTCCACAACAGCGCGCCGAAGGCGGTGGCGCACCACAGCATGAAAATCATCGGGTCCATGAGGAAATACGACCAGTCAAAGCCGTGAATCAGGGCGTTGGTAAAGGTCAGCACATTGACGACGGACAACTGCGCGCCCAGATAGCCGCCAATCCAGAACAGGGTGAAGCAGAGATAGCCGATGCGGAATTTTTTGTACATTTCGGGACGTTGCGCAAACCAGTCCTGAAACATGAAGACCGCGATGAGGATCACCAGCGCCAGCGCCAGTACGCCGATATGCACTGCCTTGCGGCTCCAGGCATCGCGGGCGATTTTCGCCTGGATGCTGATGTCTTCCGCCGCCTGCGCTTCTTCTGCCGGCACGGGCGGCGCGGGCGGCACATAGTCGGGGTTGGGCGTTTTCAGGAGCAAATGTTCGGGCAGGCGGTAGGGCAGGCGGAATTCGATGAACTCCTTGGCGGTGGCACCGGTGGCGCGATGCGACAGCAATACCATCGCCCACGGCTTGAAGCCGTCGAAACCATGCTCGGCTTCCACGGTGAAGAGCGCCACTTCCGGGAATTTCGGCGCGCCTTTGGCCATCACATCGGCGAGGCGGCGGTGGTTGCGGTCGCGGAAATGGAAGCCCGCGCCATCCTGCTCAAGTTTGACGCGGTCGAAAATCCCGCCGCGCACATAGCCGGAACCCTTGAACGAATACAGGCCGTTGCCCGCCACCAGAACCAGCGCTTCGCCTTCCTTGAGGCGGCTTGACGCCTGGGTATACAGGGCATTGCCCAAAAGCGCCTTGCCGAGCGCGGGGTGGGTAACATCCGCGACATACAAATCGATGTAGGCGTCCTCGGGGTTTTCCGATTCGGCAAGCGCTGCCGCCTGCGCTTTGCCTGCCCTGTCAAAGGCTTGATTGACATCACCGACCGACAGATGCAAATGCGCGACTTCGCCTTTCTCCAGCATGGTTTGCCAATCGGGCGCGGCTTCGGCGGCTTCGTTCAGCGCAAACAGGAATTCCGGCTGCGCGGGCGCGTTTTCCGCGATCTGCCCGCCGCTGCCCAATTGCCGCGCCAGACTTTGCGCGGCGCGGGCGATGGTTTCGTTGATCACCATGATGGTGACCGTCGCCCCGGAAATGACGTCCGGCGTGGGAATCTCGCGGTTGATCACGAAATTGCGCTCGCGGTAGGTCTCCAAAAACGCGTTGATTTTTGCCTCGGGGATGCCGATAAGCACAATCGGCTCGGAATGCCTGACCAGCTTCACCGCGCGGATGTTGTAATCATTGTCCACGCCGATCAGGAGCTTGACCGGCTTGCCGGAATAGCCGCCGGCATTGACGTAATCGGTATTGAGAAAGGCATAGCCCAGGCGTGTGTCGCCCTGCACAATTGGCGCGAGATGCGGATGGTGCTGCACCGCGCCGTAGCCCGTGGCCTGCGGGAAAAAATCGCTGGCGGGTACGACTTCGAGAAATTCTTCCAGGGTTTCGCGCGTGGAAATATAGGCGGTTTGTGATGCCATATCGGCATCAGCGCGCACGACGGTGAAGGTCATCAGCAACCACATGGACAACCGGGTAACAAAACGCACGTCTCCCCCTCTGTGATGACGGTTTGGTAAAGGACGCACCATACAAAAAAACCGGGACAAAACGCTTGATGCCGGTCAAACCGGGCAATGGATGTGATGTTTTTGGCTATGTATGAGAAATTTTCTCATCATGAAGCGCTTTTGGTGAGAAATTTTTGCACGATAAGCGCTTGATGGTGGTAAAAAATCACTATTTTGGGGTGAATATAAAAAAGCCCCGTGGAGAACGGGGCGGGGTCTCAGTGTTGGTGTGCGGCGTTGTTGAAAGAGAGCGTCGCGGTGTAGGACAGGGCGTCGGCGTTTTGGTCGTCCTTGAGTTCGACTTTGTGGCCGGTGGCGAAGACGTTCCAGCCGTGGTTGCGCACGGCAATCTCGGCTTTGCCGTCGGCGTCGGTGGTGGCGACGGTATTGTCGCTGTCATTGACGTAATCGCCGATGATTTTCGCGCCAGCCAGGGGCTTGCCCTCGAAGAGGACTTGCACGCCAATCTTGTCGCCCATGTGACTGTGCGCCACATCGCCCAGCGGCACGATGAGGAGCTTGAGATCGGGCAGGGCGGCGGGGTCAATCTTGCTGCCCTCGCGCAGGATGCCGAGCGCGGTTTTGATCGAATGCGAGGCGCTTGCGGCGTTTGCCACGGCGTGTTTCGGCTGGTTGTGCCATTTGCCGTCGGCGTCTTTGGTCCAGTAGCCGTTATCAATGACATAGGCGGCGGCGTAATGTTCGTCCCCGGCTTTCAGGCTGACGTTGTGCGCGTGTTTTTCCATGTCGAGGGCGATGACCTTGCCATCTTTGTCGAGGCCGGTGAGATGGGAGATGGTTTTGTCGCCATAGGCGTTGTCTTCACCGCCGTGGCCATAAATGATGGTGGGCTGGTCGAGACGCTCGGCAATCCAGCTCGCGTGGGCGTGGGCATGTTGCGCGGCGAAAAGGGCTGCCAGCAGGAACAGGGGTTTTTGCAGTTTCATGGGGTCTCCGGTTGAAAATTCGTGTTACAGGATAACATCAACTTTGCGGATGAGAAATGCTTTTATTTGCGTCTTACTGGGGGCAGAAATCGCAAGTTGCTGCTGAAACGGGGGTTTTTTGGCTTTTATGGAATGGCAAACCCGTGCTGCGATTTTTTGCACCATAAAAGGGTTGAAAATAGTGATTTTTTACCATCATGAAGCGCTTGTCGCGGTAAAAAAGAGGCATGCAAGCGCTTGTGAATGGTAAAAAAATGCTATGCCTTTTATGAAGATGGCGTTATTATGGCGCGTCCGTCATTTCCCTTGTTTGCCATGTATACGCCTACTCCTTTCCGCATGGATGACCTCGCCGAGCTGCAACGCTTTGTGTGCGACAACCCGTTGGCCACCCTGGTGATTCGCACGGCGGATGGCGTCGATGCCATCCATTTGCCGCTGGTGTGGCAGGGCGATCATCTCTTCGGCCATTTCGCCAAGGGCAATCCCGCGTGGCAGGCGCTTGCCGATTCGCAGGTGCTGGCGGTGTTTCATCATGCCGGGCATTACATCAGCGCCAATTGGTATCCGGGCAAGGCGCGCGATCATCGTGTGGTGCCGACGTAGAATTATCAGGCGGTGCATGTGCGCGGCGAGTTGCGTTTTCTTGACGGGGCAGCGGCGGTGCGCGATTGCCTCGCGGCCTTGGTGGCGCAGATGGAGGCGACGGAGGCACGGCCGTGGACGCTGGAGGATGCGCCAGCGGATTTTATTGACGGGTTGAGCCGCGCGATTCGCTGTTTTCGCATTGATATCCGCCAGGTGGAAGGCAAATACAAGCTGAGCCAGAACCAGAGTGCCGAGAACCGCGACGGGGTGCAGCGTGCGTTGCAGCAACGGGACAGCGCCGCCGCGCAATATATGGCGGCGTTGGTGCGGCAATACGGGGATTGATTTTATATTTTTGGTAAAAATAGTGTTTTTTTACCATGATGAAGCGCTTGTGGTGAGAAATTTTTGCATGATAAGCGCTTGATGGTGAGAAAATTTCCCATATGTTTGTGGGGATGGGTGGTGTCCTGAAAAGTATGCTGGGTCTTCATTTTCCCTCCCCCGCTTGCGGGGCGACTCTCGCTAACGCGAGCTGTTCCAGTGGCTTTGCCAGCTCGTCCGAAGGACGAGAAAGTTAGGGTGGGGGTGTAAAGATTTACATTCCATAGAAAAATCAAAAAATGCTACGCATTTCACACCCCCATCCCATCCTT
>JAUNKJ010000141.1 GCA_030532785.1 Cardiobacteriaceae bacterium
TTCAACACCCCCACCCTGTCCCTCCCCCGCAGGCGGGGGAGGGTAATGTTTTGTCGTTTCATAGGAAATTTTGAGGAATCATTCAAAGATGATTGTTCTCTTATCCCGAACTCAGGTTAAAAAATCAACGCCGATTCACTGAGCCGAGATAAATCGCAAACAGCGTCAGCAATGCGCCGCCCCATTGCAGGGCAGTGATCGGTTTCGCGAGCCAAAAGGCATCAATCAGCAGCGCCGCCACCGGCTCCGTGAGGAGAATCAGCCCGGTCAGCGCCAGCGACAAACGCGGGATGGCATAGGCAATCAGACTCCAGGCGAGACACTGCATCACCAGCCCATAGACGAGAATCAGGCCAACATCGCCTACGCCGCGCGGCCACAGATTTTCCCCGGCAACAAGCGCCACCGGCAGGGCAGAAAGTGCACCCACCCCGTTCAGAATCAGCATCAGCGCCACCAGCGGCACCGCCTCGCGTTCGTGCGTCTTGCGGATGCTCGTCATGCTCGCCGCGAGCATGCCGCCGGAGACAATGCCGCTCACAAATCCCCACAATGCCTGCTGGTTATGCCCGAATTCGGGGCTGGCAATCAATGCCACGCCGCTGATCGCGAGCAGCAGCGACAGGCTTTGCCAGCGGTTCAGCCGTTCATGGAAAAGCAGCCAGCCGATGGCGGCCAAAAAGAAAATCTGCAAACTGTTCAGCAGGGTGGAAATGCCGGGGCCGACGGCGTGAATGCTTTCGTGCCAGAGCGCCAGATCGAGATTGAGGAAAATGCCGGCAAGTGCAGCAAAGCACCAAGTGCGCCGTCCACGCGGAAAGGCGGGGCGTTGCCACAGCGCAAGCAGGGCAAACACCGCCGTGCCAATCAGCAAGCGCCAGAAACTCATGGCAAAGCTGCCAAGCGGTACAAAGACGATGATCAGGCTGCCGAGGCCGAACAGCACGCAGCCGATCACCAGTCCGAGGATGGGCAGGGTATCGTTTTGCGCAGGGGGTGTTGCAGCGTGGTTTTTCATAAAATCGTTATTTATAATGGTTTTTTATCACAATAAAGCGCTTGCTGTGAGAAATTTTTGCACGATAAGCGCTTGCTGATGAGAAAATTTCTCATGTCAAATCGCAGGATGGGCGTATAGCCGCTTCCCCAAAAAATGGCATAGGGTTCGTTTTTTAACCCTCTGAATAAAGGGCTTTATTCAGAGGGTTGTCTATGCCATTTTTTGGGGGCTCCGCTATAAGCCCATGCGGTTGCCTTATCCATTGCTGCCGCGTGCGCGTCCGTCCTTGTTGCCGTTGATTGGCAAAGATTTGCGCCGCCGCTCACTGCACCTGCGGGCGTTGCAGCAGGGTGGCCAATTGGCTGCGGTAGTAGTGGTTGCCGTTGCGCTGGTCAAAGGCTTCGGCGAGGTGGTGGGCGCGGGCTTTGGCGTCGTCGTCAAAGGCGGCGGCGACCATCAGGTATTGCAGATATTCAAAGGGTTTGTTGGAAAAATGGCGCGCCAGCGCGTCGTAGTGTTTGTCGAGCAATTGCCGTGCCTGTCCGCTTTCGCCGAGGCGCAGCGCCAGTTGCAAAAGCGGCGGCAACAGGCCGATATGGGTGTTGATGTCTTTTTCAATCAGGGCGATGGCGCGCGGCAATATTTCTGCGGCGCGCGTCCATTCACCAATTTCGATGAGGCTTGCGATCGCCGGGTAATAAGTGATGTGCGGGACTTCCGCGCAGTGCATGTCGCCGCAGAGGATGGGTTCGGCGTATTCCACCGCTTTGCGGTATGCGCCGGTAAAGTGATGATAATTTACGAGTTCCGTTTGTTCGCAGGCTTCGCAGTCGGCGGATTCGTCAGCTTCCAGAGTTTGCCATTGGCGGAAATGTTCGCGCGCCTGCTCCACGTCGCCGCGCCACATGCTTTGCAGCATCAGGGTTTTGTGTACGGCGGACTGGCTGAATTGCACCCAGGCGTAATAGTCGGTCATCACCCGGTTGTATTCTTCGATGTCGTCGCGTTCGAGCTGCAAATCCTGGGGCAGCTTGCAGACGATCCATTTGTATTTCCACAAACATTCCACGAGGTCGTACCAGCATTCCTCGCGCGCCGTGTCGTTCTCCGCCTGGGCGAAACGCTCGGCGCAATATTCCGTAAGCCCCTGCAAACAAAACATTTGCCAGCCCTTGCTGTATGGCTCATTGCCGCTGTCGTCGCCAACGACGAGACGGGCAATGTCGACCATCAGCGCTTCATCGTCCGCTTCACGGGCGGCGCTAAAGGCTTCGACGGCGGCCTGCTGGCGGGCGGCATCGTCTTCCATATCAGCGAGTTGGGCGCGCAAGGTGTCAATGGCTGATGTCATGAAGTCTCTCTTTATCAAAAAAATACGTTTTATAATGGTTTTTTACCGCAGCAAGCGCTTAGGTGTGGTAAAAAATCACTATTTTGTGCTTATGTTTGTAACCACTGCAATAGCTGTGCCTCATCGACAATGGCGACGCCGAGTGATTGCGCCTTGTCGAGCTTGCTGCCGGCCTTGTCGCCAGCCAGGAGGTAGTCGGTTTTTTTCGACACGCTGCCGGAAACCTTGCCGCCGAGGCTTTGGATATGCGCGGCGGCTTCGTCGCGGCTCATCGAGGGCAGGGTGCCGGTGATGACCACGGTTTTGCCAAGAAGCGGGCTGTCGTCGCGGACGATTTTTTCCGCAGGCGTTGGCCAATGCACGCCTTGCGCCTGCAAATCGGCAATGACCGCGAGGTTGGCGTCGTCCATGAAGAAATGGCGGATGTATTGCGCCATCACCGGGCCGATGCCGTCGATGGCCTGCAAATCGTCTTCGCGGGCTTTGCTGAGCGCGGGAATGTCGCGGAAATGGTTCGCGAGCAGTTCGGCGCTGACCACGCCCACTTCGCGGATGCCAAGCGCGTAGACAAAGCGGGCGAGGGTGGTTGCTTTCGCGGTTTGCAGGGCTGCGACCACGTTTTGCGCCGATTTCTCCGCCATGCGCGGCAGCGCTGCCCAGTCTTCCACGCCGAGTTTGAAAAGGTCAGCCGGGCTTGTCACCGAATCGTTTTCCACGACCTGCTCGATGAGTTTATCGCCAAGCCCCTGAATATCGAGCGCTTTGCGCGAGGCAAAATGGATGAGCGCCTGCACGCGCTGCGCCTTGCAATGCAGGCCGCCGGAACAGCGCGCCACCGCTTCGCCTTCGGGGCGGATGACTTCCGAATCGCACACCGGGCAGTGGCTGGGCATGACAAAGGGGGCGCTGCCCGCCGGGCGCTTGTCAAGCACGACTTTCACCACTTCGGGGATGACGTCGCCTGCGCGGCGCACGAAGACGGTATCGCCGACGCGCACGTCCTTGCGCGCCACTTCGTCGGCATTGTGCAGGGTGGCATTGGTGACGGTAACACCGCCCACTTCCACCGCCTGCAAACGCGCGACCGGGGTTACGGCACCGGTGCGCCCGACCTGCACGTCGATGGCTTCGACCACGGTGGTTTTTTCCACCGCCGGGAATTTCCATGCCGTTGCCCAGCGCGGCGCACGCGACACGAATCCGGCGATGTCGCGCGCGGCAAAGGATTCGAGCTTGAAGACGACACCATCAATTTCATACGGCAAATCATGGCGTTGCCTGCCGAGATCGGCAAAGTAATCTGCGGCTGCATCCGCACCGGCAAGGCTTTGCTGCAAGGGGCAAACCGGCAAGCCCCAGGCGCGCAATTGCGCGAGAAAGGCGCTGTAAGTGGCAGGGAGTGCTTCCGACCACTCGCCGCTGCCATAGGCGAAAAAGGCGAGTTTGCGCGTGGCGGTAATCGCCGGGTCGAGTTGGCGCAGGCTGCCAGCGGCAGCGTTGCGCGGGTTGGCAAAGGTTTTGCCGCCGCTTTCCAGCGCCTGCGCGTTCAGTTCGGCAAAAGCGCTTTTCGGCATGTAGATTTCGCCGCGCACTTCGGCAACCGCCGGGTGATTTTGCCCCAAAAAGCGCAGGGGAATGGCGCGGATGGTGCGCACATTGGCGGTAACGTCTTCGCCGGTGCTGCCGTCGCCGCGCGTCGCGGCATGGACGAGGAGGCCGTGTTCGTAACGCAGGCTGATGGCAAGCCCGTCGAATTTCGGTTCGCCGGAAAGGGCGAGGGCGTCGTCGCTCTCCAGCCTTTCCTGCAGGCGGCGGTAAAACGCGGAAAATTCTTCTTGGGAGAAGACGTTATCCAGCGACAGCATTGCCTGGGCATGACGGATGGGCGGAAAAGCGCCATCAGCCTTGCCGCCGACGCGCTGCGTGGGCGAATCGGCGGGGATGGCATTGCCGCTTTGCGCTTCCAATTCGCGCAGCTCGCGCATCAGCGCATCGTATTCGGCATCCGATATGGTTGGGTTATCAAGGACATAATAGGCGTGGTCGTGGGCGCGAATGCTATCGCGCAGCGCGTCGATTTTGGCGCTCATGAACGCTGCCGGGCGCGCCACGCCTGATGTTCTTCTTCAAACTGTTCCGCCGCCTTGCGGTATTTGAGGAGATCCTTGTCGCTCATCGGTACGCGCGAGAAATCGCAGAGGCGGCCATTGACCGCTTCCGTCATTTCCGCCGCCATCGCAAGATAGGTTTCGAGCGATTTCAGGGGGTCATCGCCGACCGGGAGCTGCATGATCATCATCACGCCCTCGATGTCATTCATCCCGGCGAGGTTTTCCGGGAACGTGCCGGGTTTGTGGACATTGAGCAGGGTGAAGAAGACATCGCGGCCGTTTTCGGCAATGAGTTCAAAGGTATTGCCGGGCGAGCGGGTGAGGCCGAAGGTGCGCACCAGGCGCTCGACATCGCGTCCGTCGAAAGTTTTGCCGTGGCGCGCCATGATGGTGAGCGGCAGATTCATCACCGGTTCGTCGCCCGTCTTCGGCGCGGGCTTTGCCGCTGCCTTTTTGCCGCCGCCGAAGAAGCTCGGGTTCAAACGCGCGGTTTTCTGCCCGCTTTCCGCAGGCTTGCTCACCAGCTCCACGCCGTGGGCGTCAAATTCTTCCAGCTCGCCGGGCGGCAGCGGACGGCCTTTGTCAAGCGCCGAGCCACGGTGGCGCGGATGCAGTTCGAGATCGTCGTCGCCGCGACGGCCGCGCAAAAAGAAACGTGCAACCAGCACGACGATAACCCGTACGCCGATGACGAGGCCGATGCGGGTCTGCGTCACGGTTAATTGTTGAGCCATTACGTTTTCCCCAATCTGTCGTCGAGGCGGAACAGCAGA
>JAUNKJ010000142.1 GCA_030532785.1 Cardiobacteriaceae bacterium
ACGTAAATCCCGAAATATTAGTAGAAACAGTCCCCTCTCCCGCAAGCGGGACTCGTTAGAGCTCGCGAAGCGAGATTGGGGCAGGGGTGAGGGGTGAAATGCGCAGCATTTCTTGATTTTTCTATGGAATGTAAATCTTTACACCCCCACCCTAACCCTCCCCCGCAAGCGGGGGAGGGAAAATGAAGACCCAGCATACTTTTCAGGAGACCACCGGAAAACGCTGCCGTCGCCGCCACCGGGTGGCGAGGATGTCATTTTGAAAGAGGAAATGGTATTTTTTCTCATCATCAAGCGCTTATCGTGATAAATTTTCTCACGATAAGCGCTTTATGTTGGTAAAAACGTCTATTTTTCGTGTTTTAATGAAAATTATGCCAAGCTGGCATACAACACCGCCTTGATGGTGTGCATGCGGTTTTCCGCCTGCTCGAAGGCGACGTTCATCGGCGATTCGAAGACGTCTTCCGTCACTTCGATGCCGTTGGCCAGTGCCGGGTATTGTTCGGCAATCTGTTTGCCAACTTTGGTTTCGCTGTTGTGGAAGGCGGGCAGGCAGTGCATGAATTTCACTTTGGGGTTGCCGCTTTTCGCCATCAGCGCGGGCGTGACCTGGTACGGCATGAGGAGCGCGATGCGTTCGCCCCAGCTTTCCAGCGGTTCGCCCATGGAGACCCAGACGTCGGTGTGGACGAAGTCGACGTCTTTCAGCGCTTTGTCAATGTCGGAGGTGATCATGAGACGCGCGCCGCTGTCTTTGGCAAAGCCTTCGCACATTTGCACGAGTTCGGCGTCGGGCAACAGGGTTTCGGGGGCGCACATGCGCACGTCCATGCCGAGTTTGGCACCGACGAGGAGGAGGGAGTTGGCGACGTTGTTGCGCGCATCTCCTATATAAACGTAGCGGATGTCGCTCAAGGGTTTGTCGCAGTTTTCCATCATGGTGAGGACGTCGGCGAGCATTTGCGTGGGGTGGAATTCATCCGTCAAGCCATTGAAGACGGGGACGCCCGCGTATTCGGCGAGTTCTTCAACCACGCTTTGGCTGAAGCCACGGTATTCGATGGCGTCGTACATGCGGCCAAGGACGCGGGCGGTGTCTTTCATGCTTTCCTTGTGGCCGATTTGCGAGGAGGCGGGGTCGATGTAGGTGACGTTTGCGCCCTGATCATACGCGGCGACTTCAAAGGCGCAACGGGTGCGAGTGGAGGTTTTTTCAAAGATAAGGGCGATGTTTTTGCCTTTGAGTTTTTGCTGCTCGGTGCCGGCGTATTTGGCGCGTTTCAGGTCGCGCGAGAGGTCGAGCAAAAAGCGGATTTCGCGTTCGCTGTGGTGGACGAGGCTTAGCAGATGCCGGTTTTTCAGGTTGAAGGCCATGAGGGTTTCCTCCGTAGGGTGAAGTGGCGCATTTTATCGCATAACGGAGAAAAATCTACACTTCGTTGCATGTTTTGTTTTTTGGTCGTTTTTTTATGTTGATCAACGGGAATAAAATGAGAAAAACGGCGCGGAAGGAATTCCGAGCCTGTTCATAGTCTTCTTGTGTAGCCGTTTCCCGAGGAAAAAATCGTGTATGCAAGGCGAAAATGCGCGCAAGGTTGGACACCTTGCAAGTATTTTCAACGCAGCAGACGCGGTTTTTAACCGGAAATACGGCCGCAATGGAGACTGTGAACAGGCTCAAATATAATGTCGCGCTGATTTTTCAGGAATGCGTGATGAAAAAAGTCCTGCTCATCGTGAGCATCGTCATCCTTGCGGCGCTGGGCGGCCTGCCGTGGCTGCTCGGCACCCAGCTCGAGAAGCATCTGCCCGCGCAAATCGCGGCGAGCGCCAAAGAAGCGGCGCGTTATGGCTTGGCCATCCAGTTGCGCAATTATCAGCGCCATTATTTGTCCTCGCGCGGCGAGATTCTCGTCGTCTATCAGCCGCCAGGGCAACAAGTGCCGCTCTATCAGGGCGTTGCCGCGCTGGAAGTGCGCCATGCGCCGCTGCTCACCTCGGGCTTCAACCTGCTGATGGCGCGTCTGACTTCCGATGACGACGCCCAGGGCGAACTCGCGCAAGCCCTGCCTGCCGCTTTTCTCGACGCCCGCGCCGCGCTCGGCATCGACGGCACCCTCGCCCTCGACGCCACCCTGCAAGGCGCGCAAAGCAATCTGCTGCCGCACCCCAACCATCCGCAGCATCTCGCCTTTCTCGGCGCGCAATTCCGCTGGCAAAGCACGCTCACCGGCTATCCGCATCGTGGCCAGGGCCATGTGCAACTCGCAGGCCTCACCTTTACCGACCGCGACCAGCGCTGGCAGCTCGAACCGTTGCGCATCGATTTCGCCAGCCACGACCGCTACGAAGGCGAAGGCCAGCTCCCCGAATTCATCCTGCGCCACAGCGTCCATGCCCACAGCGCACGCGAGCAGCTGAAAATCGCCGGGATGCGCTTTGCCATGCAGCAGGGGCTGACCGGCGACGGCCGCGCCTATCCGCAAAGCCTTGATTACCACATCGCCGACGCCCTGTGGACGCACGAGCAGCAAGGACAAAGCGACACCCAGCACTTGACCGACCTCAACCTCAACGTCACCCTGCGCCCCGGCGACGGCGACACCCCCGGCGCACAATTGCGCGTGAGCGGCCAGGCGCTGCAACTGGCGCTGCCCGGCGGCTGGCAGGACATCGCCCCCGACGCCTTCCGCGCCAGTCTCACCCTGCACCCCTTCACCCCCGAGGAAGCCATGCTCCTCCTCGACCGCCTGCGCCATCCCCTGCCGCCCGCCGCCTACCTGCCCCTGCCCGAGCATCTTGCCCACCTCGCCCCGCATCCCGGACTCAGCCGCATCCTCCATTACCTCGCAGGTCTCATGGCAAAGGATGCGGTGCGCGCCCGCCTGCAAGGCGAACTCGAAAGAAACGGCGCGCCGCTCTTTGCGGGCGAACTCATCCTCGAAGAAGCGATGGACGGGGCAAGCGGTGCCGACCTCCTGCACCGCCTCGCCGACGCCGTGAACTACCCGGCAAAACTCCCGGCGCTCCTTGCCGGCAGCCGTCTGCACGCGGAAGCCACCCCCGAATTCGTGCGCAAGAGCGGGCTTGGCCTCGCGCTCCTCATCGCCGGACAGGCCAAACAATGGCTCGCCGGGGACGGCAGCCTGCTGCTCGACGCCCTCATCAGCGCCGACAGCATCACCATCAATGGCGAAGCATATGAAAACAAAAAATAAGCAAAAATAATCATTTTTTACCATCATTAAGCGCTTATCGTAATAAAAACATACGATATAAGCGCTTATTAATGAAAAAATATACCATTCTGGTTTTTTGATAGCCTGAATTCGAGATAAAAATGATCATCCCTGAATGATTTCTCGAAATTTTCTATGAAATGACAATCCATTACCCTCCCCCGCCTGCGGGGGAGGGACAGGGTGGGGGTGTTGAAAACAACGTTTTCATTTCATCGCCGTAAAAAAATGCTGCGCATTTTAGGGCGTGTTGACAATTCGTGAGTGGAATTTACGGGTGTTTGAAAGACGGATTGAAATCTTGAAGGTTTTATCGCTGCGCGATTTTCTTCATCCCCCTCTCCCCAACCCCTCCCCCTCGAGGGGGAGGGGCTTTAGATCGTTGCTTTATTTGAAGTTCATCTCATCAGATTCTGAATTGTCAACAGCCCCTACACCCCCATCCTAACAATCTCGTCCCTTCGGACGAGCTGTTCCAGTCCCCCGCAAGCGGGGGAAGGAACTGATTGGAGAACAATGCCATATCAGTGTATATATCTACTCTTCTTATCCCGAACTCAGGTTTGATATGCACAGCGACATCCTCATCCTCGGCGCGGGCGCGGCCGGTCTCTATTGCGCCATCCACGCCGCCGCGCGCGGCAGGCGCGTCATCGTTCTCGAACAGAACGCCCACATCGCGCAGAAAATCCGCGTCTCTGGCGGCGGGCGCTGCAACCTCACCAATCTCGACATCCGCCCCGAGGCCTATCTGTCGCACAACCCGCGCTTCTGCCGCTCGGCGCTCGCGCGCCACAGCCAGCACGACGCGCTCGCCTGGTTTGCCGCTGAAGGCCTCACCTTTGCGGAAAAAACGCTGGGGCAACTTTTCTGCGAGCAGAAATCGCGCGGCGTCATCGCCGCCCTGGAAAACGCCGCGCTGCGCCACGGCGTCGTCCTCTCCACCGCCACCCGCCTGGAGCACCTTGAGCGCGATGGCGACGCTTTCGTGGCGCACAGCAATCAGGGCATATTCCGCGCGGAAAAATTCGTCATCGCCAGCGGCGGGCCGTCGTTTGCCAAACTCGGCGGCAGCGACATCGCCCTGCGTCTCGCGCGCCAATTCGGCCTGCGCAGCCATCCCTTCCGCCCGGCGCTGGTGCCGCTCACCCTGAACCCCGCGCCCAGCGCTCTCGCGGGCGCGAGCTGCACGGTGCGCGCGCAAAGCGGCGATTCGCCGGTATTCCGCGAGCAACTGCTTTTCACCCATCGCGGGCTTTCCGGCCCCGCCATTCTGCAAATCTCCTCCTACTGGCAAAAAGGCGAAGCGATTACCCTCGATTTCTTGCCCGATCAGGCGGATGACTGGCTGTTGCAGGAAAAGACGCAACAGCCAAAACGCAGCCTCGGCAACACCCTGAAAACCGTCCTCCCCGCCGCCATTGCCCAATGGCTGCTGCAAGAACAAGAAGATGACGGCTCCCGCGCGCTCGGGCAGTACCGCGACGCGCAACTGCGCGCGCTGCAAGCGCGTCTGCACCGCTGGCAAACCGTGCCCGACGGCCACGAAGGCATGGCCAAGGCGGAAGTCTCGGCTGGCGGCATCGACACCCGCGACATCGATCCGAAAACCTTCATGGGCAAACCCTGCCCCGGCTTGCACGCCATCGGCGAAGCGCTCGACGTAACCGGCTGGCTCGGCGGCTACAACTTCCAGTGGGCATGGTCATCGGCGTGGTGCTGCGCGCAGGGGTTGTAGCGGCGGGCGTTATTCAAACCTGAGTTCGGGATAAGAGAACGATCATGCTTGAATGATCTCTCAGAATTCTCTATGAAATGACAAACCATTACCCTCCCCCGCCTGCGGGGGAGGGACAGGGTGGGGGTGTTGAAAACGAAGTTTTCATTCCATATTCGTAAAAAATGCTGCGCATTTTACACCCCCATCCTCACAATCTCGTCCCTGCGGA
>JAUNKJ010000143.1 GCA_030532785.1 Cardiobacteriaceae bacterium
AAATGGGGTGTCGCCAAGTGGTTAAGGCACCGGGTTTTGATCCCGGCATTCGTAGGTTCGAATCCTTCCACCCCAGCCATTCTTCTTCCCGCACAGGCTAACAAAGACAGGTGAAATCGTGTCCAGAGGCAGCATGACCGTGTTCACGGGCAACGCAAACCCGCAACTCGCCCGGCAAATCGTTCAGCATCTCGGACTCCCTCTCGGCAACGCCCACGTCGGCAAATTCTCCGACGGGGAAATCCAGGTCGAAATCCGCGAAAACGTGCGCGGCAAAGACGTCTTCATCATCCAGCCCACCTGCCAGCCCACCAACGACTCCCTGATGGAACTCCTCGTGATGAGCGACGCCTTGCGCCGATCGTCGGCCAACCGCATCACCGCCGTCATGCCCTACTACGGCTATTCGCGCCAGGATCGCCGCCCGCGTTCGGCACGCGTGCCCATCTCCGCAAAAGTCGTCGCCAACATGATCACCAGCGTCGGCATTGACCGCGTGATGACGCTTGACCTCCACGCCGACCAAATCCAGGGCTTCTTCGATTTCCCGGTGGACAACATCTACTCCACCCCCATCGTTTTGAACGACATTCTCTCGCGCGATTACCTCAACACCGTCGTCGTCTCCCCCGACATCGGCGGCGTGGTACGTGCCCGCGCGGTTGCCAAACGCATCGGTGCCAAACTCGCCATCATCGACAAACGCCGCCCGAAAGCCAACGAATCGGAAGTGATGAACGTCATCGGCGACAGCATCGAAGGCTGCGACTGCATTCTCGTCGACGACATGGTCGATACCGCCGGCACCCTTTCCAATGCCGCTGCCGCCCTCAAGGAACGCGGCGCGCGCAGCGTCACCGCCTACTGCACCCACGCCGTATTATCCGGCAAGGCCATCGAAAACCTGCAAAAACCGGGATTGGACACCCTCGTCGTCACCGACTCCATCCCCCTGCGCGACGAGGCGAAAAGCTGCGGCAAGATCCGCGTGCTCTCCATCGCTGGACTCGTGGCGGAAAGCATCCGCCGCGTCCACGTCGCCGAATCGATTTCATCCCTGTTCGTCGACTGACAAACCGCGAACAGGATTTTTCAGGACGCTGGTCGCAAGCGTCCTTTTTTAACTGGAGAAACACATGTCGCAAGACTATCTTTACACGCTGATCGCCAAGCGCCGCGATGATCAGGGCAAAGGTGCGAGCCGCCGCCTGCGTCGCGAAGGCTGGGTACCGGCCATCGTATACGGCGGCAACGAAGCACCGCTCGCCATATCCGTCAAGCAGGACGACCTCGTCAAATACGGCAAAATGGACTCCTTCTACTCGCAAATCATCAACTTGCAAGTCGAAGGCATGGAAGACGCCGAAGTATTGGTGCGTGACGTCCAGCGCCACCTCTACAAACCCCTCTACCAGCACATGGACTTCCAGCGCATCGTGCGCGGCCAGGAAATCCACGCCACCGTCACCCTGCACTTCGTCAACGAAGACACCGCGCCGGGCGTCAAAGCCGGCGGCATGGTCACCCACTACATCAACTCCCTCGACATCATCTGCCGCCCGCGCCACCTGCCGGAAAACATCGAAGTCGACATGGGCAAAGCCGAAGTGGGCGACATCATCCACATCGGTGACATCCAGCTGCCGGAAGGCGTGCGCCTCGCCGGGGACGCGGAAGCCCTCGAAAAAGAGCCTGCCGCGCAAATCATCATGCCCAAGCGCGCCGTCGACATCGACAGCAGCGACGACGGCGAAGCCGACGCCAGCAGCGAAGACGCCGAATGATCAAACTGATTGTCGGCCTCGGCAATCCCGGCGAACGCTACCAAAAAACCCGCCACAACGCGGGTTTTTGGTTATTGGACGCCCTTGCCGCCCACGCGGGCGAACGCTTCCGCGATGAAAAGAAATACTTTGGCGAATACGCCCGCATCGCCATCGGCCACCAGCCCGTCCACCTCCTCAAACCGCAAACCTACATGAACGCCAGCGGCCGTGCCGTTGCCGCGCTCGCCAACTTCTACAACCTCGCGTCCGACGACATCCTCGTCGCCCACGACGAACTCGACCTCCCCGAAGGCAGCGTCAAACTCAAACAGGGCGGCGGCCACGGCGGCCACAACGGCCTGCGCGACATCATCAAAGCCCTCGACAGCCGCGACTTCTATCGTCTTCGCATCGGCATCGACCACCCCGGCGACAAAAACCTCGTCGTCGACTACGTCCTCCACCCCCCCGGCAAAGACGGCCTCATCAGCATCGAACACGCCATCCGCAAAGGCGAAAACATCCTCCCCGTCCTCCTCAAAGACGGCGCGGAAAAAGCCATGCACCAACTGCACAGCGCCTGAAAGTGTTCGTGGGAAAATTTCTCATCATAAAGCGCTTGTTATGAGAAATTTTCTCACGATAAGCGCTTATGTATGGTAAAAAATCATTGTTTTCGGTGTTTTTATGAAAATATAGTGTTGTGGATGGGTGTAAACCCGGGCACCCACGCAAAACGCAAAGCGTTTTGGCGTGGGAACCCTCGCCCATGCGGTTTGCGATTTGGCGATATGCGCTGGGGCGAAATCGTGCAGCGATGGTAGGTATGGTTAGCGCCACAGGCGCGTAACCGTACAAAATCTCTAGTGAAAATGAAAGGTTACGGCGATTTGCGCCTAAGCGTACCTACGATGATGGTGGGCTAAAGCCCACCCTACGAACTGTCCCTCCCCCGCAAGCGGGGCGAATGGCTCTGCCAGCTCGTCCAAAGGACGAGAAAGTAATGTTTTGTCATTTCATAGAAAATTTCGAGAAACCCCTCAAGAATGATCGTGTTCTTATCCCGAACTGAGGTTAGGTACGGTTAGCGCCACTGGCGCGTAACCGTACAAAATACCTAATGAAAATGTACGTTACGGCGCTGCGTAGCTAACCTTTCCTACGCTGATGGTGGGCTAAAGCCCACCCTACGCCTCTACGCTTCACTCTGCGTTTGCCTTTTGCACAGCTGCGCTTATCCGTGCCAGAAGTAGCGCAGGATGTGGAAGTAGACGGGGGCGGCGAAGCAGATGGAGTCGACGCGGTCGAGCATGCCGCCGTGGCCTTGCAGCATGTTGCCCCAGTCTTTGACGCCCTGGTCGCGTTTGATGGCGGACATGACGAGTCCGCCCAAAAAACCGGCGAGGCAGATGGCAAGTCCTGTCCACGCGGCTTGCCAGGCGGTGAACGGGGTGATGGGGCTGGCGATGATGGCGAGCAGTACGGCGCTCCCGATGCCGCCGACGGTGCCGGCGACGGTTTTCGAGGGCGAGAGGCTGGGCATGATTTTCCGTTTGCCGATGAGTTTGCCCCAGATGTATTGCAGGACGTCGCTGGCCTGCACGATGCCGATGAGGAAGATGAGCAGCAGGATGTTGTTTTGCGGCGGGAAGCCGTCGAGCTTGAGGAACATCAGCGCGGGGACGTGGGAGATGCAGAAGATGGCGATCATGGCTGCCCATTGTGTTTTTGCGGCGCGGGCGAGGAAGTGGCGGGTGTCGCCGGCGAGCGAGGCAACGATGGGGAGCAGCAGGAAGCCGTAGACGGGGATGAAGATGGAGAACATGCCGTACCAGCCGTCGTAGACGAAAAAGTATTGCATGGGCAAGAGGATGTAGAAGCAGACGACCATGGCGTAGTAGTCGCTTTTGTGGCGGTAGACGAGGGTTAAAAATTCGCGCAGGGCGGCGAAGGAGACGAGGTAGAAGAGGATGACGGTGCCGGTGCGTCCGAAGAGGAAGGCGAAGAAGAGTACGGCGCTCATCACCCACCATGCATCAATGCGCGCGTTGAGGTTGCTGACGGTGGCACCGTTGCCGTGTTTTTTGCGGATGAGGTGCCCGGTGGTGCTGGCGAGGATGAGGATGGCGAAGACGCCGGCGAAGATGTAGCCGACTTGCGGGGGGAGGGTGTTCATGCGCGGTTCTCCGTGTCGGTGCTGGGGGCGAGGTCGAGCAGGGCGTGGCGCAGGCGCTCGAGAAATTGCGTTTTTTCTTCGTTTTCGGAGAGTTGCACCGCTTCGCCGATGTTGACGCTGCACAAGAGCGGCACCGGCAGCCATTTGCCCTTGGGCAGGACGCGGTTGATGTTGTGTATCCACACCGGCACAAAGCGCACGTCGGGATGCGCCTGGGCGACATGGTAAATCCCGCTTTTGAAGGGCTGGAGGCGGACGTTCTCATCCGTGTTGCGCGTGCCTTCGGGGAAGACGATGAGCGATTGCCCTTGGTCGAGTACGGCGGAGAGCTGCGCGGTGGCGGCCTGCGGCTCGCCGCTTTGCCGCTCGATCAACACGGCATCAAAGACTTGCCTGCCGATGAAGCGGCGCAGCGCCGTTTTTTCCCAATAATCGGCACCGGCCACCGGGCGCGTCTGCATTCGTTGCCGCGCGGGCAGCGATACCCAGACGAGCATGAAGTCGCCGTGGCTTGCGTGGTTGGCGTAATACACGGTGGGGCGGTCGTCGGCGGCAAGGGCATTGTCGCGCGCGGGACGGATGCCGGTGATAAAGGACACCAGCCAGCACAGCAGGCGGTCGGTGCACACGGCGGCAAGGCGGGAAAAGGTCATGGTGGCTCCTCGTGGTGATTCGGCGGCAGGATAGCGGCAAGGACGGGCAGCGGCAACGGGAGATTTTTGTTGTTATAAAACGGTGTTTTATGGTGTTTTTTTACCATCGTGAAGCGCTTGTCGCGGTAAAAAAGCATTATAAAATTGCCAAAAATGGTAAAAATATATTCGTTATTCAATGTGTTAGCCAAACACGCTAACCCGTGTAAAAAAAATTGCCTGTCAAAAAAAATGTGGTACATTGCCGCGGCGTCCAAAATTAAGAATGGGTAATTTCCCGGAAAATTATCCGCAGACGTGATGTTTAAAACATTCAAGGAGATAACATCCATGCAAGAGCTTATCGGCAATATCAACGGCATTATCTGGAGTCCGGCACTGGTTTACCTGTGTCTGGGTGCCGGGTTGTTCTTTTCCATCATCACCCGCTTCGTGCAGGTGCGCCATTTCGGCGAGATGCTGCGTTTGCTGTTCAAGCGCAATGAGTCGGCAGAGGGGATTACCTCGTTTCAGGCGCTGACGGTATCGCTCTCCGGCCGCGTCGGCATGGGCAACATCGCAGGCGTCGCCGCCGCCATCGGTTTCG
>JAUNKJ010000144.1 GCA_030532785.1 Cardiobacteriaceae bacterium
TCGTTGCTTTATTTGAAGTTCATTGTATAAAAATCTGAATTGTCAACAGCCCCTAGGGGCAACCCACCGTTTCTGATTTTGTAGCGGCGCTGCCAGCAACATCCGCATTCTCACAGCACAGCATCGCCGATGGTAATCAAAAATCCATCAAAAATAATCGTTTTTTACCATCATGAAGCGCTTATTGTGAGAAAATTTCTCACAATAAACGCTTTGGTGTGAGAAAATTTCCCATTTATCAAAAACGGGCAAGATGCTAAGATGCGCGCTTTTCTTTTGCTGACCGCCCATGAACATCATCGACAAAATCGCTGGCGAACTTTCCGCCAAAGCCGCGCAAATCACCGCTGCCGTTGCCCTTTTGGATGACGGTGCCACTGTTCCCTTCATCGCCCGTTACCGCAAGGAAGCGACCGGCGGCCTGGACGACACGCAGTTGCGCACCCTTGCCGAGCGTCTGCAATACTTGCGCGAACTGGAAGAGCGCAAGCAAACCGTGGTGAAAAGCATTGAAGAACAAGGAAAATTGACCCCGGAGCTGCACGCCGCCATCGAAGCGGTCGACAACAAAACCGCGCTCGAAGACCTCTATCTGCCTTACAAACCCAAGCGCCGCACCAAAGCGCAAATCGCGCGCGAACACGGTTTGCAGCCCCTGGCCGATACGTTGCTTGCGGATCAGATCCAATATCCTGAAATTGCTGCTCAAGCCTATCTCAATGAGCAAATTCCTAATAGCAAGGTAGCACTGGATGGCGCGCGCGCCATTCTCATGGAGCAGTTTGCCGAAGATGCCGAACTCATCGGGCAGTTGCGCGACAAGTTGTGGGCGGAAGGCGAATTGCACGCGCAACTCATCGAAGGCAAGGAAAATGAAGGGGAAAAATTCAAGGATTACTTTGACCATCGCGAAGCGGTGCGTACCATGCCGAGCCACCGCGCGCTCGCCGTGCTGCGCGGCCGCAATGAAGGCATCCTCACCATTGCCTTGAAATATCAAGCGGATGAAACGCCTGCCACCGAGCAAAGCGCTTACGAAAAAATCATTATGGAGCATTTCCGCATTACTGACGGCTACAAATGGCTGCGCGACACCGTGCGCCTCACCTGGCGCGCGAAAATTTTCCTCTCCCTCGAACTCGACGCGCTGAACCGCCTCAAAGAAAGCGCGGATACGGATGCGATTACCGTCTTCGCGCGTAATCTCAAGGACTTGCTTCTCGCCGCGCCCGCCGGACGCCTGCCCACCTTGGGGCTTGATCCCGGTTACCGCACCGGCATCAAATGCGCCGTGGTCGACGATACCGGCAAATTGCTCGATACCGCCGTCGTCTATTTGCATCAGGAAAACAACGCCTTGGCAACGCTTGCCGCCTTGATCAAAAAACACGGCGTGAAACTCATCGCCATCGGCAACGGCACTGCCAGCCGCGAAACCGACAAACTCGCCGGCGACCTGCTCAAGGCCTTGCCCGGATTGCACAAAATCGTCGTCTCCGAAGCCGGGGCATCCGTTTATTCCGCGAGTGAACTCGCGGCGAGGGAATTCCCGGAGCTCGACGTGTCCCTGCGCGGCGCGGTGTCCATCGCGCGGCGCTTGCAAGACCCGCTCGCCGAACTGGTGAAAATCGACCCCAAATCCATCGGCGTCGGCCAATACCAGCACGACGTCAACCAATCGCAACTGGCGAAATCGCTCGACGCCGTGGTCGAAGACTGCGTGAACGCCGTCGGCGTGGATGTCAACACCGCTTCTGCGCCACTTTTGGCAAGAATATCCGGGCTGAACAGCACCTTGGCGCAAAATATCGTCGCCTGGCGCGACGAAAACGGTGCCTTCGACACCCGTAAAAAACTGCTGAAAGTTCCGCGTCTTGGCGAAAAAACTTTTGAGCAGGCCGCGGGATTCTTGCGCATCAACGGCGGCAAGGAAGCGCTTGACGCCAGCGCCGTGCACCCCGAAGCCTACCCCGTGGTCGCGAAAATGCTGGCCGATCTGGACGCAAGTGCTGCTGACCTCATTGGCAACCGTGAAAAACTCAAACAAATCAAACCACAACACTACATCACCGAGCAATTCGGCTTGCCCACCATTATGGACATCCTCGCCGAGCTGGAAAAACCGGGACGCGACCCCAGAGGTGAATTCCAGACCGCGACCTTCGTCGAAGGTGTTAACGAAATCAGCGATTTGCAGGTTGGGATGATCCTCGAAGGCGTGGTCAGCAACGTCGCCAATTTCGGCGCGTTTGTCGACATCGGCGTGCATCAGGACGGCCTCGTCCACATCTCGGCACTCGCCAACCGCTACGTCGCCGACCCGCGCGAAATCGTGAAAGCGGGCGACGTCGTCAAAGTCAAAGTGCTGGAAATCGATGAAAAAAGAAAACGCATCGCCCTCACCATGCGCCTCGACGACGACGCCAGCAAAGACGGCAAACGCCCGCCACGCCGCGATAATGCCCCGCGCCAGGAGAAAACGGCAAAGCCCGTGGGCAACACGGCGATGGCGGATGCGTTTGCGCGGTTGAAACGATAAACGGGAGAGGCACCGTGAGTTCATCATTTTTGGATGTTCCCGCACATTTGATTGACGACAGTGCGCCGCGCAATTTGGATGATGCAAAAACAACGGATACACCGTTGTTGTTGAGCAAATCGTTGATGCAAAAGATGGGGTTGAATCCGAAGCACTGCGGATTCGTGGTGGTGGAAGGGGAGGCCATGAAGCCCACGATAGAAGGAGAATGTTTGCTGTTGCTGGATTTTTCGGCCAACAAATTGAAAGACGGAAGGATTTTTGCGTTGGAAATCGGTACGCGGGTGTTGGTGCGCCGCGTGCAAATACTGCTGGATCGCATCGTTTTGCTGGCGGATAACCCGGATTATCCCAAGATGGAAATCGTTGGCGAAAACATGCAGCGTCTGAAAGTAATCGGGCAGGTGCGCTATATGGGAAGGGCGTTTCAATGAACTTGTCGTTGCACGCTGGGTTATTTCAAGAAAACCGGTTTTCTTGAAATAAGCCGGTGCGCAAATTCAACATGAGATGGATGTCAGAAGATGGCGAGATAGCGGCTCATGACATAGAGCCGTCCGCGTTGTTTGCCGGTAATTTCTTGCAAGATACCCCGCTTTTCAAATTCCCGCATCAGTGTATTGGCGGTTCCTGCTGATATATCCAATTGTTTTTCAACGTTTTGTGCGCTTTGTATGGGCTGGGCATAGAGCAATTTGAGCAGGCGGTCGCCAAGTTCGGCACGCTTGCCCATCCCCAGCAACTCGCTTTGCATGGCGTCGCGGTAGGCCATGAGATTGCGGAAAACGGCGCAGCCATGTTTGGCCGTTTCTTCTACGCCACTCAGAAAAAAGAGAATCCAGTGCAGCAAATCGTTGCGCAGGCGCACGGCCATCAACGCGTCGTAATAGCTGGCACGATGGCGCTCGAAGAAATCGGAGATGTAGAACGCGGGCTTTTCGAGAATGCCGTGGCTGATCAGGTAAAGCGGGATCATCAGCCGCCCGATGCGTCCATTGCCATCGAGAAAAGGATGAATAGTTTCAAATTGATAATGGCTGATGGCAATGCGGATCAGATGGGGGACGAAAATATCGTCGTTGTGCCAGAATTTTTCCAGATCGCTCATGAGTTCGGGGACGTTTTCATGGACGGGCGGGATGAAGGCGGCATCAGACAGGTTGGATCCGCCAATCCAGTTCTGGCTGTGGCGAAATTCGCCCGGCAGTTTTTCTTTGCCGCGCACACCGCTGAGCAGGGTGCGGTGCGTTTGTTTCAGCAAGCGGTTGGACAACGGCAGGGTTTGCAGATCGAATACGGCCTCGTTCATGGCGCGGATGTAGTTTTGCACTTCCCGCCAGTCGTCGCGCTTTTCGGGCAGGATTTGCTCTTCCGGCATCAGGGCTTCGTCAAGCTGGGTTTGGGTGCCTTCGATTTTGCTGGAGGTTTGCGCTTCTTTGGTGATGTGCATTTGGATAAACAGATCCACGTCCGGCACCATCAGGGAAAAGGCGTTGAGTTCGCCCAGGGCGCGAGTGGCGCGTTCCAGTTGCGTGTTGAGGTGCGGCGCTTCCCAAGTCCATGAAACATTGACGGGGACAGGCTCAAAACTTTTGTATTGATAGCGTTTTTGCCATGTGCCAGCGTGGAAGTTTTCTATTTTCATGTATTTTTTATCCAAAGGGCGGAAGTTAAACTTAGCATGCCGCTTATTTCAAGAAAAGGCGTTTTCTTGAAATAAGGGCGATGCGGTTTCTTCGTGTTGTACGGTTGTCTATTGATTTTTAGGATGTTTGTAATGCATGTCTCTGTGGTTGAAACCCACCCTCTGCCGCCGTTTGTGCCGGAGAATGCCAAGTTGTTGATGCTGGGGTCGTTTCCGCCGCCGCGGGTGCGCTGGAAGATGGATTTTTATTACCCGAATTTTCAGAATGATATGTGGCGGATTTTCGGGCTGGTGTTTTTCGGCGACAAAGATTTTTTCATTGTGGGCAAGGGGTTTCGCGAGGAGGCGATTCGCGCGTTTCTCGCGGAGAAGGGGATTGCGATTTATGACACGGCGTATCGCGTCAGGCGTTTGCAGGGTAATGCGTCGGACAAGTTTTTGCAGGTGGTGGAGGCGGTGGATTTGGCGGCGCTTTTGGTGCAGATGCCGCTGTGCCGCACGCTGATGACGACGGGGGAGTTGGCGACGCAGACGTTGTTGTCGCTGTTGCCGCCGGGGGTGAAGAAGCCGAAGCCGGGGGTGGCGAGTACGGCGTTTTTTGCCGGACGCGCGTTGCGTTTGTGCCGTTTGCCGTCGTCGTCGCGGGCGTATCCGTTGCCGCTGGCGGAGAAGGCGAGGATTTATGGCGAGTTTTTTGCGGAGATGGGGTTGTAGCAGGTGTTTTTGTGTTTTGAAGGGATATAGTGATTTTTTACCATTGGTAAGCGCTTATGATGAGAAATTTTTGCAAAATAAGCGCTTTTGAATGGTAAAAAATAACTATTTTTTGTTGTTTTGTGAAGTTGGTGCTGAGCGTAATTTCGGGTATCCATGCAAAATGGACAAGGATTTTTAGGGGCTGTTGATAATTCGCGAGTGGGGTTTCTAGGGGCTGTTGACATTTCGTGGGGGAAATTTACAAGGCTTAAAAATGTATTG
>JAUNKJ010000145.1 GCA_030532785.1 Cardiobacteriaceae bacterium
GGCGTCGCTGCGCACGCAGAGGTTGGCAATCAGTGCGCCGCTGATGTTGTGCCAGACGCTGAAAAGCGCGGCGGGGACGGCGGCGGCGGGGTTGAAGAAGCTGTTGGCGAGCGCTGCGCCGAGGCCGCTGTTTTGCATGCCGACTTCGATCATGATGGCGCGGCGTTGTGCGGCGGAAAATCCTGCGGCGCGGGCGGCGAGGTAGCCGAGTGCGTTGCCGATGAGGTTGTGGAGGATGACGACGGCGAAGATGAGGAGGCCGTGGCTCGCGATTTTGTCGTGGTTCAGGGCAAAGATGATGGCGATGATGAGGACGATGCCGCTGATGGAGACGAGCGGGAGGGCGGCGATGGCGGGGCGGATGCGTTCGCCGAAAATGTGGTGGATGATGACGCCGGCAACGATGGGGAGGATGACGATTTTGCCGATGGTGAGCATCATCGCGGCGAGGTTGATGGTGATGAGTTCGCCGGCGAAGAGCTGGAGGAGGAGCGGGGTGGCGAAGGGGGCGAGGAGGGTGGAGATGCTGGTGATGGTGACGCTCAAGGCGACGTCGCCGCGGGCGAGGAAGGTAATGACGTTGCTGGCGGTGCCGCCGGGGCAGCAGCCGACGAGGATGACGCCGAGGGCGATGGCCGGGTCAAGGGCGAAGGTTTTGCTGAGTGCGAGTGCAATCAGCGGCATGAGGGTGAACTGGGCGATGAGGCCGATCACGACGTGCAGCGGGCGGCGCACGATTTCCGCAAAATCGCGCGGTTGCAGGGTCAGCCCCATGCCGAACATGATGACGGCGAGCGCGGGGGTGATCCAGCCTTTCAGCGGGGCAAAAAATGCGGGGAAGGCGTAGCCGAGGAGGGCGAAGACGATGGTCCAGAGGGCGAAGGTTTTGCCGATGAAGTGGGAGAAATGGTGCAGGGCGCGCATGGGTAACAGCCGGTTTGCGATGATGAAAGGCGCGCATGGTATAGCAGCGGGGCGGGAAAAGCCATCTTTGCGGTTTATCATTTTTATGTGTTTTATGGTGGTTTTTTACCATGATGAAGCGCTTGGTGCGGTAAAAAATTACTATTTTTTGGTGTTTTTTGAAGTGTTGATGGGAGTGTTTTGTTACCGCCCGGCAATATTGCCACTTTACCCGTGTAAAAGTTGCTGCTACATTGCACGGCGCGGCGCTTGGCCGCGTATTGCAACCTTGCAGGAGAGGGTCATGAAGAAATCGAAGATTGTGAAAAACGTATTGCTCGCGGCGGCGATGTTGTCCGGCGCGGCATGGGCGGAGGGCATTGGCGCGTCGCTTCTGACGCAGCAGCATCCGTTTTATATTGAACTCGCGGACGCGATGAAGGCGGAGGCCAAGGCGCAGAATGTGGCGCTGGAGGTGGCGATCGCCAATCAGGATTTGAGCAAGCAATTGGCGGATGTCGAGGATTTGATCGTCAAGGGCGTGAAAGTGCTGGTGATTTCGCCGGTGGACAGCAAGGGCGTGTTGCCGGTGATCAAAAAGGCGCAGGACGCGGGCATCAAGGTGATTACCGTGGATGTACCTGCCGAGGGCGTGGAAGTGCTTTCTTATGTCGGCACCGACAACTTCAGGGGCGGCGAAAAGGCCGGGGAGCTGATGGCGCAAGTGCTGGACGGCAAAGGCGAGGTGGCGATTGTCGATTATCCGACGGTGCAGTCGGTGGTGTCGCGCATCGAGGGCTTCAAAAAGGCGCTGGAAGCGCATCCCGAGGTGAAGATTGTGGCGACGCAAACCGGCATTACCCGCGCCGAAGCGCTGGCCGCCGCGCAGAATATGTTGCAGGCCAATCCTGAAATCGACGGCATTTTTGGCTTCGGCGATGACGCGGCGCTCGCCGCAGCGGTGGCGGTGAAATCCGCAGGTTTGCAGGACAAGGTGAAGGTCATCGGCTTTGACGGTATGCAGGAAGCGCGCGACGCGGTCGACAATGATCCGGTGATGGTGGGCGTGATCCGCCAGTATCCCGACCAGATGGGCAAGCAGGCGGTGATCACGGCGATGGCCGTCATGAAAGGCGAGGAAGTGGCGAAGGAACAGCCGATCGAGCCTGGGGTGTATACCGGGAAGTGATTGATGTGGTTGCTCGCAGGGCGGGCAATGGTAGGGACGTAGCCTGCTACGTCCTGCATGAATCACGGACGTTGCATGCAATGTCCCTACAGTGAGAAAATTTCTCACGATAAGCGCTTCATGATGGTAAAAAACAATCATTTTTTGCGATTTTTTTGAAAAACCACTCTGGATATGGACGACATCCTGCTTTCCCTGCACGGCATCGGCAAGCGTTTTGCCGGGGTGGCCGCGTTGCAGGGCGTTGATTTGACGCTGCGGCGCGGTCGCGTGCATACCCTGCTCGGCGAGAACGGCGCGGGCAAATCCACCCTGATCAAGATTCTTGCTGGGGTGCATCAGCCGGGCGAGGGCACGATGCAACGCCACGGCAAGCCCTATGCCCCGAAAAATCCGCGCGAGGCGGCAGCGGCGGGCATTGCCGTGGTCTTTCAGGAACTGAGTCTGTGCAACCATCTGACGGTGGCGGAAAACATTTTCGCCACCCGCGAACCGGCGCGCTTCGGCTTTATCGACCGCAAGGCGCTTTATGCCAAGGCGCGGGCGCTGGTCGCCGATCTCGATTTGCCGATTGATGTGGAGGCGCGGGTTGCCGATTTGTCGATTGCGCAACGCCAGTTGGTGGAAATCGCCAAGGGGCTGTCGCACGCGGCGGAGGTGGTGATTTTGGACGAACCCACCTCGTCCTTGTCCGACGCCGAGGCGGAGCGTCTTTTTGCCATCATTGCCCGTCTCACCCAGGCGGGCAAGGCGGTGGTTTACATTTCGCACCGCATGGAAGAAATCATGCGCCTTTCCGATGATATTACGGTGTTGCGCGACGGGGAACGCGTGGCGACGCTGACCCGCGCCGAAGCGTCGATAGACGGCCTCATCGCTCTGATGGTCGGGCGCGAGATGACGCAGATGTATCCGCCGCGTCTGCCACAAACGCCCGCGCCAGAAGGCACGCCGCCCGCGCTGCAAGTGCGCGCTTTGTCGCACAAAAGCGCTTTCCGCGATGTGGATTTCGCGGTGTGGCCGGGCGAGATTTTGGGCTTTTTCGGCCTTGTCGGCGCAGGGCGGAGCGAGGTGATGAACGCGCTTTTCGGCATGTTGCCGCATTCGGGCGAGATGCTGCTCGACGGCTCGCCCATCCGCGTGCGCAACCCGGCGGAAGCGATTCGTTATGGCATAGGTTTCGTCACGGAAAACCGCAAGGAACAGGGGCTGGTTTTGCCGCATGCCCTGCGCCGCAACATGAGCATGGCGGCGCTCCCGCGCTTCACCACGCGCGGCGGTTTCCTGCGCAAAAATGCCGAACGCGCCCATGCCGAAGCCGAGGCAAAGCGTCTGGCGGTGCGCACAGCCTCCATCGAAGCGCGTGCCGAGACGCTTTCTGGCGGCAACCAGCAGAAAGTGGTACTCGCCAAATGGCTTGGCACCTATCCCCATGTTTTGATTCTCGATGAACCGACGCGCGGCGTGGATGTGGGCGCGAAATTCGAGATTTACCGCATCATCCGCGAACTCGCCGCCGAAGGCACGGCGATTCTCCTCGTTTCCTCGGAACTGCCGGAATTGCTTGGCCTTTCCGACCGCGTTGTCGTGATGCACGAAGGGCGCGTGAGCGCCACCCTTGGCCGCGACGACTTTCATCCGCAAACCATCATGGCCTTTGCCACAGGACAAACTCCCCATGCCGCATTCGCTTAACGCCGCTTTCCGCCAATACGGCGGCATCGTCATCGCCCTTGCCGTACTCTGCGCCGTGTTCTCCGTGCTGAGTCCGCATTTCCTGCGTGTACACAATTTCATGAATATTCTCCAGCAGGTGGCAGTGGTCGCCATTCTCGCCTTCGGCATGACCTGGGTGATTCTCTTGGGCGATATCGACCTCTCCGTGGGGTCGATGCTCGCGGTGGCGGGCATGGTGGGCGCGCAAGTGTTCGCCCTTGGCTGGGGTTTTGTGCCAGCGCTGCTGCTGACGCTGCTCGCCGGGCTGCTGATGGGCGCGGTCAACGGCGTGTTGAGCGCCAAACTGATGCTGCCCTCGTTTATCGTTACCGTCGCCACCATGGGCATTTATCGCGGCCTCGTAAGCCTGCCCACCAACGGCGCACCGGCGATGATCATGGATGCGGGCTGGCTCGCCATCGGCGCGGGGAAATGGCTCGGCGTGCCGTTTATCGTGTGGATATTGCTGGGGTTGTTCCTCGCCAACCATGTGCTGCTGTCTGCCACCGTCTTCGGCCGCCAGACCTATCTCGCGGGCGGCAACCGCGAAGCGGCGCTTTACTCCGGCATTCGCGTCGCGCGCCTGAAAATCGTCATCTTCATGATCTCGGGGCTGATGGCAGCCATTGCCGGCATCCTCCTCTCCTCGCGCCTCTACTCGGCGCAAACCAACGCGGGACTGAGCTACGAACTCGACGCCATCGCCGCTGCGGTACTGGGCGGCACCAGTCTCGCGGGCGGGGTTGGCACCATGATTGGTACACTGATCGGCGCGCTCATCATCGGCGTCCTCAACAACGGCATGAACATGCTCTCCGTGCCGTATTTCTATCAACTCATTGTCAAAGGACTGGTTATTCTCGTTGCTGTCTGGCTCGATGTACGCGCCAAACAGAAAAAGGACACATGAAACAAGGAAGGCCTCATGAAAATCCTCACCATCGGCGAAATCCTCGCAGAAATCGTTGCCACGGAAAAAGGCGACGGCTTCCTCCAGCCGCAACCCCTGATCGGCCCCTTCCCCTCGGGCGCGCCCGCCATCTTCATCGACCAGGTGGGCAAACTCGGCGTCCCCTGCGCCATCCTCTCCCGCGTCGGCGATGATGATTTCGGGGCGCTGAACATCCAGCGCCTGCAACAGGACGGCGTCGACACCAGCGGCATCGCCATCGCCAAAGGCGAAGCCACCGGCAGCGCCTTTGTCCGCTACCGCGAAGACGGCAGCCGCCGCTTCGTCTTCAA
>JAUNKJ010000146.1 GCA_030532785.1 Cardiobacteriaceae bacterium
TGCGCACGAGGCGGTGCACGCCGATTTCGGTGCGCAGCCAGCCGTAGGCGTATTCCCCTTCAAACTGGATGGTGGCGGATTTGATGCCCGCCACTTCGCCCGGCGATTCTTCGATGAGTTCGGTTTTGAAGCCCTTGGCTTCGCCCCAGCGCAAATACATGCGCAAGAGCATGGATGCCCAATCCTGCGCTTCGGTGCCGCCGGAGCCGGCCTGGATGTCGAGGAAGGCGTTGTTGGCGTCGAGTTCGCCCGCGAACATGCGGCGGAATTCGAGGTCTTCGATTTTTGCGGCGTGAGTGTCGATGTCGGCAATCAGCGCGTTGACCGTGTCTTCATCGTCTTCCATTTCCGCGAGTTCGATGAGTTCGCGCGTATCGCCAAGGCCGCTTTTGAGGTCGTCCAGGGTGTTGACCACGCCCATGAGGGAGGCGCGCTCGCGCGTCAGGTTTGCGGCGTTTTCCGGGTCGTCCCACACCGTGGGCGATTCCAGTTCGCGGTTGACTTCATCGAGGCGCTCGGATTTGCCCTCGTAGTCAAAGATACCCCCTAAGCGCCTGTTCCCGCGCGAGCAGGTCGTCGATGCGCTGGTAAGTCATGTTCAGTTCCATGCTATTCCCCGATAAAACAAAAGCGCGCGATTATACAAGAAAGGGAGGTAAAAGGGGTGTCGGTATTTTTTCTCATTCAAAAGCGCTTGCATAGGTGTTTTTTACCACACGCAAGCGCTTGTTGCGGTAAAAAACGATTATTTTTTGCATAAATATGGAGTTATGCAAAAATCTTTGCCGATGATTGGCGAGACGCGGCACGCGGCATATACTGGCGCGCTTTGTCATCCGGGAGTCTCCCATGCGTGAAGCGCTTTGTGACCGTTTTTTCCGCTACCTTGCCATCGCGAGCCAGAGCGAGGCGGGCAAAGGTCTATTGCCGAGCAGCGAAGGGCAGCGCACGTTGTCGCTGTTGCTCGCCGACGAATTGCGCGCGCTGGGGCTGCTTGAGGTGCAAACCAATGCGCAGGCGATTACCACCGCGCGCCTGCCCGCCACCCCCGGCCATGAAAACGCGCCCGTGATCGGCTTTATCGCCCATCTCGATACTGTGGATGTCAACCTCTCGCCCGAGATTCGCCCGCAGATCGTGCGCGATTACGCCGGGGGCGATATTTGTCTCAATGCCGACAAGGATTTGTGGCTGCGCGTCGCCAATCATCCTGAAATCGAAGCCTATATTGGCGACGACATTATCGTGAGCGACGGCACCAGCGTCCTCGGTGCCGACGACAAATCCGCCATTGCCAGCATCATGACCGCGCTCGACGTGATCCAGCGCGATGGGCTGCCGCATGGCGAAGTACGCATTGCCTTCGTGCCGGACGAGGAAATCGGTCTTCTCGGGGCAAAGGCGCTGGATTTGGCAGATTTTCCCGTGGATTACGCCTATACGCTTGACTGCTGCGCCATTGGCGAACTGTGCTATGAAACCTTCAACGCCGCCCACGCCCATCTGCGCATCGACGGCGTCCCCGCGCATCCGATGTCGGCGAAAGGCGTGCTGGTCAACCCCAATCTCGTCGCCGTCGACGTCGCCAATCTGCTCGACCGCCTGCAAACCCCGGAAAACACAGAAAATCGCGAAGGCTATATTTGGCTCAACGGCATGAGCGGCAACCAGTCCTTCGCCACCCTTGACTTCAGCATCCGCGACCATGACCGCGCCGGATTCGCCGCGAAAAAAGCCTATTTGCAGCAAGTAGTTGACACGGTACAGGCGCGCCATCCGCGCGCGCGGCTCAGGCTCACCATCGAAGACACCTACGCCAATATTCGCGATGCGGTAACAGACGCCAACCGCCACGCCATCGACCATATCTTCACCGCGATGGCAAACCTCGGCATTGCCCCCAAACCCTTTGCCATGCGCGGCGGCACCGACGGCTCGGAGCTGTCCGCGCGCGGGGTGCTGACGCCCAACATCTTCACCGGCGCGCACAATTTCCATTCGCCCAACGAATTTTTGCCGCTGAAATCGTTCGAAAAAGCCTGCGAGATGGTGATCGAATTGTGCCGTTTGTCGGGCGCGGCGCGCTGAAAACCCGGTAGGCTGGGTTAGCCCGAAGGGCGTAACCCAGCGCGGGATTTGAAGTATTTGCTGGGTTACGGCTAACGCCTAACCCAGCCTACCAGCAACATCATTTCATTAACCAAGAGGAGAACCTATGTTCCGCAAAAGCCTGTTAAGCCTTGCCCTTGCCGCCGCCGCGAGCCACGCCGCCGACATCACCATCGCCTACGATGCCGACCCGGTATCGCTCGACCCCATGCAGCAGCTTTCCGCCGATACCATCCAAATGGCCAACCTCATCTTCGACCCGCTGGTGCGCTACAACCACAAAAACGACATCCAGCCGCGTCTCGCGGAAAAATGGGAACGCGTCGGCGACAACGTCATGCGCTTCCACCTGCGCCGCGACGTCAAATTCCACAGCGGCAACGCCTTTACCGCCGATGACGTCGTCTTCAGCTTCAACCGCGCCAAAGACGCGCCCAACTTCAAAAGCGTCATCGCCCCCTTTGAAAGCATCCGCAAAATCGACGACTACACCGTGGAAATCGTGGAGAAAAAACCCTATCCGCTGACGCTGCAAATGCTCACCAACCTCTTCATCATGGACAGCCAGTTCTACAGCGGCACTGACGAACAGGGGCGCGACAAAGCGCTGATCGCGCTTGAGGGTGGCAGCTTCGCCGAACACCACACCTCCGGCACCGGTGCCTTCAAAGTCGAGTCCAGACAGCAGGGCGTCAAATCCGTCTACGTCAAAAACGCGGATTTCTATGGCAAAACCGGCAACGTCGACAAAATCACCCTCGTCCCCATCAAGGAAAACGCCACCCGCATCAGCGCGCTGATCGCAGGCGACGTCGACTGGATCTTCCCCGTGCCGCCAGCGGACGTCGAACGCGTGAAAAAAAGCGACAAACTCGCCTTCCACAGCATCCCGAGCAGCCGCGTCCTCTTCTTCTACATGAACAGCGACATCCAACCGGCATTCAAAGACTTGCGCGTGCGCCAGGCCGTGAACTACGCCGTCAACAACCAGGGACTCGTCGACAAAATCATGCGCGAATCAGCGACCGCCGCCGCGCAGAACTCGCCGCCCGGCTACCTCGGTCACGACGAAAGCCTCGTCCCCGTCTTCGACCTTGACAAAGCCAAGGCGCTCATGAAAGAAGCCGGTTACGAACAAGGCTTTGCCATCGACATGATCGCCCCCAACGACCGCTACATCAACGACGAAAAAATCGCCCAGGCCGTCGCCGCCATGCTCGCGAAAATCAACATCAAGGCCAATCTTTCCACCATGCCGCGCGCGCAATACTTCGTCGAACGCGACAAATGCCAGACCGGCATGAACATGCTCGGCATCGCCCCGATCACCGCCGACTCCATCGATTACGCCACCTACATCACCCACAGCAAAGACAAGGAAAAAGGCCTCGGCCAGTACAACTGCGGCTACGCCAACGCCGAACTCGATGCGCTGATCGAAGAAGCGATGATCACCGTGGACAACGGCAAACGCGGCGAAATTTTGAAGAAAATCAGCAAAATCGAATACGACGACGCGGCACTCGTCCCCCTCTACTGGCAAAACCTGCATTGGGCCTACGACAAGCGCTTCAGCAACTTCCCCGACATCATCAACAGCGAAAACATCCCCAAATGGGATGAACTCATCGTCAGCGAATAAGCGGCGGAAACAACCAAGCAAAAAGGCGCATCAGCGCCTTTTTTTGTGGGGGTGTGAAAGGGGTGAGAAATTTTCTCATAAAAAAGCGCTTATTGTGGGAAATTTTCTCATGATAAGCGCTTTTCGATGGTAAAAAATAACTATTTTTGATGATTTTATGAATGATTGTAGGGTGGGCTTTAGCCCACCGTCGCGCAGCGATGCGTAGGATGGACGTAATCTAGGGGCTGTTGACAATTCATGAGTGGAATTTGCAGGAACTCAAAAAGCAGTTTGAAATCTTGAGGGTTTTGTCGCTGCGCGAATTTCTCTATCCCCCTCTCCCCAACCCCTCCCCCTCGAGGGGGAGGGGCTTTAGTTTGTTGCTTTATTTGAAGTTCATTGTATAAAAATCTGAATTGTCAACACGCCCTAGGGCACCCACGTCCATGCGCTATCGCAAAGCGATTTGCCCTGCGGGCAAACGGTGGGCTGAAGCCCACCCTACGGGTGAGGTGATAAGTTTTCTCTCGCTTTGCGAGCTGTTCCAGTCACTTTTAAGCGCTTATCGTGGGAAATTTTCTCACGATAAGCGCTTAAGAATGGTAAAAAATGACTATTTTTGATAGTTTTGTGATTTTTTGTAGGATGGGCGTAAGCCCATGCGGTTTGCGATATAGGAGATACGTGCCGGCATAAAATCGCTTCGCGATACCGCATGGGTTTACACCCATCCTACGGCTTTGATTTTGTGTTCGGCGGTGGACGTTGCAGGCAACGTCCCTACGCTGTTTCGCAGCGGTGGGCTGAAGCCCACCCTACGGTTGAGATGGTAAATTTTCTTTCGCTTCGCGAGTTGTTCCAGTCACTATTAAGCGCTTATCGTGGGAAATTTTCTCACGATAAGCGCTTAAGGATGGTAAAAAATGACTATTTTTGGTGTTTTTATGGAATCAGTCAGCGTAGACGGCTTCCATTTCCACCATGGCGTCTTTGGGCAGGGCGCAGACCTGGATGGCGGCGCGGGCAGGGTAGGGGGCGCTGAAGTAGGTGCCCATGATGTCGTTGAGTTCGGCGAAGTTGGCGAGATCGGTGACGTAGATGTTGAGTTTGACGATGTTGGCGAGGCTGCCGCCGGCGGCGATGCACACGGCTTGCAGGTTTTTGAAGACGCGGTGGGTTTGTGCGGCGAAGCCTTCTTCGAGTTCCATGGTTTCCGGGTTCAGGGGGATTTGTCCTGAGAGGTAGACGAGGTTGCCGACGCGCACGGCTTGCGAGTAGGGGCCGATGGCTTTGGGGGCGT